>NZ_JBVFTR010000004.1:3657341-4016012 GCF_055693285.1 Roseobacter sp. S87
CAAGGATGTGCATGGCTCAGACCGGGCCGTGGATGTCTTCGACGTCAAAGCCGATGCCGAAGCTGTGCTTGCGGCCATTGGTGCCCCGGCGCGTGTTCAGATCATGCGCAACGGCGCTGACTGGTTTCATCCGGGACGGCATGGCACGATCTGCCTTGGCCCTAAAAAGGTGCTGGGTGTCTTTGGTGAACTGCACCCCCGTGTGCTTGAGGCGATGGATGTGAAAGGACCGGCAATGGCCTTCACGCTCTGGCCGGCCGAAGTGCCGATGCCGCGTAAGTCCGGGGCGACGCGGGCTGCGCTGGATATCAGTGATCTTCAGGCGGTTGAACGGGACTTTGCCTTTGTGGTGGATACCGGTGTGGAGGCACTTACATTGATCAATGCCGCCATGGGGGCGGATAAGGCGCTGATCGCCGATGTACGGGTCTTTGACGAATTTGTCGGGGGCAATCTGGGCGAGGGCAAGAAGTCACTCGCACTGACCGTGCGGATGCAGCCAAAAGATCAGACGCTGACAGAAAAAGATATCGAGGCAGTCAGCGCGAAGGTCGTCGACAAGGTGACCAAAGCGAGCGGCGGCAGCCTTCGCGGCTGACGTCAGGCCTCTGAAAGGACTACGGGATGACACTGAAAGTATACCTGTCGGGCGAAATCCACACCGACTGGCGTGAACAGATCGTGCAGGGCGCGTCGGAGCTTGATGTGAGCTTTGACAGTCCGGTGACGGACCACGATGCCAGCGACGACTGTGGCGTTGCCATTCTGGGAGCCGAGGACAACAAATACTGGCACGATCATAAGGGCGCGATGGTCAACGCCATCCGCACCCGCAAGGGCATCGCTGATGCGGACGTGGTGGTCGTGCGCTTCGGTGAGAAATACAAACAGTGGAATGCGGCATTTGATGCAGGCTATGCTTCCGCGCTGGGCAAATCGCTGATCATTCTGCACGGACCTGAGCACGCGCATCCGCTCAAGGAAGTCGATGCCGCTGCACTTGCCGTCGCCGAAGAACCCCGCCAGGTCGTCGAAATCCTGCGCTATGTGCTTACGGGTAAGCTGCCCGGTTGAGACGTCTCACTGTCCGGACGAACAACGGCGGGTCTCTGACCCGCCGTTTCCTTTTTATGCTGGTGTGCGTGGGGGATATTCTTGGCCTTGTCCACGGCCGGACGGGCGTAGAACCGGTCGCGGTAAGTCACCACGTTCCTGAAATCTTCGTACCCGACGGCGTCTTTTGCGCCATAGAAGTCCAGTGCATTGATCCACGGGGCAATGGCGATATCCGCAATCGAATAATCCCCGGCAATCCACTCTTTGCCCTCAAGCTCACGATCCAGCACGCCCAGCAGGCGTTTGGCTTCCGCGACATAGCGCTGTTGCGGACGTTTGTCCTCATACTCGGCGCCCGCAAATTTCCAGAAGAAGCCCAGCTGCCCCAGCATTGGGCCGAGACCCCCCATCTGGAACATGACCCACTGAATGATGTGAGCCTTCTGTGCGGCATTGGTGCCGATCAGTTTGCCGGTTTTCTCCGCCAGATAGATCAGGATGGCACCACTCTCGAAGAGCGTCAGCGGTTCTCCGCCGGGACCGTCAGGGTCGATGATGGCCGGAATTTTATTGTTAGGGTTGAGCGACAGGAACTCCGGGCTTTTGACGTCCGCATCGGCCAGCGTAACGGTGTGCGCCTCGTAGGGAATGCCCATTTCTTCCAGCGCTACAGAGACTTTGACCCCGTTGGGTGTCGGAAAGGAATAGAGCTGAAGGACGGACGGGTCTTTGGCCGGCCATCGGTTGTTGATCGGAAATGCGGACAGATCAGCCATCGGGACTGTCTCCTCTGAGTTGTGATACGGGGTAAAGCTAGTCTTCTTTCCCCGTAAAAACAGTCTCGTACACGCGCAGTTATGTGTTAACACGCGCACAGGGGGCACAGCGGAAGACTGTGCGCCGTGCAACAGTGCGAGGGACAGCAATGCTCAACGAATTCAAGAATTTTATCGCCAAGGGCAATGTCATGGATATGGCCGTTGGTATTATCATCGGTGCCGCCTTTACGGCGATCGTGACATCACTGGTCGGCGATCTGATCAATCCGATCATTGCGCTTTTCACCGGTGGGATCGATTTCTCCGGCTGGTTCTATGTGCTGGGCGAAGAAACCTATGCTTCCATTGAAGCTGCGACCGAAGCCGGAGCGCCGGTGTTTGCTGTCGGTAAATTTGTGATGGCGGTGATCAACTTCGTCATTGTGGCCTTTGTTGTTTTCCTGCTGGTCAAGATGGTGAACCGGATCAAGGAAGCTGCTGAAAAAGAAGAAGAGGCGGCACCGGAAGAGCCAAAAGGTCCGAGCGAGCTGGACGTTCTGCTGGAAATCCGCGACGCGCTTGCCAAAAAAGACTGAAGTTTTCAGTTCTGAAAACAAAAAAGCCCGCAGCCGGAAGCTGCGGGCTTTTTTCGTATCTGTCTGGCTCAGTTTTTGTTGAGGTTCAGAGCCGGCAGTGCGCCACCTCCGCTAAGGGCCTGCACCGGCGCCGGTGGCGCAACTGTGCTGATGGAGGCGCGGATCACCGCGTTCCGGGCGCGTTTCTTCGCGGGAAGCACAGCGGGCTCCGCACCATTGTCCATTGCTGTCACGGCGGTGTCATACCAGCCCAGCGATGACCCGCGCGGTGCATCTGTGCCGAAACCCCAGCGCACATGGTGGCCCACGAACTCGGCATAGGGCGCGCGGCCCGTTGCGAGCATGACCGTTGCCGCGCCAAGCGCCATGGCTGCATCATCCTCACGATAACCCAGACCGAGGCAGATTTGACCGTACCCGGCCGCAGTCGCCATATCGCCGCTGAAGAGTGCATTTGCTGTCTGTTGAGCGGTCACGGCAACGGACGCGGCCCCCTGCGTTGCGATTTCTGAAATGGCCGGTACCATTGCATCAGCGATCTGTGTGCAACCGGCGCGTAGCTGTGCATCCGACTGGTCGACCGATGCGCGCAGCAGGTCGCTTTGGCGGATGGCATCGGCCCGGGCGTCACAGAACTGTTCCCCAAGCGCCTGATCCGGGTTGGTGACATTGCTGGCGAGGATGACGCCGTTCGCTTCGGTCTGTGTGTTCACAGCCCGGCAGTGACCGACCATGGATGCACCAGCCTGCGTATTGTTCAGCGCCAGTGGTGCCAGAGGTGCAACGGCAGCCGTTGTCGTTGTGGCGGGTGCTGTGCCACCGCCATACCGGTTGGAGGCGTAGTTCGGGTCTGCAAAAGCCTTCAGCAGCCCCTGCGTACCTTCGTTCGCGACCACCTGAGGATAGGCGCTGCCACCACCGGCCTGAAGGCGCTGATGGCTCGAGACCAGTGACACGCGCTGGTATTCTTCGAGATACCCCGTTGCAGGATAGCCCATATAGGCCTGATAGTTTGCAATCGCGGTGCGCGACCGGCGTCCCAGCGAGCCATCCACGACACCTACGGGAAAGCCAAAGGCGTTCAGCGCGGACTGCACTTCGCGGTTCTGCTGGCGCTGGTAGCTGTTGGAGTAGTTCTTGCGAACAACGGTTTGTTGCTTCTTTTTATTGTTATTCACCTGCTGATTGACGATGGCCCCGACGGCAGCGCCCACGGCAAAGGCTCCAAGGTTGGAATCGGCCACCGCCGGGCTGGTCAGCATCATCGCAGCGGCCAGCGCTGCGGAAATTGTGTTACGTTGTTTCATCGTTATTTCCCGCAATAAATGAACATATGTGCGGGGATTAAACCCGATTTTGCGGGTTCTGGCACGGAATTTCTGGACGCCCGGCGCGAAGCAGCCGGCCCGGCGCTGCAGATCGGCATGCAACCGCCGGGCAATAAACGACAAAGTGAAACCGCGCCTGTCGGGCGCGGTCCTGCTGGTCCGACACGCAGCGGCCTGTTCAGAGCAATGCGATCTGAGTATCGGCTCCCTCGGTCCTGAGCGCATGAGTCGCGGCGAGTTCAGGGTCGTTGATCCAGGCATGCGCTGCGTCGCGGTCAGGAAAGCTCAGCACAGCAACGCCGTCCGGGAGCGGGCCGGCCCCTTCGATCAGCGACAGATCGGTCGAGGCCTGAACGACGCTGCCACCGTGGCGGGCCAGCGCATCTGCCGCCTTTTCACGGTAGGCAGCGAGCTTTTCGGGGTTTTTCACGCGCAATGTTGCAATGGCGTAAGTGGTCATGATGGTTCCTTTCCGATTTCTGCCGCCACGATACGGCGCAGCAGGTTGTGCGGAAACAGGTCAACATTGCAAAACAGTTGTGCAATAATGATCAGCATGACCGACTGGAATGACCTTCGATATGTGCTTGAGTGCGTGCGCAACGGCGGTCTCAGCGGGGCGGCCCGCGCGCTGCGGGTCAACCACGCCACTGTATCGCGCAGGATTGCAGCGGCAGAGGAGGCCATGGGCGCCCGTCTGTTTGACCGGTCAGCTTCCGGATACCGCCCGACAGATGCCGGTCTTGAGGCAGCGCGTGCGGCAGAAAAAATGGAAGCCGCAGGGCATGACCTCAGCCGGAGCCTGAGTGCGCGCGACCAGCGCCTGAGCGGGCCGCTCACGATCACTGCGCCGCAGCTTGTGGTCGAACGGGTGCTCGCGCCCATTCTGCGCGACTTCTGCAGGCGGTATCCGGAGATCGACCTGCGGATTGTCGCGGCGAACCGACAGCTGAATCTGACCGCCCACGAAGCGGATGTTGCCTTCCGCATTTCGGATGAGCCTTCGGAGACACTTGTGGGCCGCCGTATCACCGGGCAGTCGGCTGCCGTGTATGTCAGCCGTGAGCAGGCCAGTCGCCTGCGGGCCGACCCGACACTTCCGCTCGACTGGATAAGGTTCGCACACTGGCCCGGGCCGCCGGATATTCTGAAGCAGGCCTGGCCGGACCGGCGTATCGCGATGACCGTGGATGACATGTATGCGGCGCTGGCTGGAGTCCGGGCCGGGATTGGCGCAACACGCATTCCCTGCTTTCTGGGCGACACGGAACCGGAGATGGAACGGCTGTGGAAGCTGCCGCTCATCCCCTACCGGCCTCTGTGGATACTGACCCACGCGGATCTCAGGCGGACACGCAGGGTGGTCACCTTCACGGAATTTGCTGCAGCACGGGTGCAGCACCTGCGCCCGCTCTTTGAGGGGCGCAGGCCGGGGGCAGCAGCCTACCCTTTGACGATCAGTGACGGGGACACAACGTCGAGCCCGAGCGCTTTGCCCACGGCATAGTAGGTCAGTTTGCCGTCATGCACGTTCAGACCATTGAGCAGGTGCGGATCATCCTGGCATGCCTGCTTCCACCCTTTGTCGGCCAGGGCCAGCATGAAAGGCATGGTGGCATTGCCCAGAGCGATCGTGGACGTGCGGGCGACAGCACCCGGCATGTTGGCCACGCAGTAGTGCATGATGCCATCCACGTCATAGATGGGGTCCTGGTGCGTGGTTGCACGCGACGTCTCGAAGCACCCGCCCTGATCGATGGCAACATCGACAAGTGCTGCGCCGGGTTTTAGGTCCGACAGTTGTGCACGGCTGATCAGTTTCGGTGCTTCGGCACCGGGGATCAGCACAGCGCCGATGATCATATCCGCAGCACATGCCAGTTCGATGGTGTTGCCGGCTGAAGCATAGCTGGTCCGGAACTGCCCGCTGAAGACGTCGTCAAGATACCGCAGGCGGGGCAGGGACCGGTCGAGGACCGTCACATCCGCGCCCATACCCGCAGCGATGCGCGCGGCATGTGTGCCGACGACGCCGCCACCGATCACGACCACTCGGGCAGGGCCCAGACCGGGCACACCGCCCATCAGCACGCCACGACCGCCGTTCGCTTTCTGGAGCGTCCAGGCACCGACCTGCGGCGCCAGCCGGCCTGCGACCTCGGACATCGGAGCCAGGAGCGGCAGCCCGCCACGATCGTCCGTAACCGTTTCATAGGCGATGCAGGTCGCGCCGGATGCCAGCAGGTCACGGGTCTGTTCCGGGTCAGGTGCCAGGTGCAGATAGGTGAACAGAACCTGGCCCTCTCGCAGCATGGCGCGTTCGACGGCCTGCGGTTCTTTGACCTTTACGATCATTTCCGCGCGTTCAAAGACATCCGCGGCTGTGGCGGCAATGGTTGCGCCCGCTTCAACATAGTCGCTGTCCTCAAAGCCCGCACCCGTTCCGGCCTGCGTTTCAATCAGTACCTCATGCCCGTGTGCCACGGCCTCGCGGGCCGCGTTGGGTGTCATGCCAACACGGAACTCCTGTGGTTTGATCTCTTTCGGGCAACCAATAATCATGGGATCTCCTCCAAATCCGGCGTTTGATGGATGAATACAGCTCAAAAGGCGCAAGACGGCACGATTTTTGGCTCGCGTTAGCGTGCAAACTCCGAATAGTCTTCGACAAAACCAGTCAGTAACAGAAGAAGTTTGCGCATATGACGCTCGACGCGACAGATAAACGTATCCTTGAAGCGCTTCAGCGATCAGGCCGCATGTCCAATTCCGACCTGAGCGAGGCAGTCAATCTTTCACCGTCTGCCTGCCACCGCCGGGTGCAGAGGCTGGAGAAAGAGAAGTATATCAAGGACTATGTGGCGCTGCTGGATGCGCGCAAAATGGGTGTGCCGACGACAGTTTTCGTCGAGATCACGCTGCAGGCACAGGCAGACGAGGTTCTGGATGCCTTTGAAAAGGCTGTGGCGCGTATCCCGGATGTTCTGGAATGCCACCTGATGGCCGGATCAGCGGACTATCTGCTGAAGGTCGTGGCCGAAAACACCGAGGATTTTGCCCGGATACACCGCCAGTATCTGGCCCGGCTGCCGGGCGTGGCCCAGATGCAGTCCAGTTTTGCGCTGCGCACCGTTTTCAAAACGACGGCCCTGCCAGTGTGACGCGGGCGACAGGCGACTTGGAGCCTTCAGTGACTACGCAACTATTTTAGTTTGTGCTTAGAGCTAACCAGGCTAATTTTTAGCGTTCTGTGGCTTTGGGAAACATCATGAAGAGTACATTGATCCGTATGAGTTTGCTCACTTGTCTGATAATCCTTTGGATTATTGGCGTTCCAGAGCGCTTCTTCAGCGTCACCGGATTTTTCGTATTTGGCACATTCATTGCCTACTGTCTGGGCTATGAAGTCTTCCGATACTGGAAAGACCGCCGGGGTAGGTAGGTTCCCCCAAACGGCAGCTTCGTCGCGCAAATCGTCCTTTTGGCTGTCGTGACCAAAGCAAAAAAAGCCTCCGAGCGGTGTTCCCGCTCAGAGGCTGATGTTTTCGTCGCCAATGCGGCGGGTCTGCTCAGAGCATCCCTTCGCGCTGGGCTTTTTTTCGTGCCAGTTTACGGGCACGGCGGATCGCTTCAGCTTTCTCGCGTGCTTTTTTCTCGGACGGCTTCTCGAAATGCTGCTTGAGCTTCATTTCACGGAAGACACCTTCACGCTGGAGCTTTTTCTTCAGAGCCCGGAGGGCCTGATCGACGTTATTGTCGCGAACACTAACCTGCATGTGGTTTTCACCACCTTTCTAAGTTGAGTTGCAAGGATTTGCAGGAAGTGGGCATATAGCAAGGAGGAGCTATATTGTCCAGTACCACAGTGCGAAGCGTCAAGGAGTGTGCCACGTGACAGTACCTTATGAGACGGCCCGGGAGCAGTTGCTGGAAGCAGCGTTGATGCATGTGCCCTTTGACGGCTGGTCAGAGGCCACATTTAAGGCAGCGATTCGGGATGCGGATATTGCCCCCGAAGTTGCCCGCTCGGCCTGCCCGCGCGGGGCCGTTGATCTGGCAATGGCGTTTCACCGTCGGGGGGATGCGGCCATGCGGGACCGTCTGGCCGGAATGGATATGTCGGATATGCGCTTTCGCGACAAGGTAACCGAAGCGGTTTGGATCCGCCTTGAGGTCGCAGAGGACAAGGAAGCTGTGCGCCGCGGCACCACGTTGTTTGCGCTGCCGCTTTACACAGCGGACGGCGCGCGCCTGATCTGGGAAACCGCTGATGCCATCTGGACGGCTCTGGGTGATACGTCAGACGACGTGAACTGGTACACCAAGCGGGCAACGCTGAGTGGGGTCTGGTCTGCGACGGTGCTTTACTGGCTGGGAGATGACAGTCCGGATCATATGGCGACCCGCGCGTTCCTGGAACGCCGGATCGCGGATGTAATGCAGATTGAAAAGCTCAAAGCTCAGGCGCGCAAAAGCCCGGTGCTCAGCCGGCTGATGTCCGGTCCGGACTGGTTGCTGGGGAAAATCCGTGCGCCGCAGTCTATGCAGCGCGATGACCTGCCGGGCAGGTGGACGGAGCCCCACCGCTGAGCGGCGGCCTCCATCGGGTTTTCAGTGCGGTCCGGTGCTGTTACGACAGTGCCGGAACACAGAGGACATCGCACATGAAAGATACCATGCGGGCAGTAGAGATTTCGGAACACGGCGCGCCGGATGTGTTAAAAGCCACGACCCGTCCTGTCCCGGTGCCCGCTTATGGCCAGGTGGTGATCCGGGTCGCTTTTGCCGGGGTGAACCGCCCGGATGCGCTGCAACGAGCGGGTCTTTACAATCCGCCGCCCGGCGCAAGTGATCTGCCGGGCCTTGAGGCCTCTGGCGAGGTTGCAGCGGTTGGTGAAGGTGTTGCCGGGCTGTCGGTGGGTGACGCGGTCTGCGCTCTTCTGCCAGGTGGGGGCTATGCTGAATACGTCGCGACACCGGCCGCGCATTGCCTGCCTGTACCATCGGGCATGGGGCTGCGTGAGGCGGCCTGTCTGCCAGAGACGTTTTTCACAGTCTGGTCCAATGTGTTTGGGCGTGGCGGCCTGAAAGCAGGTGAACGGTTTCTGGTGCACGGTGGGTCTTCGGGTATTGGAACGACAGCTGTTCAGCTTGCCCGCGCTTTTGGTGCGCGCGTGTTCACGACCGCCGGCAGTGACGCCAAATGTGAGGCCTGCCGTGCGCTGGGTGCGGAGATTGCCATCAACTACCGCACAGAAGATTTCGTCAAAGAGGTCCGCGCAGCAGGCGGTGCCGATGTGATCCTGGATATGGTCGGGGGTGATTATATTGCGCGAAATCTCAAAGCGCTGGCGGATGACGGGCGGCTTGTGCAGATCGCGTTTCTGGGGGGCATGAAAGCCGAGGTTAATTTCACGCAGCTCATGACCCGGCGGCTGACCATGACCGGCAGTACCCTGCGACCGCAGAGTGACCTTGCCAAGGCACGCATCGCTCAGGAACTGCGCGAGGCGGTATGGCCTCTGCTGGAAGCCGGCACCGTTGCGCCAGTGATGGATCGGGAATTCGCGCTGGAAGACGCGGCGGCGGCACATGCCCGGATGGAAAGTTCCGACCACATCGGAAAAATTGTGCTGAGGATTACCTGAGCGGATCGAACAGGGCGCTTCTCGCGGTGCAGTCCCGCAAAACGTCGGCACCGCAGACACGGGGTTCCAGCGTTCGGGTCAGACAGATCCGCGCTTCCTGAATCTGCCCCTGTTTGCAGGTGATCGTGATCATATCAGCGCTGAGCAGGTCGTTGTCGCGCAGAAAGGCTTCTTCGACCACAGAGGCCGGTAACCGCACAGCCTCTTTCAGGCGCCGGAACACCGGCGGGCGGGTCACCGTGCCGTAAGCTTCCCGTGACAGGGCATAGTAGTCCGACGCGGAAAGACCGGAGCAGGTGCCGTGCTTTTTCCACTGATGCCAGGCGAGCCCAGACGTGCCCATGATGTCCGCCATGTCGGATGTCATCCGGCGGGAGGGCTGGCGTTCGTTCGTGTTGCAGTATTCGGGATAGCCCCGCTCATACTGCGGCCACAGACCGTGCAGGATCCAGCCATGCCCTTTACCGGGATCGCATTGCGGTGACCCGCGTGCGTCGCCTGTGCGGTTGCACCAGTTCGGCGACCAGCTGAGGGCCATCACATAGTAATCAAATTCTCCTGAACGGTCCTGGGCTGCGGCACCGGACGCAAGAAGGATCATAAGCCAGAGAAGCAGGCTGCGCATTGGGTCTTTCCTTATGTCGTTGTGCCGACTATATACGCCCCAAGTTCCCCCACAATGGTAACCCGTTCCGGCCTCCGGGACCGCCCTTCCAGGCGATGGGAAAGACGTGGGCCGGCAAGTGGATTCGCAGGAGAATGAACATGGCAAAACCGATCATGGCAAAGGCCACAGCCGTTTGGCTGGTGGACAATACAACAATCAGTTTCAAACAGATTGCTGATTTCGTGGGCATGCATGAACTGGAAGTTCAGGGGATTGCGGATGGTGATGTGGCACAGGGGGTCAAAGGGTTTGACCCGATCGCCAACAACCAGCTGACGCAGGAAGAGATCGACAAAGCGCAGTCCAACCCGCTGCACAAACTGCAGCTGAAGTATAACGCTGCGGCCGAAGGCGAACAGAAACGCCGTGGTCCGCGGTACACGCCGCTCAGCAAACGCCAGGACCGTCCGGCGTCGATCCTGTGGCTGGTCAAGTTCCATCCGGAACTCTCCGACGGTCAGATCAGCAAGCTTGTCGGGACAACCAAACCAACCATCCAGGCGATCCGCGAACGCACCCACTGGAACATTGCCAACATTCAGCCGATTGACCCGGTAGCGCTGGGTCTTTGCAAGCAGTCGGAACTTGATGCGGCGGTTCAGAAAGCTGCAGCCAAGAAAGAGGCGGATGCGCCGGTCATGAGTGATGACGAACGCCGCAAACTGGTCAGCACCGAGCAGAGCCTCGGTATGGATGCCGAACCCAAAATCCCCACAGCGATTGAAGGTCTTGAGACCTTTACGCTGTCGGGCGAAGCGGCCGATGAAAGCGCAGAAGAGGAAAAGTCTGCAGCGGACTTCTCGGATGCGGATAGCTTCTTCAACCTGCCGGATTCTTCAGATGAGGAAGAAGACGAAGACACACCGCGCAGCTGAATCGAGCATAAAATCACAGCAGAAAACCCGGCGCCTTCCGGCGCCGGGTTTTCTGTTCCGGACAGGTCACCTACCGTGCCGGAAGCTGATCTCAGGTCGCGGGCGCTTTGGGCGGTTGCGCCAGGTGGCGCCGTTTGATCCAGACCTTTGTGCCGTCTGCGCCGGCGGTCGCGGTTGTTTCCGATCCGCGCGGCAGGCGGAGCCAGGAATCTTTGGCAAAGGTTTCGCTACCTTCCTCAAACCCGCCGCTCAGCACCAGCACCTCCATGCCATCCGGCGCATCAAGCATGACAGAAGCGCCTGCCTCCCAGTGCTCGGTAGAGACGTCCTCCGCGTCGTCGCTGTGCAGCATCAGGCGGGTCACACCGGGTGCGCCGTCGACCGGAAGATAGCCGTCGCCATTGGTGTCAATGCGGAACTGGTTCCGGTCGTTCATGTCAAACTGCCAGAGTTTCACAAAGATCACGCAGCCTTCTTCCGAGCCTGGGGTATGGCTGGTCGTCGGCGGGTTCCGAACATAGGTGCCTGCGGGAAAATCCCCGTGCTCGTCCTGGAAGACGCCCTCCAGCACAAAGAACTCCTCGCCGCCGGTGTGGGTGTGCGCGGAAAAATGGCTGCCGGGGGCGTAGCGGACAATTGACGTCGCCCGTGCCACCTCATCTCCGATCCGGTCGAGCATGCGGCGGTCGACGCCCGCCATGGGAGAGGGTTTCCAGGGAATGTCCGCTGCGTGAACGACGGTGCGTTTGCTGAAATCTGCGTTCAGTTCCATTGTCCTGTCCTTATCCTGCGATGCTGGGCCGGCTGGCGACCCGCTGCCGCCACGCGATCAGGTTAGCACAGTCTTCGGGTACGTCGATCTTTGCAAAATCGGCAAAGGCGAGCCCCGCAAATGCGGTGATATCGGCCATCGAAAAACTGTCACCCGCGACATAGTCCTGATCTGCGAGCACACTGTCGAAATACCGCATACCTTTCAGGGCGCGGTCTTTCTGCATGTTGCCCCATTCGGCGCATTGGTTTGTTTCGATGTCCGGTCCGAGTCCGGGTGTTGCGTGGTGGAAATATGCCCCAACGGCGTCCAGCAGCTCCGCCTCAGCACGACGCTGCATCATATGGGTCACCGCGCGCTCTTTCGGTGTGCCGCCGGCAAGGGACGGGCCATCGGCAATCCCATCGATGTATTCGGTGATTGCAGTGCACTCGGCGATCACCGTCCCGTCATCCAGTTCAAGCGCCGGAACCAGACCACTGGGGTTTTTGGCGCGGAAAGCCTCTGTTTTGTGTTCCCCGCCAGGCACGTCAACGGTGATGAACTCAACCTGATCTGCCAGACCTTTTTCAGCCAGGGCAATGCGGATGCGGGCCGGGTTGGGAAAGCCTTCGAAGTCATAAACCTTCATGGTGTGATTCCTTTTGTCTATCTAGTGATAGGTAGGTGGTAGCCATTGACCCTGAGGGCTGTCAAGCCTATCTGGTAGTAGATAGGATCACAGACAGGTGACATGATGGCGGGCACCCGCGATTTGCTGATGGACGAGGCCGAACGTGGTGTACGCACGGGCGGCTATAATTCTGTGAGTTTCCGGGACCTTGCGGATGCGCTGGGTATCAAGAGCGCGAGCGTGCACTACCATTTCCGCAAAAAAGAGGATCTTGGCGTGGCGCTTGTCGACCGGTACAGCAAGCGCTTTTTTGAAGCTCTGGCTGCGCAGGCCGAGCCGGAATCAACCGCTGCTGGCCGGATTTCTGCATATTGCCGGACATATCGTGAAGCCCTGACCAGTTCTGATGCGATTTGCCTGTGCGGCATGCTTGGTGCGGAAACGTCAGGCTTGCCCGAGGTTGTCTCAGCGGCCGTGCAGCGCTTTTTCGAGGCGAACCTTGTCTGGCTTTCCGACACGTTGTCGGGCGGGGAAGGCGGTGATCACGCGGATGCACAGGCCGCGCAGATCCTCGCAACGTTGCAGGGGGCAATGATGCTGAGCCACAATATGGATGACATCAGGGTCTTTGATGCTGCCGCTGCGGCGGTTCTGCCGGCAGGTTAACTGACCGGCTGCCGGGATCAGATAGATTTGCGCGCGCGCATGGCTGCTGTGATTGTCCCGTCATCAAGATAGTCCAGTTCGCCGCCGATGGGCACGCCCTGTGCCAGCGAGGTCAGCCGGGCACTGCCTTCCAGCTGATCAGCGATGTAATGAGATGTGGTCTGTCCGTCGATCGTGGCATTGAGAGCAAGGATAACTTCGGTGATGCCCTCAGCCGCAACCCGGTCAATCAAACGTGGAATCCGCAATTCCTCGGGGCCGACAGCATCCAGCGCTGACAATGTGCCACCCAGCACATGATAGCGCCCTTTGAACACGCCGGACCGCTCCATCGCCCAGAGGTCCGCAACGTCCTCAACAACGCATAGCTCGCCATTGGCGCGTTTTTCAGAGGTGCAGATATCGCAGACATCGGTTGTGCCGACGTTCCCGCAATTGAGGCATTCGCGCGCGGTTTCTGCGACCGTGCGGATCGTGTCCGCCAGCGGGATCAGCTGGAGGCTGCGTTTGCGGATCAGGTGCAGCACGGCTCTGCGCGCAGAACGCGGGCCGAGGCCGGGCAGTTTGGCCATCAGCTCGATCAGTGCGTCAATGTCTCTGGTACTGCTCATGCGCGCCCGTTCCTGAACCAATCCGTGTCCGCTGCGGTCAGGGAACCGCCATCATCTGCTGGATGTACTGTATGCCCGCAGGCAGGAATGACAAGGCGGTGACAAAGGCTGTCGCAGAGACAGAGATCTGGCCGCCTGGCGGCAGTGTTTTGATACCGGATATAATGCCCTGCGCCTCGCGCAGTTCATTCAGTTTCCGCAGGCCCTCGGTGTTGACGTTGGGGTCGCTCAGCGCGGCCACATGCCTGGAAATCTGCTGTTCAATTTTGTCGAGCTCTTCGGAGCGCAGCCGGTTCAGCCGGTTCGACAGCGGGATCGTCGGCACGGCATAGGTGGCGCCAACCGTCAGGAACGTGCAGATCGAAAAGATGATGATGGGCGGCGTGCTTTTGTAGTCGGCCAGCGCCAGACCCAGTATCGCCATCGACCCGACAAAAGCGCACAAAAGCACAACCCGGCTGTTAAACCGCAGAAACGCAGGCACAGGTTCTTTTGACAGGTTCAGGATATCGAGTTCCAGCGTCGGCAGAACGCGCAGGAAACCCCGCCAGAACCGGAAAATAGCCCAGAGCCCGAAACCAATCATCGAACTGCCGGCACAGACAAACAGACCAAATGCGATACGCAGCGTTTCGTTCGTCTGATGCGGCGCGATGATGTAGGCCCCAGCGCCCAGGGCCGCGCCGTACAGGATACCGGCTAGAACGGCGGGCGGATGCGCGATGATCCGGTTCACCCGCCCCTGAATATCGAGGCCGTCCGGGACAAAGTCGGGCCGGGGCAGGTGCAGCAGCATCTCGGCCAGATCGCGCGAGATGTGCAGCCCGAACACATAGACCACATACGCATTGATCACCACAAGCGCGACCAGCGCCCAGTCAGACAGCGGCACGCCCGCGGTCGCCTCAAGCCAGAGGTAAATGATGGCCATAACAGAGGTCGCAATAACCGCGCAGGCTCCGAAATTGCGCCAGAGCGGCGGTGTCGTGATGTCTTTTATGGCCTCCGGGCGCACGCGGTCAGAACGGCAGCTTCATGTCCGCCGGCAGTCCCATGCCTTCGGTCAGCTTTGCCATCTCTTCCTGGGCCCGTTCCGAGGCCTTGGTCTGGGCATCCTTGATCGCGGCCAGGATCAGATCCTCGACCACTTCCTTGTCGTCGCTGTTGAATATCGACGGGTCGATATCCAGCGTTTTCAGTTCGCCCTTGGCCGAACATGTGGCTTTCACCAGGCCCGCCCCGGAAGCGCCCTCGACCATGATGCTGTGCATATCTTCCTGCATCTGCGCCATCTTGGTCTGCATTTCCTGGGCTTTTTTCATCATGCCGGCCATATCGCCGAGCCCGCCTAGTCCTTTGAACATTGCGTCGTCCTTTTTGGTGTCGCGTTATCTTTAATATAGGCGGGCAGGCCCACCCCGAACAAGTGCGTCAGTCGTCCTCGAAAGGATCCCACTCATCCTCAACTTCGGGCAGTGCCTCTTCAGTGGCTTCTGCCGCGATCTGTTCCGGAGTTCTGATGGCGGTGATCGCCGCCTTTGGGAACTGCGCCAGGACCGCCTGCATCAGAGGGTGCTCGTGGGCCTGTTCGCGCAGAGCTATGCCTTCAGCGTCGCGCACTTCTGCAATGGTCTTGGCATCTGCATCTCCGACAATGCTCACAGCCCACCTGTTGCCCGTCCAGTGCTGCAGCCGTTGTCCGAGGCGCTGTGCCAGATCACGCGGAGCCGTATCTGTGGGCGTAAATTCAATGCGGCCGGGCTGATACGCGCCAAGGCGCACACCGTTTTCGACTTCGACCAGTAGTTTCACGTCGCGGTTGGCCCGGATCAGTTCGACCACGTGTTCAAATGTCGGGAACCGGGCGAGCGCTTCGTCCGTGTCAACAGCCCTGGCCGTGACGGCACCCGCGGTGCCGGAAGCTCCGGCCGGACGGCCTGCGGTAACGGAACCGCCGGCTGTTGCCTGAGCGCCGGGCCCCCCATTGTGCCCTCCGTTTCCGCCCGGAGTACCCTGAGGCGCTGGCGGAGGCGTCGTCCCCTGCAGTTTCCGGACGAGTTCCTCCGGGCTCGGCAGGTCGGCGACATGCGTCAGCCGGATGATCGCCATTTCGGCGGCCATCATAGCGTTGGGTGCGCTGCCAACTTCATCCAGCGCTTTGAGCAGCATCTGCCACAGCCGGGTCAGCACGCGCATGGGCAGGTTTTCCGCCATGGCGAGACCGCGTGCCCGTTCGTCAGGCGAAACTGTCGGATCTTCGGCTGCTTCGGGCGTGATTTTGACGACAGACACCCAGTGGGTGATTTCGGCCAGATCGCGCAAGACGGCCATCGGGTCCGCGCCTTCGGCGTATTGCGCCGACAGCTCCGTAAGTGCACTGGCGGCGTCCCCTTTGAGGATCAGGTCAAAGAGGTCCAGCACACGACCACGGTCCGCCAGCCCCAGCATCGCGCGGACCTGATCAGCGGTTGTTTCACCCGCGCCATGGCTGATTGCCTGATCGAGCAGCGAGGTTGCATCCCGTGCGGACCCTTCTGCAGCGCGCGCAATGAGTGCCAGAGCGTCATCTGTGATTTCTGCCTGTTCGGACGATGCAATCCGCTGCATGAGCGCGATCATAACCTCTGGCTCTATGCGACGCAGGTCAAACCGCTGGCAGCGGGACAGCACGGTTACGGGAACTTTGCGGATTTCGGTGGTGGCAAAGATGAATTTGACGTGCGCCGGCGGTTCTTCAAGCGTCTTCAGCAGCGCATTGAACGCACCCGTCGACAGCATGTGCACTTCGTCGATGATGTAGACTTTGTACCGCGCCGATGCGGCGCGGTAATGCACTGAATCAATGATTTCCCGGATGTTCGCGACACCGGTGTTCGAGGCCGCGTCCATTTCCATCACGTCTACATGGCGGCCTTCCATGATGGCTGTGCAATGTTCGCAGGTGCCGCAGGGCTCGGTGGTCGGCCCGCCCTGCCCATCTGCGCCAATACAGTTCATGCCCTTGGCAATGATCCTGGCCGTGGTGGTTTTGCCGGTCCCGCGGATCCCTGTCATGACAAAGGCCTGCGCGATTCTGTCTGCTTCGAACGCGTTCCGGAGGGTCCGGACCATGGCGTCCTGCCCAACGAGATCCGCAAAGGTTTCCGGGCGGTATTTTCGTGCGAGAACCTGGTATTCGGTTTTGGATCTCGTCGGACATCAGGATCCCTGTGAGCAAGATTCGCAGAACCCGCTAACCGTATGTCCTGGCGCGCCCCGCGTAAACACAACCCACAGCGGGTCCCGGGGTATTTCTCACGAAACTGTTGTGCCGGCTCTGCGCCCGGGTGCAGAATGTGGGCAGGAGTGGGAGTTCATTGTATGCGGCTGAAGGGAATTCGTTCGAGCAGAAATGTCCGGGTGCGCAGGGGGCGCGTGCCGGAGGCCGCCGCGGCAGGGCCGGAGGTCTGGGCCTTTTCGGCGTTCTCGCCATTCTGGCACTGGGGTATTTTACCGGCATTGACGTGACGCCGCTGCTGACAGGCGACCCTGTGGCAACCTCGCAGAGCCAGGAAACTGTCCAACAGGATGATGAGACCGTTGTTTTTGCCTCGAAGGTCCTGACAACGACCGAAGAAGTCTGGGCCGGAATATTCGAAAACCAGGCGGGTCAGCGATACACGCCGCCGCAGCTTGTGATCTTCTCCGGTGTAACTCAAAGCGCATGTGGCGGCGCCTCCGGTGCCACCGGCCCTTTCTACTGCCCGGCGGATCGCATGGCCTATCTGGACACACAGTTCTTTCGTCAGCTCGACCGGCAACTGGGTGCAGGCGGTGATTTTGCCGCTGCTTACGTGATTGCGCATGAGGTCGCGCATCATGTGCAGAACGAGCTTGGTATTCTGCCGCAGGTCAGCCGGTTGCGAGCAGGCGCCACAAAAGAGCAGTCCAATGCGCTCACCGTACGGCTGGAGCTTCAGGCTGACTGCCTCTCGGGCGTCTGGGCACGATCCGTGCGCGGCCTTATGGAACGCGGGGATCTTGCCGAGGCGCTGAATGCTGCACGTATGATCGGGGACGATCATCTGCAGCGCCAGGCGGGCCGGATACCGCAGCCACACACCTTCACACACGGGACGTCAGATCAGCGCGCACGCTGGTTCGAACGTGGATTTGACAGTGGTATGATCGCGGATTGCGATACCTTCTCGGCCCGCAGGCTGTGAAGTCTGGCGCCACGCTTCGTTCTGTAAGGAGACTGGTGAGAGGCTGGACAACGACCCAAGCGGGGCTCGTTACGGCTGCTTCCTTCCGGACCTGACCGGGTTGGCGAGGCGCTTACCCGCGCCAACCTCTCGTGGTCGATATAGGCAAAGGGCAGATCGACTGCAAGTCTGTCTGTCAAAGGTGCAGGCGGATGCGTGCAAATCCTTCGGCACTCGTTCCGCAGCTCTCAGGCCTGTAGGAACTGATTTCATCCAGATACTGCAACGCATCAGGTGCTGTCAGGAGAATTGCTGAATAGTCGCCGGGCGTTCTGAATTTCCAGGGGACCGGATCACGCACTTCGCTGCAGTCAGGCGCGCGAAGGTAGTCCACCAGCCCTTCATCCATCGGCGCATACCCGCGGAATGCAATATCCTCATCGGCAAAGGGTTTAAGGGCGCCACCGCCGCCGGTGCGGTGATCGGTGGTTGCAACCAGAAATTCCTGGTCCGGGTCAAGAGGTTTACCCTGCCAGGTCACATTGCCGATGCGTCCGGTCGCATCCGGGTTGCGCCTGCCCGACGGATCGTAAACCGGGGGACGTGTCGGATCGATCTCATAGGACAGACCGTAAATCGTGTCGAAGCGGAAACCGGGGATATTCACGTCAACCAGTGGCTGGTCCGGCTGATCAGGCCGTAGCGTGCTGAAAATCAGGGCCGAGCGTTCAAGCCAGTCGATCAACCGGGCGCCGTTCGTCCGGACCGCCCAGATCTGGTTGGCATATGGGGTCAGCCCGGCGACGTGACGCCGCATCACAGGACCGCTGGACAGGCTGACAAAGTTGCCGGGACCGTCGAACCCACCCGTCGCGGCTGTTGATCCAACGGCCAGCAAAGGCAGACCCGCCAGAGTGCTGCCCTCCACCGCGCTGGCGATAACCCGCCTCTTTGCGGCTGCGATCAGCGCCGGTACAGCGCTCGGGCAGGCAAGGGCAAAGTAGCTGTGCATTGGGCTGGAAAGCTCGCCGACATGTTCATTCAGATGCAGACGCGTTGCGTTGTGCGCGGGTCTGGTCAACCCGACGATTTCAGGGTCCGGTGCGTCGGTCGGTTCGGGTGTCAGCAGTGCGCTTTCCGATCCCGTTACAGACCAATCCCCGTCCGGATCGCCGCCCATTTCAAGTTGCAGCCTGATCCGCCCCAGGTGCGATGCAGAGGCGCCTGGCATCACGACGGGCGTTCTGCCGATCCGACCGTTGTGGCTGTCTATCCCGTCGATGCCAGCGTGATCCGCGCCCGGAAATTTCAGATGTGTGTGCCCGCCAATCACGGCATCGACACCCGGTACACGGGCGACTTCTAAGATCTGGTTCTGTGGTGATTTTCCCTCGTCATAGAGGGCGATGCCCATATGGGCCAGAACGATGACCACCTGTGCGCCCGCGTCGCGCAATTCGGCGATGCGGTCGGTCAGTGCCGGCAGTGGTGGTGAAATCTCCGCATGATCTGTCAGGTGATGCCGGTTCCAGTTCATGGTCTGCGAAGGAACCACCGAGGTCACACCGATCCGCAGTGTACGGTTTTTCCCGTCAGAGCATCTGATGTCGCGTTCAATCAGGGCTGACGTCTGCAGGTTGGCCAGTTCGGCACAGGTCGTGTTGGCACTCAGTACGGGCATCGAAAACCCGCATAGGGCGCGTTTCAGCGCGGGCAGGCCGTGGTCAAAATCGTGATTTCCAAGACCCACCGCGTCATAGGCCAGAGCGTTCATGCAGGCTGACATCGGGTTTTCAGCCACTTCCGGGTGTCGGGCCACAAATCCGGCCAGAGGTGTCCCCTGCAGCGTATCGCCATTGTCGAAAAGGAGGCACTGGCCGCCATCCTCTTCCGCTTTCAGACGCTCGCGCCGGATGACCGGTGCCAGTCGTGCAAGACTGTCACCACCTCCTGGTGTGTCCCGGGCATAGTCGAAATCGGAGAGCTGCATGTGCAGATCGCTGGTTGCGAGCACTGTCAGCCGGGCGGTACAGGGAGCGACCGGAGAGGAGCGGCTTTGGGGTATTTCTGGTGCCTCCGGATGCAGTTCAGTAAACAACCTGTGCGTGAGCGATGCCTGATCACATCATGCGTGGGTTGGAATGTCCAGCGGGGCCGCGCATTTTCCTTTTGAACTTCCGGGCGAAAACCGGGCATGTAGCGGCTCAGGAAAAACCAGGGTCAAAATATGCGCATTGCTGAAACTGTAACCTTTGGCGGCTCCGGTCTGGACCGCGCCGGCGAAATCCGAGACGACCCTGAAGCGCTGCATGCAGTTGCATTGGATGCGGCTGCGCGTGCTGTGGTTTTCTGGCGCGGTAAACCGCTTCTCAACATGGAAAATCCGGCATCCCTCGCACGATTGCCGATGGATCACGATGTGCTGGAACTGGCCGCTGATGCGCCGGTATTTCTGGGGCGCGAAGACGGAGCAGGGCGATTTGCTTTCGATATCTCGGCATGGGAACCTGACGGGCTGGAACCTGACCAGCTGGGGGATTCCTCGATCCCACAGAACAGCGCCACCCGGATCTGCCTGCTGACATGGCATTTGCTGAACTCCGCCGTGTGATGACCTGGCTCACTCCGCGGGACGCAGAACTCGCCGCGACGGGCAAAGCCATTCTGGGCTGGCATGAGACGCACCGTTTCTGCGCGAAGTGCGGAGACCGCTCGGACGTCGCCCAGGGGGTGGCAACGCAGGTGTACCGGATGCCGGGCGGCGCATTTTCCGCGCACCGACCCCGTGGTGATCATGCTGATTACGCGTGGCAATTCGGTGTTGATGGGGCGCTCGCCCGGATGGCCGGATGGCATGTATTCACTGCTCGCGGGGTTCGTTGAGCCGGGCGAAACGCTTGAAGCGGCTGTGCGTCGCGAGGTTTTTGAGGAAACGGGAGTGTACGTCGGGCCGGTATCCTATCTCGCAAGTCAGCCGTGGCCGTTTCCGGCGTCGCTGATGTTTGGCTGTGCAGGGGAAGCAGTCAGCGAAGAGATCACAGTCGATCCGCTGGAAATCGAAGACGCAATGTGGGTCAGTCGCGAGGAAATGACCCAGGCCTTTGCCGGAGAACATCCTTTCATGTTGCCGGCGCGCAAAGGCGCCATTGCACATTTTCTGCTGGAGAACTGGCTTGCGGACAGGTTGGATTAACCGGACGGTGGCCGGAAAGGCCGATCCGGAGCCGGGCTCATGAAATTCTCTGCGCAGGAAGAAGTGGCTGTACCGGCGGGTGATCTTTTCGAAATGCTTTGCGACTTCGAAAGCCTCGAAGCTGCGGCGCACCGCCGGGGTGTCGATGTTGTGCGGACAGATGCGACCGACGGCCGCCTGACCGGCACGGCGTGGCAAGCGGATGTCCGGATCCAGGGAAAGCCCCTGCGCGTCGACATTGTGCTTCTGAACCTGCAGCGTCCGGAACAGATTGAACTGGGTATGACCGGACCTGGCCTGGAGGGGGGCGTAACGGTCGCACTGACCGGGCTCGAACCACAATGCACAAGGCTTACGGTGAGCGCAGAACTGCGGCCTCACACACTGACCGCGCGCCTGCTGGTGAAGTCCCTGAAATTCACACATACGACTCTGGACAGGAAGTTTGAGGCGCGTGTTGCGGAATATCTTCAGCGGCTGGAAAGCCGTTACGCAGCGTCGCGGGACGACTGACCGTCAGGCGCGGACATTGCCCGCCGGATAGACCCCCAGAACCTCGACCATGTTCGTGAAGTAATCCAGCTCTTCCATCGCGCGCTTAACGGCGGGGTCGTCCGGGTGTCCCTCGATATCCGCGTAAAACTGTGTCGCGGTAAACGAGCCGCCCACCATATAGCTTTCCAGCTTGGTCATGTTGATGCCGTTTGTCGCAAAGCCACCCATCGCCTTGTAAAGAGCGGCCGGCAGGTTACGGACCTGGAACACAAAGCTGGTGATCATGCCATCCTTGCCCCGTCTGGTGTAATCGGCCTCGGGCGACATCAGCAGGAAACGTGTGGTGTTGTTTCCTTCGTCTTCGATATGGCGCGCCAGAACATCAAGACCATAGATCTCGCCGGCGAGTTCGCTGGCCAGCGCTGCCACAGCGGGATCTCCGGCTTCGGCCACCTCTTTGGCTGATCCGGCAGTGTCCGCACCGGTGATGCGGCTGATGTTGTGTTCTGCGAGGAAGTTTCTGCACTGCCCCAGCAGGACGGTGTGGCTTTTCGCACTCCTGATATCTTCGAGCCGGGCGCCCGGCAGCGCCAGGAGATTGATCCGGACACGCACGAACGCCTCTTCGATAATATGCAGGCCAGAGCTTGGCAGCAGTGAGTGGATGTCCGCAACGCGTCCGTAGGTGGAATTCTCGACCGGCAGCATTGCGAATTCCGCGTCGCCTTTGCGCACAGCCTCAATAGCGTCCTCGAACGTCCGG
This sequence comes from Roseobacter sp. S87, assembly GCF_055693285.1. Next base: position 3,679,567 of record NZ_JBVFTR010000004.1, read on the forward strand.
CAGGGAACAGGCGTCATGTCGGGGCGTGCGGTCCGGCAGGCTTCATGACTGTAGGCCCCCGGCTCCCCCTGAAAGGCAATCCTGGCTGTGGCGTCGGCGGTCATCGGGTCGTCCTTGAACAAAATCTTCGGAAAGTGGTCGTTTGGTCGCGGTAACTACACCTTGCCACACCGGAGGGGAAGCAATAGATACCGCGTCAAACATAAAGCAACGGATCTGGAATCAATGCTCGACACAATGACCTTTACCAAAGCGGCCGGCGGCGTCTGCGGCGCGCTTCTTGTGTTCCTTCTGGGTAAATGGGCCGCCGAGGAACTTTACCACGTCGAAGCGCACGGCGAGGCATCCTACGTCATCGAAGTTGAAAGCGGTGAAGAGACTGCCGAGGTCGAGGAAGTTGATTTCGCAACGGTACTGGCGTCGGCAAGTGTCGAGGACGGCGCAAAAGTATTCCGCAAATGCTCCGCATGTCACAAGCTTGAAGCAGGCGAAAACGGAACGGGTCCGTATCTCTACGGGGTTGTCGGACGTCCCAAAGGTGCCGCTGACGGTTTCAGCTATTCCGAAACACTGGCCTCAATGGGTGGCGAATGGACACCTGAGAACCTGAGCGATTTCCTTGAGCGTCCGTCTTCCTATGCGCCGGGCACGTCCATGAGCTTTGCAGGTCTCAGAAAGATCGAAGACCGGGCCGACGTGATTGCCTATATGGACAGCCTCGACGACTGATATTAACCCGTTTTTAACCAAAAAGGCCGCTTGCTGTGATGCAGGCGGCCTTTTTTGTTGGCGCAGAAGGGCTCCGCGCTGGCGGATCACATTTTCGCAACTTGTATCTTGGCCTGCGGACCCTTTAGCTTACATCTGAGCAGATGAGCCGGAGAATTCGGCCATAAACAGGAGGAAATTCCGTATGAATGCCGCACGGAGCCGGGCAGTGCCCTTTAGTTCGCGTACCGACATAATGACCGCCGGTCTTGGCATTCTCACCCTCATATGCGCCTTCATGTGGTCCGGTGCTGTCCGCGCGCAGGACAACATGGTGGTCAGCCATGGGTATTCTTTCTACGGCGATCTGACCTATCCGGCCGACTACACGCACTTTGACTATGTTAATCCTGACGCGCCCAAAGGCGGGGAAATCGCTCTGAGCGTGGTTGGCACTTTCGACTCAATGCACCCCTACACGCGAAAAGGCCGTGCCGGTGCCCTGTCGAGCATGATGTACGAAAGCCTGCTGGGTGATGGAACGGGCGGCGCCTCTGCCCCGGCAGATGTCTATGGCGAATCCTATTGTCTGCTCTGCGAGCGGGTTGAGTACCCCGAAACCAAAGACTGGGTCATTTTCCATATGCGGAAGGAGGCGCGTTTCTCCGATGGCTCTCCGGTCACCGCGCATGACATCGCTTTCAGCCACAACCTTCTGCTGGATGAGGGCCTCAAATCCTACGCCGATGCAGTGCGCAAGCGCATCCCGAAGGTCGAGGTGATCGACGATTACACCATCAAGTTCTATTTCACGGAAGGCATTTCGCGCCGCAGCCTGATCGATCAGGTCGGCTTCGTGCCCGCCTGGTCAAAGAAGTGGTATGAGGAAACCGGCTATGGCCTTGACGAAAGCCGTCTGGATGTTTCGCCAGGCTCGGGTCCTTACATGATCGACAGCGTCGATGTGAACCGGCGCATCGTTTACAAGCGAAACCCGGATTACTGGGGGCGCGACCTGCCGTTCAACGTTGGCCGGAACAACTTCGATACCATCCGCATCGAATACTTTGGTGATGACACAGCAGCCTTCGAGGCGTTTAAGGCCGGGGAATACACCTTCCGCACCGAAGGCGATTCCAGAAAATGGGCCACCGGGTATGATTTCCCCAAGCAGCGGGAAGGCCTTGTCGTGACCAAAGAACTGCCGAACGGGTCGCCTCCGACACCGTCGGGCATTGTATTCAATCTGGGCCGCCCGCAATTGCAGGACCGGCAGGTGCGTCAGGCCATCGCGCTTGCCTTCAATTTTGAGTGGACGAACGAGAGCCTGCAATACGGTCTGTTCCGCCAGCGCGCGTCCTTCACCCAGGGCACCCCGCTGATGGCCAGCGGTCTGCCCGAAGGTGCCGAGCTGGCGTTCCTGCAGTCGCTTGGTGATCTGGTGCCACCGGCAATGATCAGTGAACCCGTGATTGAGCCGCATACCTCGCGGGCGGAACGTCTGCTGGACCGCCGTAATGCGCGTCAGGCAATGCGGATGCTTGATGCGGCGGGCTGGGGCGTTGGCGATGACGGCATCCGGCGCAATGCGGCCGGCGAAACGCTGAAGCTGAATTTCCTCTTTAACAGTGCCACGTCTCCGACGCTGAGCGCGGTCATGGAGAACTTCGTTGCCAACGTGAAAACACTGGGCATCGACATCACTTTTGAAAAGGTGGACGCGGCCCAGTACACGACACGCGAACGCGACCGGGACTATGATCTGGTGTTTGACGCTTATGGTGCTTTTCTTGGCACCGGCACGGGCCTGATGCAGCGCTACGGCTCAGAGGCTGCGGCCTTCAGCCTTTTCAATCCCGCCGGGCTGGCAAGCCCGCTGGTCGATGAGATCATCAACCGGTCCCTGAACGCGACCAACCGTGAAGAGGAACAGGCAACACTGACAGCTCTCGACCGGGCGTTGCGGTATGAATTTATTATGATCCCGGTGTGGTATAACCCGAGCCACTGGGTCGCCTACTACGACCAGTATGAACACCCTGAGGAAATCCCTGCTTATGCGCTCGGGAACCTGGATTTCTGGTGGTACAACCAGGACAAGGCAGATGCGCTGCGCGCGGCCGGAGCGCTGAGGTAAGCCCATGGGCGCCTATATTGTCAGAAGGCTTCTGCTGATCATCCCTACGCTGCTGGGGATCATGCTGATAAATTTTGCGCTGGTCCAGTTCGTGCCGGGCGGACCGGTCGAACAGGCGATTGCCCGCATCCAGGGCGGTGGCGACGTTTTCGAAGGCTTTTCCGGCACCAACAATGATGCGGGCGCCGAAGATTTGGGCGGGAGCGACTCCCAATATATCGGGGCGCGTGGCCTGCCGCCGGAGTTCATCGCTGAGCTTGAGGCCGAGTTCGGATTTGACAAACCGCCGGTCGAACGTTTTCTGAATATGATCTGGAACTACATGCGCTTCGACTTCGGAGAGAGCTACTTCCGGTCAATTTCAGTGATTGATCTGATCAAGGAAAAGCTGCCCGTTTCCATCACGCTGGGGCTGTGGTCCACCCTGATCGCCTATCTGGTTTCGATCCCGCTTGGCATCCGTAAGGCCGTGCGGGACGGCTCGCGGTTTGACACATGGACATCGGGCGCCATTATCGCCGCCTATGCGATCCCTGGATTTCTCTTCGCCATTCTGCTGCTGGTGCTCTTTGCTGGCGGGTCCTACTGGCAGATTTTCCCGCTGCGTGGCCTGACCAGCGACAACTTTGACGAACTGTCAACGCTGGGCAAAGTGGCGGACTACTTCTGGCATATCACACTGCCGGTCCTCGCCTCGACCATCTCGGCCTTTGCGACCCTGACGCTGCTGACCAAAAACAGCTTTCTCGACGAAATCAAAAAGCACTATGTGATGACGGCCCGAGCAAAGGGGCTGTCGGAATCCCGTGTGCTTTACGGTCACGTTTTCCGCAATGCGATGCTGATCGTGATTGCCGGGTTTCCGGCTGTGTTCATCGGCGTGTTCTTTGGCGGCTCACTCATTATCGAGACGATCTTCAGTCTTGATGGGCTGGGCAGGCTTGGTTTTGAGGCTGCGGTCGCACGGGATTACCCGATCGTCTTCGGCACGCTCTTTATCTTTGGTCTGATTGGCCTGATCGTCGGGATCCTGTCCGACCTGATGTATGTGCTGGTGGATCCGCGCATTGACTTTGAGCGGAGAGAAGGCTGATGGCTCTGTCCCCGCTGAACCAGCGACGCTGGCGGAATTTCAGGCGCAACAGGCGCGCGTACTGGTCCCTGTGGATTTTCGGCATCCTGTTCGGGCTGTCGCTCTTTGCGGAGTTTATCGCCTACGACAAACCGATCCTCGTGCAGTACCGGGGCGACTATTACACGCCGATCTGGAACTTCTATCCTGAAACAGCATTCGGGGGCGATTTCCAGACAGAGGCAGTATACCGCGATCCGGAAGTGAAATGCCTGATTGCGACCGGTGGCCTGGATCTCTGTTTTGATGATCCCGAAGGCTACATTGAAGATGCTGCTGACGGCGTAGTCGAAGGTGAGGCGATCGAGCAGGGCTGGGCGATCTGGCCACTGATCCCCTATTCCTATGACACAGCCGTTGACCGGCCTGGTGCGGCTCCGCTGCCGCCCAACGGGGAGAACCTCCTTGGCACGGATGGCACCAAACGGGATGTTCTGGCGCGCGTTGTGCATGGGTTCAGGCTGTCCATCTTTTTCACCCTCGTGGTGACCGGCCTGTCCAGCCTGATCGGCATTATTGCCGGCGCGGTACAGGGCTTTTTCGGCGGCAAAACCGACCTGATATTTCAGCGGGTGATTGAGATCTGGTCCTCGACGCCGTCGCTTTATGTGATCATCATCATGTTCGCCATTCTGGGGCGAAGTTTCTGGCTGCTCGTCATCCTGCTGGTGCTCTTCAGCTGGACATCGCTGGTGGGCGTGGTGCGGGCCGAGTTCCTGCGCGCACGGAACCTGGAATACGTGCGCGCGGCCCGCGCTCTGGGCGTCTCCAACGTGACGATCATGTTCCGTCACATGCTGCCCAATGCGATGGTTGCGATGCTGACGATGCTGCCCTTCATCATCACCGGGACTATTTCGACGCTGGCGATCCTGGATTTCCTGGGCTTCGGTCTGCCGTCCTCTGCCCCCAGCCTCGGAGAGCTGACACTGCAGGCTAAACAGAACCTCCAGGCGCCCTGGCTGGCGTTTACGGCCTTCTTTACCTTTGCGATCATGCTGTCGCTGCTGGTTTTCATCTTTGAGGGCATCCGCGATGCCTTTGATCCGAGAAAGACCTTCTCATGACCGCTTTGCTCGACGTGAAAGACCTTCGGGTCGGATTTCGCCAAGACGGCCGGGTGAGCGAGGCCGTCAAAGGCGTAAGCTTCTCCGTGGAACGGGGCGAAACGGTTGCTCTGGTGGGCGAATCCGGCTCTGGCAAATCTGTTTCGGCGCTGTCCACTGTGTCTCTGCTGGGCGAGAGCGCCGAAGTGTCCGGTTCAGTCACATACGACGGTCAGCAGATGATCGGTGCGGATGAGACGCTGTTGCGCAAAGTGCGCGGCAACGACATCAGTTTCATCTTTCAGGAGCCGATGACGTCGCTCAACCCTCTGCACACTATTGAAAAGCAGCTGGGCGAGAGCATCGCGCTGCACCAGGGGCTGGCCGGTGCCGCAGCCCGCGCGCGTATTCTCGAACTTCTGGAACAGGTGGGCATTCAGGACGCGGAGACACGGCTGTCCAGTTATCCGCATCAGTTGTCCGGCGGGCAGCGCCAGCGGGTGATGATCGCGATGGCATTGGCCAACGGGCCGGATGTGCTGATTGCGGATGAACCGACCACCGCGCTGGATGTCACCATTCAGGCGCAGATTCTCGATCTGCTCAAAGATCTGAAGGACCGCCTCGGTATGGGGCTGCTCTTCATCACCCACGATCTTGGCATCGTACGGCGGATTGCCGACCGTGTCTGCGTGATGCAGCACGGTGAGATTGTCGAAACCGGACCCACTGCGGAGATATTCGGATCGCCGAAACATCCCTACACCAGAAAACTGCTGAGCGCGGAACCTTCGGGTGCCCCGGAACCTGTACCTGACAACGCCGAAGTAATTGCGCAGACTGACAACCTGAAAATCTGGTTTCCGATCCAGCAGGGTTTGCTGCGGCGCACGGTTGGTCACGTCAAAGCGGTGAATGATGCCAACATGACCGTGCGGGCGGGTGAAACCATTGGCATCGTCGGGGAAAGCGGCTCGGGCAAGACAACGACGGCGCTCGCGATCATGCGGCTTATTTCGTCGGAAGGCGGCATTACCTTCATGGGTAAAGATGTGCGCAAGTGGTCCACCCGCGAGCTTCGCGGTCTGCGTAAGGACATGCAGATCGTTTTCCAGGACCCGTTTGGCTCGCTGAGCCCGCGTATGACCTGTGCGCAGATCATTTCCGAAGGGCTGACCATCCACAATGTGGATCCGGACCGCGCTCCGCGTGAGCTGGTGCAGGAAGTGATGACAGAAGTTGGCCTCGACCCGGCCACGATGGACCGTTATCCGCATGAGTTTTCCGGTGGTCAGCGTCAGCGGATCGCAATCGCGCGGGCGATGGTCCTGCGGCCGAAACTGCTGGTTCTGGACGAGCCGACGTCAGCGCTGGATATGACGGTTCAGGTTCAGATCGTTGATCTGTTGCGGGATCTCCAGAAGAAATACGGGCTGGCCTACATCTTTATCAGCCACGACCTGAAAGTCGTGCGGGCGATGTCACACAAGGTGATGGTGATGAAACGGGGCGACGTGGTCGAAGCCGGACCGGTGGACCAGATTTTTGATGCGCCCCGGGATGCCTACACGCAAACCCTGTTGCAAGCCGCGACCTGACGGTCAGATGGCGGACGCGTGCGCCTGTTCTGACATATCGTAGGCGTCAAAGTAGCGGGCGATGATCCGCGCCAGCGGGCGTGCCTCGTCGGTGATCCGAAGCCCTTGTTCGGTCAGGCGAACAGTATCTCCGAACGTGATCGCGGCCCCGGACAGTAAGCTGTCAGCGAGCGCCATTTCCCCCGGAAACCGGTCTGCCAGGTCCTGGCGGCTGACTGAAAAGTCGCACATCACCGCTTCGATCATACGCGATCTCAGCCGGTCCTCGGCAGTGAAGACGTGACCGCGGCAAGTACTGAAAGTTTCCGCACGGATGGCTTTGGTATGTGCGGATGTGCCCGGGTTATTCTGCGTATATCCCTGCGGAAAGCGCGAAATGGCTGAGGCGCCGAGACCGATCAGGGTTTCGGAAGGCTCATCGGTGTATCCCTGAAAATTCCGGCGCAGTTTGCCTGCCCGTGCAGCAATCGCCAGTCCGTCACCCGGCAATGCGAAGTGATCGATGCCGATCTGCTCGTAGCCGTCCCATTCGAAGAGCTGCCGGGCGGTCTCGAAAAGAGCCAGCCGTTCTTCCGGTTGGGGCAGGGCGTCTGACGGGATCAGCGACTGCCGCCGCGCCATCCATGGGACGTGCGCATAGCCGTAAAGAGCAACCCTGTCAGGCGTCAGCGTCAGAAGTTTCTGAACCGTTGATGCTATGCGCCCGCGATCCTGGTGTGGCAGGCCAAACAGAATATCCGCGTTCAGCGAGCGGATACCTGCGCCGCGCAACATGTCGGCCGCATCGCGCGTTGCCTCGAACCCCTGAATGCGTCCGATTGTGTTCTGAACCTCATCATCGAAATCCTGCACGCCGATTGATGCGCGGTTCATCCCGGCGCGGGCAAGTGCGTCCACGCGTGGCTGATCGATCTCATTGGGGTCGACCTCTACCGAAAATTCGGCGCCTGGCGCCAGGGGGACGACGTCCGCGATTCGTGCGGCCAGTTCGGAAATCATGTCCGGTTGCAGCAGGGTCGGGGTTCCACCGCCCCAGTGCATGCGACTGAGTGTAACACCCTCCGGCAACCTGCTGCCGAACAACGCCAGTTCACGGGCGAGCGTTTCCAGGTAGGCAGCAACGGGTCCGTCTGTTTTCGTGCCCTGCGTCCGGCAGGCGCAGAACCAGCATAATCTGCGGCAAAAGGGGATGTGCAGGTAGAGAGAAATGGCTGATCCGGGCTCAATCGCAGAGATCCAGTCGTCCATCTGCGAAGGGCCTACCGCATCCGAAAATTTTGGTGCGGTGGGGTAACTTGTATAGCGCGGCACCTTCGTATCGAAGAGTCCAAGCTTTGCTAATTTGGCGTTCGTGTGCATAGTGGTGTTCTAGGGAAGCGTGTGTCAGCCCGCCTTGACACAGATCAAAAACAGGAAGCTTTTGAATGACGCAGATGCTGGCGCCAAACCTCAAAGACTGCAGTGACTGCCCGATCCGGCACAGAGCTGTCTGCGCCAGGTGCGAAGCGGATGAACTGGCCAGGCTTGAGGAAATCAAGAACTACCGCAGTTTCAGCGCGGGTCAGACGATCATGTGGGCCGGTGACCGGATGGATTTTGTCGCCTCCGTGGTGTCCGGCGTGGCGACGCTCACTCAGACCATGGAGGATGGCCGGCGTCAGATGGTGGGACTATTGCTGCCGTCAGATTTTGTGGGCCGGCCGCAGCGGGAAACCGCGAGCTATACGGTGACGGCCGCCAGCGACGTTGTGATGTGCTGTTTTCGCAGAAAACCATTCGAGCAGATGATTTCCTCGACACCGCATATCGCGCACCGTCTGCTTGAAATGACGCTCGACGAACTGGATGCCGCGCGTGAATGGATGCTGGTTCTCGGCCGCAAAACTGCCCGCGAAAAAATTGCGAGCCTGCTGGCGATCATTGCCCGGCGGATTGCGGAACTGGACAATACCAGCGACCAGGGCACCATATCCTTTGATCTGATGCTGACACGCGAGGCGATGTCTGACTATCTGGGGCTTACGCTGGAAACAGTTAGCCGTCAGATATCCGCACTGAAAAAGGACGGGGTTATCGTCCTGGACGGGAAGCGGCATATCATTGTGCCGGATATGAGCCGTCTTCTGGAAGAGGCCGGCGATGACAGCGACGGAGGCCTGCCCGTCTGAATGACGTTCAGGCCTGCATCGCTCAGTGCATCATCAGGACGGGCACTTTCGCGTGCTCCAGCATGTTCCGTGTTGCGCCGCCCAGGATGGCCTCGCGGAAGCGCGAGTGACCATATCCCCCCATCACCAGCAGATCAGCACCGGTTTCCTGCACATGGCGGGCCAGCCGGTCACTGACACTGCCACCACTGCCGGACATGACCTGAATGTCGCAATGCACGCCGTGGCGCGATAGATATGTGGCAAGCGCCCCGCCCGGGTCAGACCGGTCGCTGCCGTGGGCCGGCGGATCAATAATGGTTATGTGCACGTTGGCCGCGGTCTGAAGGACAGGCAGTGCGGCACGCACCGCACGCAGTGCTTCGGGGCTTTCGTTCCACCCGATCACGACGCGCTCCGGGGCGGGCTTCGCGCTGGTGCCTGCAGGAACAACCAGCGTGGGGCAGCGCGCCTCGATCAGCAGTGCCTCCAGTACCGCGCTGTCTTCTGGTTGAACCGTCTCCCCATAGGGTAATGGCAGAACCGCCATATCTGCGAAACGTCCCGCAGAGACAACGGCACGCCCCGCGTCCGCTCCCATTGAAACGGCATCAGAGGCGTCCCATCGAATATCCGATTTCTCCAGGCGAGCTGTTGCACCAACGCGGATTGTCTCCGCCTTTTCATGCGCGTTCTGGATCGCAGCCTGCATGACCGTCGCATTGGCACCGAGCTCGTAGTAGGATGCATGGGACCGGTCCAGTCCGAGGCAGATCACCTCCAGGTGCGCGTCGAATCCCCGGGCAAGATCAATTCCGGCCTCAAGCGCCGAAGCGCCGGTATCTTCAGCGGTGAGCACTGTCAGAAGTGTTTTGAAAGCCATGGTTGCATCCTTTCTGTGTTTTCGGGGCGCGCGCCATGCCGGCGGCGGCCCACACCGGAACACTAGCACCTGATTTGCGCAGGCTTCTTGATGCAGATCAAAGCAACCGCCCGTATCTGCGGGCACTAAGGTGTCACGATAAGTTTCATCAGAACCGCCCCGGCGGCGGGTCTGCTGCGCCAGACGGAAGGGAACCGGATAAATGGAAACCGGAACAATGGACTACGTAAAGCTGGTCGTTCTGGGTATCGTGACGCTGTTTGCTATGATTGCAGCCAGCTATGCGCGGGACCTGGCATATCAGTTGCACATGGTAATTTTTATGATCGTCGGTGCAGGGCTCTTTCTTGTGACCCTGCGCGGCATCGATGAACCGAAAACGGCTCCGCCACAGAATGAATACTTTGATCTCGGTCGTACGCTACGCGGTGATCGCAACCGCATTCTGGGGTGTTGTCGGGTTTCTTGTGGGCGTGGTCATCGCGTTCCAGCTGGCGTTCCCGTCGCTGAATTTCGAATGGGCAGAAGGCTATGCCAACTTCGGGCGGCTGCGTCCGCTGCATACCTCGGCGGTGATTTTTGCATTTGGGGGCAACGCTCTCATTGCCACTTCGTTCTTTGTGGTCCAGCGCACCTCTGCCGCGCGCCTCTGGGGCGGCAACCTTGGATGGTTCGTCTTCTGGGGGTACCAGCTCTTTATCGTGCTGGCCGCCACCGGCTATCTGCTGGGGGGCACTCAGTCCAAGGAATATGCCGAGCCTGAATGGTATGTCGATCTCTGGCTGACCATCGTCTGGGTCGCCTATCTGGCCTGTTTCCTGGGTACGATCGTCAAACGCCGCGAGCCGCATATCTACGTGGCGAACTGGTTCTATCTCGCGTTCATCGTGACCGTTGCGATGCTGCATATCATGAACAACCTGTCGATCCCGGTCTCGATCTGGGGGTCCAAGTCCGTTCAGGTATTTTCCGGGGTTCAGGACGCCATGGTACAGTGGTGGTACGGCCACAACGCTGTGGGCTTCTTCCTGACCGCGGGCTTCCTTGGGATGATGTACTACTTCGTGCCGAAACAGGCGGAACGTCCTGTATTCAGCTACAAGCTGTCGATCATCCACTTCTGGGCGCTGATCTTCCTGTATATCTGGGCGGGACCGCACCACCTGCATTACACAGCGCTGCCGGACTGGGCCTCTACTCTCGGCATGGTGTTCTCGATCATCCTCTGGATGCCGAGCTGGGGCGGTATGATCAACGGCCTCATGACGCTGCAGGGCGCCTGGGACAAGCTGCGCACCGACCCGGTGCTGCGGATGATGGTCACCAGCCTCGCGTTCTACGGTATGTCCACCTTTGAGGGCCCGATGATGTCCATCCGTGCGGTCAACTCGCTGTCGCACTACACCGACTGGACCATCGGCCACGTACACTCCGGTGCGCTGGGCTGGAACGGTCTGGTGACATTCGGCGCGCTCTACTACCTCGTGCCGGTGCTCTGGAAACGCGAACGGCTCTACAGCCTGCAGCTGGTCAGCTGGCATTTCTGGCTCGCGACCATTGGAATCGTTCTCTACGCGGCGTCCATGTGGGTGACCGGCATCATGGAGGGCCTGATGTGGCGCGAAGTGGATGCGAACGGCTTCCTCGTGAACAGCTTTGCTGACACCGTGAGCGCCAAGTTCCCGATGTATGTGGTGCGTGGTCTGGGCGGGGTGCTGTTCCTGTCGGGTGCCATCATCATGTGTTATAACCTCTGGATGACTGTCCGGGCGGCGCCTGCCAAAGACGCCCTGCCCACAGCCGTCCCTGCTGAATAAGGAGGGAGCTGATATGTCGATCCTTACCAAACACAAGTTCATCGAAACCAATGCGACACTGCTGCTGGTGCTCAGCTTTCTGGTGGTGACGGTCGGGGGGCTGGTGCAGATTGTGCCGCTGTTCTACCTGGAGAACACCATTGAGAAAGTTGAGGGCATGCGCCCGTATTCTCCGCTGGAGCTAACCGGGCGTGACATCTACATCCGCGAAGGGTGCTATGTCTGCCACAGCCAGATGATCCGCCCGATGCGGGACGAGGTTGAGCGTTATGGCCACTACTCGCTGGCGGCTGAGTCAATGTACGACCATCCGTTCCAGTGGGGCTCCAAGCGGACAGGGCCTGATCTGGCGCGCGTCGGCGGCCGTTATTCGGACGACTGGCACCTGGTGCACCTGAGTGATCCGCAGTCGGTGGTGCCGGAATCGATCATGCCAAAGTACGCGTTCCTTGAGGAAACGCTGATCGAACCGGAACACATCGAAGATCTGCTCGCCACGCATGCGTTCGTGGGTGTTCCCTACACGGACGAGATGATTGAGGCTGCGGCAGCAGATTTCCGTGCCCAGGCTGATCCGGACAGCGACTACGACGACATGCTCGAACGCTACCCGGGCGCCCAGGTCCGGAATTTTGACGGGCAGCCGGGCATCTCAGAGGCGGACGCTATGATCGCCTATCTGCAGATGCTGGGCACGCTGGTCGATTTCTCGACTTTCACCCCTGACGCCAGCCGCTGAGGAGAGATCTGATGGAAACCTATTCATTCCTGCGTGAATTTGCAGACAGCTGGATGCTGCTGCTTCTCTTCACGGTCTTTGTGGGCATGGCGTTCTGGGTGTTCCGCCCGGGCAGCCGGTCGCTGCACCGCGAAACCGCGAACATGATTTTCCGAAACGACGAACGACCCGCTCCGGCTGAGGAGGCAGATAAATGACCAAAGTACCCCCGAAACAAGAGGGCGATCCCGATACCACCGGCCACAGCTGGGACGGCATTGAGGAGTTTGACAACCCTATGCCACGCTGGTGGCTCTGGACCTTCTACATCACCATCATCTGGGGCATCGGCTATACCATCGCCTATCCTGCGTGGCCGCTTGTGTCCTCTGCAACAGCGGGCATGCTGGGCTACACCACCCGAGGTGAGGTCGCGGCTGAAATCGCCGCAGTCGAAGAAGCCAACGGTCCCATCAATGCACGTCTCGCTGCAGCGGAACTGACTGAGGTTTCAGCAGATGCGGAACTGAACAGCTATGCTGTGTCTGCGGGGTCTGCAGTCTACCGGACCTGGTGCACCCAGTGCCACGGGTCGGGCGCTGCTGGTGCCGTTGGGTATCCCAACCTGCTGGACAATGACTGGCTCTGGGGCGGGGATATCGAAAACATCCACGCGACCATTGCCCATGGTATCCGCAACGAGGAAGACGACGACGCGCGCTACTCCGAGATGCCGGCCTTCGGCGAGATCCTGGAAGAGGCGGAAATCGCTCAGGTCGCCAACTTCATAATGGAGTTGTCCGGTGCAACGCCGGCAGACCCAAATGCGGCAAGCGCCGGGGTTGAGGTCTATGCCGACAACTGTGCGTCGTGTCACGGGGACGAGGGGCTTGGAAACCGTGATCTTGGAGCACCTAACCTCGCGGACGCGATCTGGCTCTATGGCGGCGATTACGACACGCTTGTGGAGACTGTGACCTACAGTCGCTATGGCGTTATGCCACCCTGGACCCAGCGTCTTTCTGAGGCAGAGATACGGGCAGTCGCACTCTATGTGCACCAGCTTGGCGGCGGTGAATAACCGCCCCGGCTGACCCCGCTCTCACAAGGACAGCAGCAGTGACAGATCAAGTCCCACCTCCCAGTCTCTACGCGGCGCGCGAACCGATTTTTCCGCGCCGTGTTTCCGGCACATTCCGCAATCTGAAATGGGTGATCATGGCGGTCACCCTCGGCATCTATTACCTGGTGCCCTGGATCAGATGGGACCGGGGGCCGGAGCTGCCGGATCAGGCTGTGCTGCTCGATCTGGCGCACCGGCGGTTCTATTTCTTCTGGATCGATATCTGGAGCCATGAGTTTTACTTCGTGGCTGGCCTGCTGATTATGGCGGGGCTGGGTCTGTTCCTTTTCACATCGGCTCTGGGTCGCGTCTGGTGCGGATACGCCTGCCCCCAGACGGTCTGGACGGACCTTTTCATTCTGGTGGAACGCTGGGTTGAGGGAGACCGCAACGCCCGCCTGCGTCTGCACCGGCAGGAAAAGATGGATTTCCGCAAACTGCGGCTGCGCCTCGTCAAATGGACGCTCTGGCTGTTGATTGCGATGGCAACCGGCGGTGCCTGGGTGTTCTATTTCGCCGATGCGCCAACCCTGTTTGTGGACCTTTTCACAGGGCAGGCCGCGGCGGTCGCCTATATCACTGTCGCCATTCTGACCGCGACAACCTTCGGATTTGGCGGATTTGCCCGCGAGCAGATCTGTATCTATGCCTGCCCCTGGCCGCGTATCCAGGGCGCGATGATGGACGAGGACACCCTCACCGTGGCCTATCGCGAGTGGCGGGGCGAGCCGCGCAAACACAGTGAAGCCGCAAAAACAGAGCCGATGGGCGATTGCATCGACTGTATGGCCTGCGTGAACGTCTGCCCCATGGGGATCGACATCCGTGACGGGCAGCAGATGGAATGCATCACCTGTGCGCTGTGTATCGACGCCTGTGATGACGTGATGGAGCGGATTGGCAAGCCGCGTGGCCTGATCGACTACCTCGCCCTTTCGGACGAAACAGCCGAGCGGCGCGGTGCCGCGCCGCGCGCGATCTGGAAACATGTCTTCCGGCCCCGGACCATTCTCTACACAGCACTCTGGTCGGCCGTTGGCATCGCGCTCGTCGTGGCACTTTTTGTGCGCGCGGACATCGAAATGACCGTTGCCGCAGTGCGTAACCCGACCTTTGTGACGCTTTCTGACGGATCGATCCGGAACACCTATGAAATCCGGCTGCGCAACAAAAACAATGACGACCGGCTGTTCAGGCTCAGTGTGGTGGGCGACCCGGCTGTCAGGATTGATCTCGAAGGCACGCCCTATGGATCCATCGAAGTTCCGGCCGACACGTCGCTGCTCCAGCGCGTCTATGTCATAGCGCCACCGGGATCAGTGCCTGCCGGCGGTGAGCGTTCGGATCTTCGTTTCTGGGTCGAGGATCTGACCAACGGCGACCGGGCATATAAAGACAGCAGCTTTATCGGAACAGGAGAGCAATAATGACCAGAGAACTCAAAGGACGTCACGTCGCCCTGATCTTTGGCGCAGCCTTTGCTGTCATCATCGCGGTGAACCTGACGCTTGCGTTCAGCGCCGTGAAGACTTTCCCGGGGCTTGAGGTCAGCAATTCATATGTTGCGAGCCAGAAGTTTGATGCGGATCGCGCCGCGCAACAGGCGCTTGGCTGGACTGTCACCGCCAGCGCTCTCGGCGACCAGATCAGCCTGTCGATCACCGACCGCGAGGGTGAGCCGGTGCGGGTCAGCGCACTTGATGCGACCCTGGGCCGTGCAACGCATGTACGCGATGATCAGCGGCCGGATTTTGCATTCAACGGTGAAGCCTATGTTGCGGATGCGGTTCTTGCGCCGGGCAACTGGAACATACGGATGGTGGCACGGCAGGATGGTGGCGCTGAGTTCCGGCAGCGTGTCATTCTTCATATTGCGGACGACAGATCATGACACTCGCGGAGCAGCCATCCGCCGTTGCCTGCCCCGGTTGCATCGCTGCACCCGGGCAGACAGAGGATGCGCCGCTCCGCAATGCCTCGCTGGCACTGTCTGTCCCGACCATTCACTGCCAGGCGTGTATCGCTACGGTAGAGCAGGCACTGCTTGCCCATCCCGGCGTCCGGCATGCACGGGTTAATCTCACCCGGAAACAGGTCACAATTGATGCGGCGGCTGATGTGACTGCTGTGGAGCTGGCAGAAACAGTCCGGGCATCCGGCTTTGACGCCTGGGAACTGGATCCTGACGCGCTGCAGGAGACGCGGACCGGCAGCATGGGGCGCGATCTGCTCATGCGCATGGCGGTTGCGGGCTTTGCTGCCATGAACGTGATGCTGTTATCAGTTGCAGTCTGGTCCGGGGCCACAGACGCCACGCGTGATATGTTTCACTGGATCTCTGCAGCCATCACACTGCCGGCGCTGGCGTTTTCGGCACAGCCGTTTTTCCGCAACGCCTGGGGCGCACTGCGGGCCGGTCGCCTGAATATGGATGTGCCGATCAGCCTGGCGATTGCGCTGGCTGTGGCAACGTCCCTCTGGGAGACATGGCTTTCCGGAGAGCACGCCTATTTCGATGCTGCGCTGACGCTGACGTTTTTCCTGCTCGCCGGGCGCTGGCTTGAGGCCCGCGCGCGGTCTGCGGCGCGATCCGCCGCAGAGGAACTGACTGCGCTGGAAGTGCCACGCGCCTGGGTGATGCAGGGGCAGGAACCGGTGGAGGTGCCGGTGAGCCGTCTGAATGCAGGTGACGCGGTGCTGGTACGGCCCGGATCCCGTGCCCCTGTAGACGGGATTGTCCTGGAGGGGGCTTCGGAGACGGACCGCTCTGCGCTCACCGGTGAAACGCTGCCGGAACTGCGCCAGTCCGGTGATGCTGTGAGCGCGGGCGAAGTGAACCTGACGGGGCCGCTTGTCGTTCAGGCGACGGCTGTCGGAGCAGAAACATCGCTGCACCGCCTCGCGGCACTGGTTGCCGTCGCGGAGAGCGGCAGGTCGCGCTATACATCACTGGCGGATAAGGCGGCCAAGCTTTACGCGCCGGGTGTGCATATTCTGGCGGCGCTCTCCTTTCTGGGTTGGCTGGTCTGGTCCGGGGATATGCGTGTTGCGGCCAATATTGCGGCTGCCGTTCTGATCATTACCTGCCCCTGCGCGCTGGGTCTTGCTGTTCCGGCGGTGACCACTGCGGCATCCGGGCGGCTTTTCGGGCGCGGCCTGCTGATCAAGAATTCGACCGCCCTGGAGCGTCTGGCCGAAGCGGACACAGTGGTTTTTGACAAAACGGGCACTTTGACGAGCGGACAGCCGAAGTTGTCGAACTGGCATGATCTGACCGCAGATCAAAAGTCTGCAGTCGCCGCGCTTGCTCAGGCGTCGTCACATCCTCTGTCTCAGGCGGTGGCCGCCGCCGCACGGGATGCAGGGGTTTTTGCGTCTGAGGCAGACAATCTGCGTGAGATACCCGGATACGGCACGGAGGCGGAGATCGCTGGGCAACCTGTGCGGCTCGGCCGCCCGGAATGGCTGGGCGCTGATGTTCCCGATGACCAGCTGAGTGCTGCATTTCTGCGGGGCACCGATAAACCAGTGATCCTGTCGTTTTGGGATGCGTTGCGTCCCGGAGCCGACAGTCTTGTGCCCCAGCTGGAGGCCGCAGGGAAAGAAGTGATCCTTCTTTCGGGCGACCGGGCGGCATCGGTACGTGCGGTTGCGAACGCCCTTGGGATCACCGAATGGCAGGCCGGCGTTCTGCCTGATCAGAAAGCAGCGTTCGTTCAGAAACTGCAGGAAAACGGGCGAAAGGTTCTGATGGTCGGGGACGGTCTGAATGATACGGGCGCGCTGGCCGCTGCACATGTCTCGATCAGTCCCGCGCAGGCGCTGGATGCGGCGCGCGCGGCATCCGACATTGTGTTGCTTGGCAGGGATTTGTCACCCGTCGCAGATGCGCTTGATACTGCCTGCCGAGCGACCAAACGTATTCGCGAGAATTTCCGGATAGCGACGGTCTACAATATTGTGGCCGTGCCGCTGGCCGTTGCCGGACTGGCGACACCGCTGATCGCTGCGCTTGCGATGTCGCTGTCTTCGCTTACTGTATCGGCGAACGCTCTCAGGGTCGCAGGAACAGGGAAATGAACGTACTGGCCTATCTCATTCCGGTGTCGCTGTTGCTTGGCGGACTTGGTCTTGCGGCGTTCGTTTTTACGATCAGGAGCCGTCAGTATGACGATCCTGACGGTGACAGCCGGCGCATACTGAATGATGACTGGGATAGCCGTCCGCGCCCGGAAAGCGTCAGGACGGACCGACCGTCTGACAACTGATATTGCGGGCGGCCAGCCGACGGCAGGCCAGGTCCGCGCTTTCCTGTGTCATGCCAAGAAAATTCGCATCAAAGCCTGTAGGCCGTTTCACGACTTTTCGAAGTGTCCCGTCCAGTGTGGCCATTTCAGCAAGCGCTGTCGTGACCAGCGCGCGCTCTGCATTGTATCGCGACGTGTATTGCCCGACATTTACGCCCCACTGATGCCCGCCTGATGTCGAGAGTCGTGTGACAACCTCGGGTTCGGGCGAAATAACGGCTGTGGCTTCCTGCTGGCCGGCTGTTGCCGCGGTGGTTGCTGAACCCGGGCGCAAAACGGGTCGCGCGGATACAAAGGTGCCTTCCGGCTTGTTCGCTGGCGCGCTTTCAGTTTCATCCAGTGCCTGAGCAGCCTGCGCTGCCAGAAGTGCCGTTGTCGTATCCGTATTCAGGAGGCCGGCGGTACTTGCAGCAGCCGCCGCCGGAGCAGGTGCCACCGGTGCAGTCTCTCCTGAAAGGGCAGCAGCAATCGCCTCATCCGTACGTGTCACGAGAAGCGGCTGCGCGATGACCGCGCGCGGACGCAGCGCAGGCCGGAGGCTGGACGCCAGAATGGTATTCGGGCGCGTGGGCTTGGAACGGTAAACGGGCAGTCCCGGCTTTTTCAGCCGGGCACGGCTGGGCGCGCGTTTGAAACCCATATCGAGCAATTCGGCAACACGGGCGTTGCGGGCGCTGGTAGATGTGCCCCCGAAAACTGTGGCGATGATGCGTTCCTGTCCCCGTTCAGCCGAGGCGACAAGGTTGAACCCGGCTGCACGGGTATATCCCGTCTTGATGCCGTCAGCGCCGCGATAGGCGGACAGCAGCCGCCGGTTTGTGTTCGCGACATTGCGTACCCCGGCGTGTGTCGATTTGCGGGAAAACAGGTTATAATATTCCGGATAATCATACAGCATATGCCGCCCCATGATCGTCATATCCCGGGCGGTAGACATATGGCCGCGTTCCGTCAGGCCATGTGCGTTCTTGAAGGTGGTGCGCGACATGCCAAGCGCCTTGGCCGTACGGTTCATGCGGCGGGCAAATGCCGCTTCTGATCCTTCCAGAGCTTCGCCGATGGCTGTTGCCGCGTCGTTGGCAGATTTGACGGCGGCGGCGCGGATCAGGTAGCGGAACGCAATGCGCTGGCCTGCTTTCAGACCCAGTTTCGACGGCGGCTCGGCGGCTGCGAAACGCGAAATTCTGACTTTGGTATCAAGCGAAATTTCGCCGCGTTCCACCGCTTCGAATGCGATATAGAGCGTCATCATCTTGGTGAGAGAGGCCGGATGCAGGCGTGTGTCCGCGTTTCTTGAATGCAGAACCTCGCCCGTACGCGCATCCATCACCATTGCCGCATAAGGCGCCGCTGCGGCGCTGAGCGGCAGGATGACCAGCATCCACAAAGCTGCGAGAATAAATAGCCCGTAACGGGCCGGCCACGTGCGCCGAACCTTCATGATCACTGCCTTTTCTGCCTCATGCCGCCGATTGTTCGGCTGGCTTTTTATGTGCCGGAGGCTAACACAGGTTTCGGTTTCAATAAAGTTATTGTTTTAAGGGAATTGCGTTAAGTTTCGGTGAAACCCGGATTTCCGGAATGCCGTTAACTTTATTGCCCGAAATTCGTGCACCTGTTACGGCAACCCGGCAAGGAGCGTGCTGAGGGTGCTCAGGTCCGGCAGACTGCGGAACCGGTCATGTGATACCGGGGTTTCTGCATGTTCCAGTTCCCAGGTCACATGGTAGGGGACATGAACACCGAAACCGCCCGCTTCGATCATTGGCAGAACATCTGACCGGACCGAATTACCGACCATAACGCCGCTGTCGGCACTGTGCCCGTGACGATCAAAAATATCCCGGTAGACACTGGTGTTTTTGTCCGAGACGATTTCCACCGCATCAAAGAGATCACCCAGACCGGATTGAGCCAGTTTGCGCTCCTGATCAAGAAGATCACCCTTTGTTATCAACAGAATACGGTAGTTTTCCGCCGCTTCCGCCACCGCCGCCTGCGCGTGCGGCAACAGATCGACCGGGTTGGCCAGCATCTCGCGCCCGGCATTGAGTATTTCCTCGATCACTGCGCCTGACACCCGGCGGTCGGTGACGTCCAGTGCAGTTTCGATCATCGACAGTGTGAAGCCTTTCACGCCGAATCCATACTGGCCAAGATTACGTTTTTCCGCCGCGACCAGCCGTTGCATCAGAGTGTCTTTTTCCGTGTAATCGGAAAGAAGATCCGCAAAGTGTGCCTGGGTCAGCTGGAAGTACCGCTCATTATGCCAGAGCGTGTCGTCAGCATCAAAGCCGACTGTCGTTACTTTGCGCGCCATTCCAACCCCTTTTCTAAATCCGAAGACAGGTTATATAGACCCAACTGAGACTCACCGCACAAACAGCCTGTCAGGAGCAGCAATGCACCGAGAAGCTATCATGATGTCAGACCATTCGGATGACGAGGGAGATTCCTCGGTCCTGACAGCGACCCGACCTAAAACAAAGCGCCCCCCGCTTTACAAGGTTCTGTTGCTGAACGACGACTTCACACCGATGGAGTTTGTTGTGCATGTGCTGGAACGTTTCTTTGGGCTCAACCACGCCCAGGCGTTTGAGATCATGCTGACGGTTCACAAAAAAGGCGTCGCGGTTGTGGGCGTTTTCAGCCACGAGATTGCGGAAACCAAAGTCGCTCAGGTGATGGACTTTGCTCGGCGTCACCAGCATCCCCTGCAATGCACCATGGAAAAAGAAGAATAGGCACATGATTGATGCCCGATTGCCGCTGGCCCTTGGGGAAGGCGGCCCTCTTCTGCCATCCGGCGGGCGCGTTGCGGTTTTCCGGCCTCCTGTGGACGCCTCCCTGTCCGCACTCGAAGGGTTTCAGGTGGAGATTATCGAGGGGTTCCGCCCGGCATTCGACGCCTGGACGACACGCGGTATGGCCTGTGCGGTAGAGCCCGAAGGCATCTATGACGCGTCGGTGGTTTGCCTGCCGCGTGCAAGGGCCGAAGCTCATGCGATGATTGCGGATGCGGTGCGGATGACGAAAGGGCCGGTTCTGATTGATGGTCAGAAAACGGATGGTGCCGACAGCATCCTGCGCGCAGCACGCCGCCGCACCGAAGTTACAGGTCCTTTCATCCGGGCGCACGGCAAACTGTTTGTGATGCCGGATGCCGATCCCGGGGATTTTGCAGACTGGCAGGCCGGGCCAGCACTGACCGAAGGTGGTTTCTGGACAGCCCCAGGTGTTTTTTCAGCGGATGCGGTTGATCCTGCGTCCGCGTTGCTGGCGCAGGCGCTGCCCGAACGTCTGGGCCGCACAGTCGTTGATCTGGGCGCGGGCTGGGGTTTTCTCTCCGCGCATGTTCTGACCCGCGAAACTGTTGAACAGGTGCACCTGGTCGAGGCAGGCCATATGGCGCTGGAATGCGCGCGCCACAATGTCACGGATCCGCGGGCTGCGTTTTACTGGGCAGATGCGACCCGCTGGCAGGCGCCCGGACCCTGCGACACAGTGGTCATGAATCCTCCGTTTCATACGGGGCGCGACGCAGATCCGGCGCTGGGCCAGGCTTTTGTCGCGTCTGCTGCGCGGCTTCTTGCGTCAAACGGCCATTTATGGATGGTGGCAAACCGCCATCTGCCGTATGAAGCAACACTGCAGAAGTTCTTTTCAAAGGTGACTGAAGTGGGTGGAGACAACCGCTTCAAACTGTTCCAGGCCACGCGCCCGCTGAGGCGCCGCAGATAACAGGTTCCAGAGGGCGCGTCGCGCGTCAGAAAGGACAAGATGTCATTTTCCATCAAAGGAAAGACCGCAATCGTGACAGGTGCCGCGAATGGCATTGGCCTGGCGATTGCGCGCCAGTTCGCCGACCGGGGCGCGAATGTCATGTGTGCCGATATGGACGAAAAGCGGCTGGCGGCTGAATGGGGAGAGCAGAAAGACGATGCCACTCTGCGTTATTTCGCGGGGGACCTGCGGCAGCGTCTGACAATTGCCAACCTGGTGTCGGCGACCATCGATGCCTTTGACCGTGTCGACATTCTGGTCAACGCATCGCGTCAGGTTATGCCGACGAACGCGATGGATGTTGAGGACAACTCCGTCGAAGTACTGCTGGAGCAGAACCTGATGACAGCGCTGCAGCTCACCCAACAGGTCGCAAAACGCATGATGAAACAGGGCGCTGATCAGCCGGAAGGGCAGCTTGGATCCATTGTGAACCTCAGCTCGATCGCGGCGCGAAACACCCGGCCCGAGCTGATGGGGTATTCCATCGCGTCTGCGGCGCTGGAACAGATGACGAAATCGATGGCGCTGGCGCTGGCACCTGAACGGATCCGCGTAAACGCTGTGGCCTTCGGGTCTGTGATGAGCGCATCTCTGAAATCCTCGGTGGTGGAAAACAGCGAGTGGCGTGACGATATCCGTGCGCATACTCCCATGGGACGGATCGCCGGGCCGACCGAGCTGGCCGATGCCGTTCAGTTCCTTGCGGCCGAAAGCTCCGGCTTTATGACGGGAGAGGTGATCACCGTTGATGGTGGACGCAGCCTGCTGGATGCGGTGACGGCACCCGCGCACTGATAATTCCTTCTTTCCGTTCCGGCCATTTCCGCGTTAAACAAGTGTCACAGAAAACTGACACATCAGGCGCATCATGACCGAACCTTTTGATACAGAGAAACAACAGGCCTCCGCCTGGTTCCGGACGCTGCGGGACGAGATCGTCGGCGCGTTTGAAGAGCTGGAACAGGATCACAGCGAAGGTCCTCTCAGTGATGCGGCCCCCGGTACCTTTGAGGTGACCGAAACGACCCGCACCAGTGATGATGGCTCCGATGCCGGCGGCGGACTGATGAGCGTGATGCGCGGCGGACGTGTTTTCGAGAAGGTCGGGGTCAACATTTCCACGGTCTACGGCACGCTGGGTGAGCGCGCCCAGATGGCAATGGCAGCGCGCAAAGGTATCCCGGGCATGAAGGACGACCCACGTTTCTGGGCCAGCGGGATCAGCCTTGTGGCGCATATGCAGAACCCGCATGCGCCAGCCGTACACATGAACACGCGCATGTTCTGGACACCACATGCCTGGTGGTTCGGCGGTGGGTCCGACCTCAACCCCTGCATCGAATATGATGAGGACACGGCACATTTTCATGCCACGCAACAGACGCATCTGGCTCCGCATGGCGATGAACACTACCCGAAACTGAAAGCCTGGGCGGATGAGTATTTCTTTGTTCCGCACCGGGGCAGGGCGCGCGGTGTTGGTGGTATCTTTATGGATGATCACTGCACCGGTGACTGGGCGGCTGATTTTGCGCTGACGCAGGACATCGGGCGGGC
Source organism: Roseobacter sp. S87 (assembly GCF_055693285.1). The sequence goes on from NZ_JBVFTR010000004.1 coordinate 3,702,526, forward strand.
GTTTTTGCCGGCGTACCTGCCGCTGGTCCGCAAGCGCCGCGGGATGCCGTGGTCCGATGAGCATAAGGACGCGCAGCTTGTGCACAGAGGGCTCTACGCCGAATACAACCTGGTCTATGACCGGGGCACAAAATTCGGGCTCGAGACCGGCCACGATGCAAATGCAGTTCTTATGAGCCTGCCGCCGCTGGCCAAATGGGTCTGAACCAGAACCCGTCAGTGCCAGTCAAAAAAGCCATCTCCGGCCTGTGACAGCAGTTGCTTTGCGAGGTCGCGGCCCATTTCCGCGCCATCTGCAACGGGCCCGCTGCGGCGCCCTGCGATCGCGTCGCTGCCATCCGGGCGCAGGACTTCGCCGCGCAGGTTGAGTGTGCCGCCGTCCAGTTCGGCAAGCCCGGCGATGGGTGTCTCACAGGACCCGTCGAGCGTCAGCAGGAAGCTGCGTTCGGCCGCAAGACGCTGACCGGTTTCCGTGTCATGAATGGCAGCCAGCAGCCCGGCAGTATTGTCGTCGGCGATGCGCCGTTCGATTCCGATAGCACCCTGGGCCACAGCAGGCAGCATGTCAGATGCATCAATTGGTGTCGCAGGAACATGATCCATATTCAGGCGGTTCAGCCCGGCAGCAGCGAGAAATGTGCATTCGGCCACCCCGTCTGCCAGTTTTTTCAGACGTGTCTGAACGTTGCCGCGGAACTCGACAACTTTCAGGTCAGGGCGGCGGTGCAGCAGCTGAGCCTTGCGCCGCAGACTGGAGGTGCCGACAACCGCGCCGGAGGCCAGATCGGCGATCCCGGACAGCTGCGGTGAGACGAAGGCATCGCGTACGTCCTCTCGGGGCAGATAGGTGTCCAGCACCAGTCCGTCCGGCTGGATGGTTGGCATATCCTTCATCGAGTGGACCGCGATGTCGATCTTTCCCGACAGCAGATCTTCCTCGATCTCACGGGTGAACAATCCTTTGCCGCCGATCTCTTTGAGTGGGCGATCCTGGATCGCATCGCCGGTCACTTTGATAATGACAATCTCGAAGGCACCCTCGGGCAGATCAAAGGCGCGCATCAGTCTTTCGCGGGTTTCATAGGCCTGCGCCAGCGCGAGCGGTGAGCCGCGCGTACCGATTTTGAGCGGAGAGTCGGGGGTGGGAAGGTGCACTGTCATGGGTTTATCTTTTAGATGTGTCAACTTAAACTGACAACTGGAATGATTAAGAATCTCAGGCTAGAAGCAGGATGTGCGCCATGAAAGACGGAATTCAGACGATGAGCCAGACCAAAACCATCCTGCGTGCCCTTGCAGGAGAAACGTTGCCCACGCCGCCGATCTGGATGATGCGCCAGGCCGGCCGTTACCTGCCTGAATACCGCGCGACCCGGGCGCAGGCCGGTGATTTTCTGTCACTCTGCTACAATTCTGAACTCGCGGCGGAAGTCACGCTGCAGCCGATCCGGCGTTATGGGTTCGATGCCGCCATTCTGTTTGCCGACATTCTGCTTTTGCCCGAGGCGCTGGGGGCTGACCTGTGGTTTGTCACGGGCGAAGGGCCACGGTTGTCGACCATCACCAGCCAGGATGATTTTGATAAACTGGGGCCGGTCAGCGACATTCATGAGACGCTGAACCCGATCTATGAGACCGTCCGCATCCTGCGCCGGGAACTGCCTGCAGAGACCACGCTGATCGGTTTCGCCGGGGCGCCCTGGACCGTTGCAACCTACATGATTGCGGGCCGCGGGACGCCTGATCAGGGACCCGCACATGCGCTGAAGGATGAGAATCGCGCGCTCTTTGAGGCGCTGCTGGACCGCATCACTGAAGGCACGATTGACTATCTTGCGGCCCAGATTGACGCCGGTGCCGAGGTTGTGAAGATATTCGACAGCTGGGCGGGCTCGCTCAAAGGAGAGGATTTCAACAGATACGCGCTGGAGCCTGCACGACGTATCACGGCGGCCCTCAAAGGGCGTTATCCGCATATCCCGGTGATCGGATTCCCGCGCGAGGCGGGTGACAATTACATCGGTTTCGCAAAAGCGACCGGTGTGGATTGTGTTGCTCTGGATAACTCGGTGGATGCGGCCTGGGCGGCAAAGCATGTTCAGGCCGATGGGTGCGTGCAGGGCAATCTCGCGTCCAGTCATATGGTGACCGGTGGTCAGGCGCTGGTGGATGAGACCCGCGCCATTGTGAAGGCCTTTTCCGGCGGGCCGCATATCTTCAACCTTGGTCACGGGATCACACCGGATGCGGACCCGGACAACGTGCAGCGGATGATAGATGCGGTTCGCGGTGATTAATCGTTGATTCCCGCTTGACGGCGCAGGCAGGCTGGCATAGGTGACGCGCCGATGGCGTTATAGCTCAGTTGGTTAGAGCGAACGACTCATAATCGTTAGGTCGGTGGTTCAAGTCCACCTAACGCCACCACCCACCATGCAGGAATTCCCCGTGCGACAGGAACCGCTTTGCGGAGCCATGGCCTGTATCAATTAGTTACAAACACGGGTGACAACCTCCGGCATCTGCAATAGCAATTTATCAGGGAAAAGTGGGTCAAAGACCGTTTCAACTGCGGCGTGATCCGGTTTCAGGGAGGAAACACATGACGATCTCACGGAAATCATTTCTGAATTTGGCCAGCGCTGCCGCTGTGGCGCTCGGGGTCGGGGCGACCCCGACACTGGCGCAGGATGTTACGCTGACGCTGCACCAGTTCCTGCCGCCGCAGGCCAATGTGCCGAAACTGGTTCTGGATGTCTGGGCGGATAACGTTGAAGAGGCCAGCGGTGGCCGCATCAAGGTTGACCGGTTTCCGTCGATGCAGCTGGGTGGCAAGCCGCCGGAGCTGATGGACCAGGCTATTGATGGTGTGGCGGATATCGTCTGGACGGTGGTTGGCTATACGCCGGGCCGCTATCCGAGCACCGAGGTGTTTGAACTGCCCTTTATGATGACAAATGCCCGGGCCGCGTCGCGCGCTTACTGGGAAATGTTCGAAAAGCACATGAAGGACACTGAGTTCAAAGATGTGCATATCCTTGGCACCTGGGTTCACGGTCCGGGTCTCATCCACGCGAACAAGGAAATCCGCTCTCCTTCTGATATGGAAGGGATGAAAATCCGCGGCGGGTCCCGTCTGGCGAATGCACTGCTCGAAAAAGTCGGCGCGACGCCGGTCGGCATGCCGGTTCCGGCCGTGCCGGAGGGGCTTTCCAAAGGCGTGATCGACGGCACCACGATCCCGTGGGAAGTCACCGCAGCGCTGAAAGTGCCTGAACTGGTTGAAAACCACACCGAGTTTACCGGGAACGCGCTTTATGTCCTGACCTTTGTGCTGGCCATGAACAAGGACCGCTACGAAAGCCTGCCGGATGACCTGAAAAAAGTCATTGATGACAATTCCGGTCTCGAGTTCTCGGTCTTCGCCGGTGGCACGCAGGCGGACAGTGACGGTCCGGCGCGCGCCGCAGCAGCGGCACGCGGCAACAACATTGTCACGCTGAATGCTGAGGAAACCGAAGCGTGGAAAGAAGTTGCGCAGCCCATTTATGACGAATGGGTGGCTGACATGAACGAAAAAGGCATCGATGGTCAGGCGCTGATCGATGAAGCCCGCATGCTGATCGACAAATACACCGAGTAAGCACCGATCAACCTGCCCGCGGCGCCCGGTGGTGCCGCGGGCTTTGCGCATCTGCCAGTCAGGATCCGGAAATGCACCAGGCCATGAAGCTTCTTGCGCGCGTCACCGCTGTGACAGGCGGGCTCGTGCTGACCGGGCTAGTGATCATGACCACGGTGTCCATCCTGGGTCGCTCCATCAACAAGTGGCTGCATTCTGACTGGGTCGAAAACACGATGGGTGGTTTTGCGCAGACACTGCTGGATCTGGGCATTGGCGAGGTCAACGGAAACTACGAGCTGCTCGAGGCGGGCATTGCCTTTGCGATCTTTTCGTTCTTTCCGGTCTGCCAGCTCTATAGCGCCCACGCGACCGTAGACATTTTCACCGCGCGTCTGCCCGGACCGGTGGGCCGGACAATCGCGGCTTTCTGGGAAGTTGTTCTGGCCGCAGCGCTGATCCTGATCTGCGTGCAGCTTTTCGGCGGCGTGCAGCGGTATCTGCGCAATGGCGAGACGACGCTTTTTCTGCAGTTTCCCGTCTGGTGGGCCTACTCAGCGAGCTTCGCGGCCTCGGTCGTGACCTGTATCGTAGCGGTCTATTGCGCCGCCATGCGCGTGGGTGAAAGCATCACCGGCCGCGCCTATCTCCCGGCACCCTGAGCCTCATGAGCACACTCCTTGATCTGCTGCCCTTTGCGGAGATGAGCCGGCTGGAGCTCGGCTTCTGGTCCTTTGCCGTCCTTCTGGGGATGATCTTTCTGCGTGCGCCGATTGGCCTCGCGATGCTGCTGTGTGGCTTCGGCGGCTGGTATTATGCGATGAACGGCAATCCGACGCCGCTGCTCGCGAAACTCAAGTCTGAAACCTATACGACCTTTTCGAGCTATTCGCTTTCGATCATCCCGATGTTCCTGCTTATGGGGCAGTTTGCGACCCTGTCGGGCATGTCGTCCGCGCTTTTCCGCGCTGCCGAGAGTTTTCTGGGGCACCGCCGGGGCGGGGTGGCCATGGCGTCGGTCGGCGCCTGCGCCGGTTTCGGTGCGATCTGCGGCTCGTCGCTGGCGACGGCAGCAACGATGTCCCGCGTGGCTTTGCCGGAACTGCGCCGCTACGGCTATTCGGGCGGATTTTCGACTGCGACGCTTGCTGCAGGCGGCACGCTTGGCATTCTGATACCCCCTTCGGTTATTCTGGTGATCTACGCCATCATCACCGAACAGAACATCGCGAAACTGTTTCTCGCGGCCTTTGTCCCGGGCATTCTCGCGGCCCTTGGTTACATGCTGACCATTTCGGTTTACGTGCGCCTCTATCCGAATTCCGCAGGTACCAGAGAAGCCGTGCCTATGGCGGAACGCTGGAAAGCGCTTGGAGCAACCTGGCCGGTTCTGGCAATCTTTGCCGTTGTTGTCGGCGGCATTTACCTGGGTGTTTTCACGCCGACAGAAGGATCGGCTATCGGGGCTATGGGAACTGGTCTGGTGGCACTGCTGTCCGGCAGCCTGAACTGGTCTGTTTTCCGTGAGAGCCTGCTGGGCACAGCCAGAACGACCGCGATGATTTTCTTCATCGTATTGGGCGCCAGTTTCTACAACGGTTTTCTGGCGCTCTCCGGGGTGCCGCAGTTCATGGCGGACTGGGTTCTGACGCAGGGTTTCTCGCCCTGGCTGGTACTGTCCATCATTCTGCTTTTCTATCTCGTGTTCGGCTGCCTGATGGACAGCCTGTCGATGATCCTACTGACGGTCCCGATTTTCTTTCCGGTCATCTCGGCCATGGATTTCGGCATGTCACCGGAACATGTCGCGATCTGGTTTGGTATCCTCGTGCTGATCGTTGTTGAGGTCGGGCTGATCACACCTCCGGTCGGGATGAACCTGTTCATCATCAACGCAATGGACCGTGAAACGCCGATGACCGAAACCTACAAGGCGGTCATGTTCTTTGTCGGCTCCGACATTGCGCGGGTCGTGATCCTTGTGATGTTCCCGGCGATCACACTGTTCCTCGTGCCTGCCTGAGCGCGCCGCCCGGTCGCTGGCTGGCGGCCAAAGCTGCACTAAACTGCCCTCTTTTGACGGAAACCTTGCAGCAGGCCAGTTCAGATGCACGATAGAGCATCATGGATCACTGAGTCTTGGGAGGGAACTGTGACCAGTACAGCCAGCAATGCTGCCAGCTATTTCGTGGATCGTCATCCTGGTGAGGGGCGCGGCGAAAAGACCGCTTTCCGGGAAGCGGGCAGCGGTCGCACGCTGACCTACCGCCGCCTTGCTGAAGGTGCAGGGCGGGTCGCCGGGGCGCTGCTGCGGGCCGGGGTCCGCCGCGAGGAACGCGCGGCGATGATTGTGCTCGATACGCTGGAGTTTCCGCAGATTTTTTTGGCGCACTCAAGTGCGGCGTTGTCCCGGTCCCGGTGAACACGCTGCTGGGCGCGCAAGTGTATGATTCCATTCTGCGGGACAGCCGGGCAGCCGTACTTTTTGTCTCCGCGCCGCTTTGGGAGACGGTCGCACCGGTGCTTGCCGGCAATCCGTGGCTGCGAGAAATCGTCGTGATCGGGGGGAGGCACCGGCAGGCACCTGGTCGTTTGAGGCGTTCACACGCGGTGCAGAGCCCTGCGACACGCAGCCCGCTTCACCTGACGAAACGGCGTTCTGGCTGTACTCTTCCGGGTCCACCGGGCTGCCGAAAGGTGTGCAGCACGTGCACTCATCAATGCAGGCTACGGCGGATACCTATGGTGCGGGTGTTCTGGGGCTGACCGAGGATGATACGGTTTTCTCTGCGGCGAAACTGTTTTTTGCCTATGGGTTGGGAAATGCCATGACTTTCCCGCTCGCAGTAGGTGCGACGACCGTGCTTTTTTCCGGTCGGCCCACTCCTGACGATATGCTTGCCACGATGGCCGCTGAGAAACCGACGGTCTTCTGTGGCGTGCCGACGCTCTTTGCGGCGATGGTCGCGGGCATGGACAGCGCGGGCGTGCCGGACACGCCGCTGCGCAGAGCCATTTCAGCGGGAGAAGCGCTGCCCGAAGACGTCGGTGTGCGGTGGGAGGCGCATACCGGTGTTGCCGTGCTGGATGGTGTGGGGTCGACCGAGATGCTGCACATCTTCCTCAGCAACCGCAGCGATGATGTCTGCTATGGCACCTCTGGGACGGCTGTGCCGGGGTATGAGATGCGTCTCGCGGATGAGAATGGTGCCGATGTGCCGGTGGGCGATGTTGGCGAATTGCTGGTGCGCGGGGCATCCGCGGCGTCTGGCTACTGGAACCAGCGGGACAAATCGCGCGCAACCTTTCTGGGGGAATGGACCCGCACAGGCGACAAATACACACAACGGCCGGATGGGCGGTATGTTTACTGTGGCCGCACCGATGACATGTTCAAGGTATCGGGCATCTGGGTGTCCCCCTTTGAGGTCGAACAGGCGCTGGCCAGTCATCCCAGCGTTCTGGAGGCAGCGGTTGTGCCGATGCAGGATGCCGACGGCCTCGAAAAGCCTCGGGCCTATGTGGTTCTGCAGGGCGCGGAGCCGGCTGATCTTGAAAGCGAGCTGAAAGAACATGTGAAGCTCAGGATCGGCAAATGGAAATATCCGCGCCGCGTGGACGTGGTCGCTGACCTGCCCAAGACGGCAACGGGCAAAATCCAGCGTTTCCGGCTGCGGGAGGATACGGCGCAATGATGGCGTGGGAAGAGAATCCGGAAACCCGCGTGGTGGTTGCCGGGAAGTCGCTGGAATACGCCTGCTTCGGGCCGCCACCCGCGCAGGCACCAACACTTGTTCTGCTGCACGAGGGCCTGGGGTCCGTTGGGTTGTGGCGGGGTTTTCCCAGAGCGCTGAGTGAGGCAACGGGGATGGGTGTGCTGGCGTGGTCGCGCGCAGGCTACGGCCGTTCGGACAGCATCAGCCTGCCACGACCCGTTGACTACATGACACGCGAGGCGATGGAATGCACCGGCCCGGTGCTGGATGCTTTTGGCGTACAGCGCGCTGTGTTGCTGGGCCATTCGGATGGCGCAACGATCGCTGCTGTCTATGCAGGGTCTGTCAGTGATATGCGCGTCCGGGGGCTGATCCTGTTGGCCCCCCACTTTTTTGTCGAAGACACAGGTCTTGAGGCGATACGGCAGGCGGGTGAGGCTTTTGCGGAGGGGAATCTGCGGGACAGGCTGGCGCGCCATCATGATGATCCGGAGGCGGCATTCCGCGGTTGGCATGATGTCTGGGTCAGCCCCGCGTTCCGTGACTGGGACGTCGCAGACTGCATTGATCATCTGCGTATTCCTGTGCTGGCCATTCAGGGCGCTGACGATCCATACTGCTCGCTGGCGCAGATCAGGGAACTTGAAACCCGCATGTACGCGCCGCTCGAAACACTGATCCCAGAGGGCTGCGGGCACGCACCGCATCTTGAGGCGACAGAAGACTGTCTGGCAGGCATCAGTGATTTTTGCGGGCGGCTCAACCGGCTGGAGGCATCCGATGTCGCCACCGGCTGACATACCGGACGACATTCCCTTTCCCGCGCATGCCTATGTTCCCGGAAAAACGCCGAGGCACCCGGATGGCTGGTTTGATGATCTCAGGAATGCGGTAAAACCGGGCACGTCAGTGTCGGAACTCCATCTGACGCGGGCATTTCTTGCGGGGCGGGTGTACTTTGACGCCGGTTTTTTCTGGGAGTGTCATGAAGTCCTCGAAGCTGTCTGGATGCAGGCCCCGGACCCGAGCCCCGAGCGCGACTTCGTTCAGGCGATGATCCAACTGGCCAATGCGCGGCTGAAACTGCGCATGGACCGGCCGCGCGCGACGCTGAGGCTGTGTGAAATGGTTGAAGCACGCACAGCTGGATACTCGGCGGACGTTGTCATTCTGGGCTTGCCTGTCGGGTACCTTCGTTCCGGTGCCGCTGAAACCAGGGATGACGCGTTGAGGCATTATAATTCACAAATTGGTTGAGATTCACGGCCACACGCTGCGCTTCTGGACAATATGCTGCCTTATAGTACATCTTTTTCAGATCAGAATCTGACGTTCAGGAGCGCAGGGTGGCAGGCAGAATTAACTTTCAGGTGGACCCGGATGTCATGCGTCACTGGCGCGTTGAAATTGACGGTCCGGTTGCCAGTCTCTGGATGGATGTGGACGAAAAGGGCGGCCTTTTCGACGGCTACGAGCTGAAACTGAACTCCTATGATCTGGGTGTGGATATTGAACTTGCAGACGTGGTTCAGCGGATGCGTTTCGAGCACCCCGAAGTACGCGTCGTTGTGATGCGGTCAGCCAAAGAGAAAGTGTTCTGTGCCGGCGCCAACATCCGGATGCTGGGTGCTGCCACCCATGCGCACAAGGTGAATTTCTGCAAATTCACTAACGAGACGCGCAACACGATGGAAGCGGCGCTGGAAGACAGTAATCAGAATTATATCTGCGCGGTGCGTGGTTCCTGTGCCGGAGGCGGCTATGAACTGGCGCTGGCCTGTAACCATATCATGCTCACCGACGACAGCAGTTCCGCTGTTGCGCTGCCGGAAGTGCCGCTTCTTGCGGTGCTGCCGGGCACCGGTGGGCTCACCCGTGTGACCGACAAACGAAAGGTGCGACGTGACCGTGCAGACGTTTTCTGTTCCCTGGAGGAGGGCGTGCGGGGACGCCGCGCTGCGGAATGGGGCCTGGTGGATGAGGTTTTTCCCAATGCGTCCTTTGATGAACGCGTGGCGTCACGGGCGACGGCACTGGCGGATGCGGCAGAGGTGGTTGCAGACAAGGGCATCCGGCTGACGCCACTGGATCGCACGTTTTCGGACGACGGTGTGGAATATTCCACCGTGTCAGTCGTCACAGACCGGCCTGGACGGCGCGCGATGATCACCATACGGGGCCCGGAGGATGCCGTACCCGATACGATGGATGCTTTCACGCAGCAGGGGGCATCTGCGTGGATGCTGCGGTGCGCCCGCGAGCTGGATGATGCGATCCTGCATCTGCGCAGCAATGAAGACGAACTGGGTCTTATCGAATTTCGGACTGCCGGTGACCCGGCGGGTGTCCTCGCGCACGAAGCGTTGCTTCTGAACAACCAGGATCACTGGCTGGCACGCGAGGTACTGGGCCTTTGGAAACGTGTTCTGAAACGCGTTGATATGACATCGCGTAGCCTGGCTGCGATCGTCGAACATGGATCGTGTTTTGCAGGCGTTCTCGCGGAGCTGCTCTGGGCGGCGGACCGCAGCTATATGATGATGGACGAGTTTGAGGATGATGCGCGTCCGCTGGCTGTTGTGACACTCAGCCCGGCGAATTTCGGAGAGTTTCCCATGGGCAACGGGCTCAGCCGGTTGCAGACGCGGTTCCTCGGTGCGCCGGAACAGACAGATGTTCTGCGACAGCGTGCCGGTGATGCGCTGGAGGCAGAGGACGCAGATGCGCTTGGCCTTGTTACCTATGCGTTTGACGACATTGACTGGGACGACGAGGTGCGCCTCTTCCGCGAAGAGCGTGCGAGTTTTTCACCGGATGCCATGACGGGCATGGAAGCCAACCTGCGTTTCGCCGGGCCGGAAACCATGGAAACCCGGATCTTCGGACGTCTGACGGCCTGGCAGAACTGGATTTTCCAAAGACCGAACGCCGTTGGGCCAGAAGGCGCGCTGCAACGCTATGGCACGGGCCTGCGCGGGCAATACGACATGCAACGGGTCTGACAACGTTCAATAAATGGTGCCGGGACAGGCACGGATGCAAGACAACGGGAGAGCTGAATGACAAATCTGATCGACGTAAGCTATGACAGCCGGATACCCAACAACGTGGGCCTCAGTTCTGACCGCAAGGTGCTGAAAGCGCTGGAAAAATGGCACCCCGGCTATATTAACTGGTGGAATGATCTAATCCCGCAGAACTTTCAGGAAAGCATGGTGTACCTGCGGACGGCCGTTTCCGTTGACCCCAAAGGCTGGGCTAAGTTCGACTATGTGAAAATGCCAAACTACCGCTGGGGTATTCTGCTGGCGCCCGCGGTGGAGGACCGGAAAATCCCGATGGGTGAGCATTGCGGTGAACCGGCCTGGCAGGAAGTGCCGGGCGAATACCGCAATATGCTGAAACGTCTGATCGTCATCCAGGGCGATACCGAGCCGGGCTCTGTTGAACAGCAGAGATTTCTGGGGCTGACGGCGCCTTCGCTCTACGACATGCGCAATCTGTTCCAGGTGAACGTTGAAGAAGGACGGCATCTCTGGGCCATGGTGTATCTGTTGCAGAAGTACTTTGGGCGTGACGGGCGCGAAGAGGCAGATGATATGCTGGTGCGGTCGTCGGGGTCGGATGAAGCACCAAGGATGCTGGGCGCGTTTAACGAGGAAACACCCGACTGGCTGTCCTTTTTCATGTTCACCTATTTCACCGACCGTGACGGTAAGATGCAGTTGGAAAGCCTGGCGCAATCCGGGTTCGACCCGCTCAGCCGGACCTGCCGGTTTATGCTGACCGAAGAAGCGCACCACATGTTTGTGGGCGAAACGGGCGTGGGCCGGACCATTCAGGCAACGCTTGAGGCGATGAACGCCAACGGTATTTCCGACCCCTTTGACATCAACCGCGTCCGCGATCTCGGCGTGATTGACCTGCCGACGATCCAGAAAAAGCTGAACCTGCATTATACGCTCAGCCTTGATCTCTTTGGTCAGGAGGTCTCGACCAACGCGGCCAATGCCTTCAATGCCGGGATCAAGGGGCGGTATATGGAGCTGCGCATCGACGATGACCACCGGCTGCAGAATGACACCTATCCGGTGACATCGGTGGTGGATGGCCGCATCGTGACCGAGGATGTTCCCGCGCTGACAGCGATTAACATGCGCCTTCGGGACGACTATGTGCGTGATGCCGCTGGTGGCGTCGGGCGCTGGAACAAGGCTATTGCGCGCTCAGGTATCGACTTTGAGCTGAAGCTGCCCCACGAGGGCTTCCATCGCCAGATCGGCGTTTTTTCCACCGTGTCGGTTGACCCCGATGGTCAGATCCTGTCGGCCGAAGAATGGCAGAAACGCTGCCACGAATGGCTGCCGACCAAAGACGACGGGGACTTTATCCAGTCGTTGATGGTGCCCTGCTACGAGCCCGGACAATACGCCTCGTGGATCGCGCCACCTAAGGTTGGGATCGACAACAAGCCCGGCGATTTCGAGTACGTAAAGCTCCACATGGCTTGATCTGGATCAACGCATCACCGGCGCGGGCCAGAAATACTGGCCTGCGTCACGTCAGTGACCCTGAACAAAAGGAGGAAACGGACCCATGCAGACCCGGACACCCGCAAAAAATGCGACACCGGCACCCAACTGCCTTGGCTGTGACGGATGCAAAGGCATGTGCCGCGATATCTTTGATCTCTTCTCGCTGCCGGAAGTGATCCTGCGCAGGTCCGCCGCCGTTCCATGAACCAACCCGTCAAGCAACACCTGATTGACCCTGAAATCTGCATCCGCTGCTACACCTGCGAGATGACGTGCCCGATCGGCGCGATTGAACATGACGACAACAATGTTGTTGTCGATCCTGACAAGTGCAACTTCTGCATGGATTGTATTCCGGTCTGCCCGACCGGCTCTATTGATGAGTGGCGGGTCGTTGACACACCGTATTCCCTTGAGCAGCAATATGACTTTGACGAGCTGCCGGAACAGGAAGACATCGCGGCACCCGACGATACGCCAGGTGGTGATGACGAGGCCTCCGAGCTGGCCATCGCGGACCTGCTGGCAGAGGCGCACAGCGGTGCAGGTGGCAAAGCGACCGCCCCGCGGTCAGCTGCAAAGCCAACCGTAAACATGTACACCCTTACAGCGCCTGCCATGATGCGTGTTCAGGGCAATTATCGCCTGACGGATCCGGGAGGGGACAATGATGTCCGCCACATCATCCTTGATCACAGCAGTCTGCCGTTTCCCGTATTGGAGGGGCAGAGTATCGGGATCGTACCGCCCGGTCAGGACGCAAACGGCAAACCCCACCTGCCGCGGCTCTACTCCGTCTCCAGCCCTCGTGACGGCGAACGTCCGGGCTACGGGAATATTTCCCTGACGGTAAAACGTGAGGCTGAAGGCGTCTGCTCCAACTATGTCTGCGATCTGACCAAGGGTGACGAAGTGGCCGTGACAGGCCCGTTCGGCTCGACCTTTCTGATGCCTGGTGATCCGGAAATGCACCTGCTGATGATCTGCACGGGCACGGGGTCTGCGCCGTTTCGCGGCTTCACAATGCGGCGGCAGCGCGAAACACCGGACGCCGGGAACAGTCTGACCCTGTTTTTTGGCGCCCGCAGCGCGCAGGAGTTACCCTATTTCGGACCATTGCAGAAAGTGCCGGACGCTTTCCTGCACAAGTCCTTTGCTTTCAGCCGCCCAGAGACGGGAGAGGGGCAGTATGTCCAGGACAGAATGCGCGCTGAAGCCGGCCGGATCGCGGAGCTGCTCGGCTCTGACAAAACGTGCATTTACATCTGCGGCCGCCGCGATATGGAAGACGGTGTGAATGCAGCGCTGAGTGATATCGCGGACAGCGCGGGCCTTGCGTGGTCCGGGCTGCGGGACAGGATGCGGGAGGACGGCAGGTACCATGTCGAAACCTACTGATCCGCTTGCACGCGGCACTGTGGTTCCGTTGCCGGGCGTCGCAGGGCAGCAACCGGTAGATAACGCAACACGACTGCTGGCGCGCGTTGCTGCGCGCGTGCGGGAGTTGCGAAAGAGCCTTCGGATGCCCCGTCGAGTTCTGTCTGAGATTTCCGGCGTTTCGCCCCGGTACCTGGCACAGCTAGAGGCCGGAGAGGGCAACATTTCAATCGCGCTGCTGCAGCGCGTTGCGGACGCGCTGGGTGTGACCGCTGAAAGTCTGCTGGCGGGCGAGGACGCGCCGGCTGCGGATCTGCAGGACCTGATTACCCTCTACCGCCAGGCGCCTGAAGCTGTACGGCACGAAGTACGGCGGTTGCTGTCCACCGGGAACCCCGGTGCCATGCGCCGCGGGCGGATCTGTCTTGTGGGCCTGCGTGGTGCCGGAAAGACGACCCTGGGCAGGCTGGCGGCCGAAACGCTTTCGATGCCGTTTGTGGAACTGACGACTGAGATCGAGACTGCCACGGGCATGCCTATGTCCGAAATCCTCGCGCTCTACGGGCAGGAAGGGTATCGGCGGCTTGAGATGGAAGCGGTATTGCGGGCGCTGGAACAGCACGACCGGATGATCCTCGCTGTCGCTGGTGGTGTTGTGGCCGAAGAACAGACCTATGCGCTGTTGCTGGAGCGTTTTCATACGGTCTGGCTGCGGACATCCCCGGCAGAACACATGCAGCGGGTGCGGGCTCAGGGAGATCTGCGCCCCATGGAGGGGAACCCGGAAGCGATGGCGCAGCTGCGCGCCCTGCTGGACGCGCGCGCGCCGCATTACGAGCGGGCAGAGGCGCAGGTCAATACGTCGAACCGCACTGTTGCCAGCTCACTGAATGACCTGCTCGCAGTCGTTTCATCGAACAATTTCCTGAGCGCGCCGAAATCGTGACAGCCACCGGGCTGACTGACCGCGGCGCAAAGGCTCTGATCCTGGATACCCTGCGCCTTGTGTCCGAAGACCTGCTGTTGCGGCGCACAAACCCATGGGAGCTGGACGAGGCGATGATGTCCTTCGGCTTTTCCGTAGGCTTTTGCGAAGCGCAGGATCAGGAGGGTCTGGCGGTTGCCTCGGCCCGACGCGACTGTTTCCCGGACAATGGTATCCGGCTTACGGTGTCGATACTGGACCGCATGCTGTCTGAGGGCCGTTTGGGACGGAGCGCTGGCGTTGGCTGGTATAGGTATCCCGGCGGTGGCGGTCTCGTCGTTGACCCTCTGGTCGAGGATCTGCTGCGCGAAGAGGCGCGGTTTGCGGGCGTTTGCCGCAGCGAACTGGAACCGCAGGATCTGGTGCAGCATCTGACCGCCGGAATGATCAATGTGCTCGCGCATCGCACAGATATTCAGGCCCTCGGGACGCGCCGGCGCCTGAATACCGCCTGTGTCGCGGCGATCGGTTATCCGGTTTCCAGGGGTGGATTTTGTGACGCTGTTAACAGCGAAGAGGCATCGGCGCTGTGTCAGGTGCTCACCGGTGCAGAGGCGCCCGGTGGAGGAGCATGGCCGGTTGCGCCTGTTCTCAGACACCTGTCAGGCAGGGGTGCTGGTTTCAGCCAAGGCTGATCAGGATCATGGTGCCCAGACCCCAAAGGGTCATCTGGTAATGCGTATTCTGTGCGCCTTCGTGACAGAACCAGTAGTAAAAGTGGTTTCCCACGACGAGGAAACCGCCCCAGACAGCCGTAAAGGCTGTCGCACCCAGCAGGGCAAGCACCTGCCCGGTTTGCGGTGCCGCCGCACCCGCCAGCCCCATCAGGAGAGCCACGACACCGATCCATAACAAGGCGCAGGCCAGCGCTTCGGCAACGACAACGATCCGGAACGCAAGCCGCTGCAGTTTTCTGTCGGTAACAGCGCGGTGGGCGACGATGGCGAACTGTTCGGGGTATTCTTTCTGCATTCTGGTCATGCTGAGCACTTCGGCCGTGTAGGTTTCGTTCAGCGCTGGATGCAGCAGGTTATCCCGTAATCCCAGAGTGAGCCAGGACGCGATCAGCCCGGTCGCAGTCAAGTGCGCCAGCATCAGTATCGTTTCCATTTCAGCTCCTCTGGTTTGAGTTGCGACGGTGCCATGAAAAAGGGCCGCGCACTGCGCGGCCCTCTGCGTGATCCGGTCGGATCAGGTCCAGGCGATCTGCTCCGGACGGATCTCGAAGGAGATGTGGTGCTCGCCACCAACCAGACCTTCTTTGGTGTGGTTGTAGAGCGAACGCCAGTAAGGCTGGATCGTCACACCTTCGTCCTGAACGATGGCCTGGCCTTTCATCATCAGCGCACGGCGCGCTTCGACATCCGGTGTTGCCAGTGCTTCGGACAGGATGGCGTCGAACTCTTCATTGGCCCAGCCAAATTCGTTCCATGCCTCACCGGAGCGGTATGCAAGCGCCCAGACCTGGACGCCCAGCGGTCGGTGGTTCCAGTTGGTTGAGGAGAACGGATACTTGGACCAGTCGTTCCAGAAGGTTGATCCAGGCAGGATCGTCCGTTTGACGTTGATGCCGGCATCGCGCAGCTGAGCTGCAACAGCGTCGGTGGTGTCCTTGCGCCAGGCATCGTCGATGGAGATGAGCTCGTGCTCGAAGTCGCCCATACCGGCTTCTTCCATCAGAGCCCGTGCCGCAGCCGGGTCAACCTTGCGCTCCGGCAGGCCTGCGTACTCAGGGTGCATCGGGCCGACGTGGTGGTTTTCGGCCACTTCGCCGCGACCGGCATAGCCGAGCTCGAGCAGAACCGCGTTGTCCACAGCCATGGCAAGCGCCTGACGGACGCGTTTGTCCGCATAGGGCTGCACACCGTCAACTTCGGCCAGCTGGTTGGGACGGATCACGATGGTTGCCGCTGTCACAACAGAGTTGTTCTGCCAGCCGTCCAGCGTGTCAAAGATATCGATGAAATCACCCTCGATGGAGTATGTCATATCGATTTCTTCGGCTTCGGCCGCAGCCACGAACGCCGACGGGTCGGTGCCGTAGTCAATGTATTCGACACGGTCCATGTAGGCGCCGTTGCCTTCGTTCCACCAGGTGTGGTTGTCGTTGCGGACGAGCACACCTTTGACACCAACTTCCAGCGATTCAGGCAGGTAAGGGCCCGTGCCGACCGGGTTGCTCAGGGCTGTTTCCGGTGTGTAGGACGCCGGTACAATCGCCGCCGGATAGTCCGCCATGCCAGGGATCAGCGAGATATCGGGTGCCGGCAGGTTCAGGCGAACGGTGTGGCTGTCCACGACTTCGATGGCACCCTCGATTGCCTTTTCAGTGTCCGCGTCGATCAGGGTCGCAAAGCGGCCGGCCATTGAGTTGCCTTCGACGCTCTTGTCACACCAGCCGGTGATGTTGCGCGCAACGTCTTCAGCGGTAAAGTCGCTGCCGTCGTTCCACTTGACGCCTTTGCGGACGTTCAGGGTGTAGACGGTCGCGTCGTCGCTGATTTCCCAGCTTTCCAGCAGTTTGCCGGTGAAGGTACCGTCATTTTCGTAGTGCACGAGGTATTCCAGCCAGCCGCGGCTGAAGTTTGCGATCTGGCTCCAGTCATAGGTGCGCGGATCCTTGAGCGCGCGGACTTCCTGCTGGATGCGGACGGTGCCGCCCATTTTGTGACCGGCCGCATGCGCAGGGGCTGCCATGCCGATCATCGAATAGGCGGTCGCGGCGGTGGCGCCGAACGCGCTGGCCAGGGCCAGGAATTCGCGGCGGTTCACAGCGCTATCGCCGACTTTCGACGCAGACTCCACGATGGACTGCGGCATCGGCTTACCGGTGCGGGTAAAAAACGTCATGTTCTTCCTCTCTGTTGTGCGCAGATGCTTGCTGCGCGGGTGCCGGATATTGTTCCGGTCTGGTGATGCAGTTTTCCTGCTGTTGAGATGCCCCTCCCGGGGGACGCCGTGAGTTTCAAACACTCGGGCGCATGGCGTCAACCCCAACTTCGGGTCGCCCCGCGGCTGTTGATGTGTCTCTGAGACCATTGCGTCAGAAGCGTTCCGGGGTTTCGCATGCTGCCGGAGCGCGGGGTTGCGGAATATGCCCCCGACAGCCACGCCCCCAGGCAGGCCAGTTGCGCGGTTGATGACGCTATTCGGGTGATGTGTGTCGCTCCCGGACCTTGATCAGGCCAGGCCAATCTGCCTGGTCACCGGTCACGCAGCTCTGCTGCGCCCTGGCCATGGTGCCCGATCCGGGTGTACGCGGGAAATCTCATCACTGTCGACCGGCGTGAAAAAAATCAGTTGCCGCCCGCGCAAGCGGTCAATCAATGAAAACATTTCCAGAAACTGCGCCAAGATCATGCGAAAACCGAATCTGGTGCTTGTGTCTGAAGCGCTTCGGGCTGATCAAAGATGCAGAAGTTCCGGAACATCAATTGTCCGTTGCGCGTGACACCACAGGAGAGAGATCGTGAAAGCTCTGCAGCCCGATACTGTTGCCCCGCCCGTGGCCCGCTATTCCCACGGGGTCGAAATTCCTGCGGGCAACCGATGGGTGCGCACCGCAGGGCAGCTGGGGATTGCCCCTGACGGGAGCGTGCCACCGGATGCAGGAAGCCAGGCAGAGATCTGTTTTGGGAACATTGCCGCCATCCTGGCTGAGGCTGATATGCATGCCGGGCACGTTTGCCATGTCACGGCTTACGTCACGGACCGCAGCCACATGGCGGGTTACATGCAGGCACGTGACGCTTTCCTGGCAGGTGTTTCTGTACTGCCCACGTCCACGCTGCTGATCGTGTCGGGGTTTACCCGTCCGGAGTTTGTTGTCGAGGTCGAAGTCTGGGCCACCGCGCGCTGACGCGTGTGGGCGGTTACGTGTCCGGATGGTCACCGCGCAGCAGCCGGCGCAGGCTCCAGATCAGTGTACCGCCAAAGAAGACAACCGCAATAATTACCGCTTCCCAGCCGCCCGGCCCCTGCGGCAGGCCGCGAAACAAAACGGCGGCGAGCGTCAGTGCAAGCCCTGCGGCCGCAAAACAGGTGCGGAACATCAGGTCCCCGCGGGATGGGCCGTACCGCCTTGTAGGGCTTGCAGCTTGTTCGTTGTCAGTGCTCATCGGCCTGCCGGGATCTCAATTATCCTGATCCTCTTTCTTTTTCTTTTTGGCGGCCTGCAGCCAGCGGAAGAGGAAAAACAACGCGACAAAGGCAACGATCCAGAAGAGCAGGTCGGTCATCGCTTCTGACATGTCAGTGTTCCTTCGTGCTGCAAGGCCGGTTTTGGCCTGCCCCATTATCTAGTGGCGCGGCCGCGTTTCACAAGAATTTCCTGTCCGGCCACCGGGATGTGACTTTGCAATGTTCGCGATGGGCCGTAGAAAGTTGTAAGTGCAACAATCGGGAAGACCTCTATGCCGCCGGACAGCGCCTTTGATCTGCAGGCGTTCCTGCCCTATCTGCTGACGCAGGCTGCGGAGCGGAGCAGTCTGGAATTCCAGCAGGTTTACAAGGACCGCTATGGCCTGCTGCGCACGGAATGGCGGGTGCTGTTTCACCTCGGGCTGTACGGATCCATGACCGCGGGGGCCATCGGCACAGCCGCACAGACGCACAAAACCAAGATCAGCCGCGCTGTGCACCGGCTTGCCGACAAGCGGTATCTGACCCGCCGGCGCGACGGGCAGGACAGACGGGTTGAGCATCTCGAACTGACACCACGCGGACGCCGTGTGTTTGACGAACTGCGTGGCATTGCCGCCGAATATGACGACGCCCTGAATGCGCAGCTGTCTCCACAGGAACTTGATGTGTTGCGCCGTGCGCTCAGAAAACTGGGCGGCACTGGCAGGGGCCCCTTTACCTGAGCAGTATTTCCGGTCACCGATGGCGCATGACTGACCAGATCAAAGGCCTTCTGATCACGCTCGCCGGTGTCCTGCTTGTGGTACCGGACGCCCTGTTTGTGCGTCTCATCACGGCAGAGCCCCTGACGATTGCGTTCTGGCGTCTGTTTCTGGCCGGCGGGGCGTCGGCATTGGGGCTGCTGTTGTGGCGGGGCGTGGCGCCGTTCCGTGCTGTGCTGGGCACTGGCATCTATGGTGTGATTTATATGGTCGGGATCGGCGGCAGTGGTGTGCTGTTCGTGCTTGCCGTCAGCCTGACATCAGTTGCCAATGTGGTATTCATCATCGCATCGCTGCCGGTTTTTGCTGCCGTATTCAGCCGCGTATTCCTCGCCGAGCCGATCTCGTCTCAGGATGATACTGACCATCCTCGCCGTTGGTCTGGGGCTGGGCGTCATCGCCGCAGGGTCGGGGGAAACTGAAAACGCCGGGCTGGCCGGTGATCTGCTGGCCCTCTGTGTTGCGGCGCTCTTTGCCGCGGGGCTTACGGCCGCGCGTCACGTCCGGCATGTCTCGATGGTGCCCGGGGCCGCGATGGGTTACGTGCTCGCCGCCCTGCTGATTCTGCCCTTTGCAGAACCCCTTTCGGTCGCATCGGAGGAGGTCCCGCTGGTGCTGGCGCATGGGGCATTCATTCTGGGCAGCTCAGTGTTGCTGGCGATCGGCCCGCGGTTCATCACATCCGCCGAGGTTGGATTGCTGGTGCTGCTCGAAAGTGTGCTGGCACCCCTGCTGGTCTGGGCCGCAGTGAACGAGTACCCGGGAAACCGGACACTTCTGGGCGGCAGCGTCGTCATCACAGCGCTGTTTGTGTCAAACGTCTGGGTGCTGGTCCGCGACAGGCTCAGAAATCGACGGTAACGCCGGGCAGGTTCAGCGCCTTCACCAGGTCCCGCAGTTCCTGACGGGCCGCAACATTCGAAATGTTCAGCTGTTTGACGCCGATGTCCTTGAGGTCCAGCAATGTCAGACCGCGCGGGAAGAGTTCCCGGAAGACAACACGCTCTGAGAAGCCGGGCGCGATGCGGAAACCGATCCGCTTGCTGAGGTTGTTGATCGCCCGTTCCATCTTTTCCTTGTTGACCATGCGTTGTGCGCCCATGCGGTTGCGTACGACAATCCAGTCGATGGGGGTGAGGCCAGCCTGAGCACGCAGCTGCCGGGCGTTCCAGACCATTTCAGAATAGACTGACGGCCCGAGTATTTCTTCGCCGGTGGCATCCGTCCGGGCGAGCAGGTCAAAGTCCACAAAACTGTCGTTGAGCGGCGTGATCAGCGTGTCCGCAAGGCTGTGCGCCACCTGGCTGAGCCGTGTGTGCGACCCGGGACAGTCGATCAGAATGAAATCGTTTGTGGGTTCCAGATCCGCCACCGCCGCAGACAAACGGTGATCATAGATATTCTCACCGGGCTTCAGGGTGGACGGCGGGATTTCGGGCAACTCGTGCACCCGCGCACTTGCAAGCGACAGTCCGGTTTTCTGGAGGAAAGCCGCGCGGTTTTCGGTGTATCGCCCGAATGTGCGCTGCCTCAGATCCAGATCCAGGGCGCTGACCTTGTGGCCCATCCGCGCGAGCGCGGTTGCGACGTGCATGGAGACAGTGGATTTGCCCGCGCCGCCCTTTTCGTTTCCGACGACAATGATATGCGCCATGTACCCGATCCTTTGCCCCGGCTGTCTGGCACAGCCTCTGTTGCGCCGCACTATATGAGCGGTGGCAGACAGATGAAAGATATCGGCCAACTGTGCAACCGCCGAAGTGACTCAAATACAGCACTGTCCGGTAGTAGGTCGATTTCGGGGCACAAAGAAAAAGAGCGGCCCCATGGACCGCTCTTTCATATTCCGGATATGTCGTTCTGTCAGGCGGTCTTCCTGCGGCGCATAAAGCCCAGACCGGCAACACCTGTAACCAGCAGCAGCACACCCGCCGGAAGCGGCACCGGTGTTGTTGTGATGTTGATGTCGTAGAGTGCCGCGGTATTCTCACCCAGACCGTCAATCGAGAACGTGTAAAAACCGCCCTCAGTCCCGGTGAAAAGAACCCGATCTGCATCCGTTACCGACGGCCCGAAAAGGTTGGTCGTGCGGAACGTCTCATCGGTGCCACCCGCACCGGCGAGCGAGAACTTGACACGTTTACCGCCTGTGTTGTTTTCGTTCCCAAGCAGTGCCTGGTTGATCAGACCGGAGGTCTCAACGAAAGACGTGGGTCCGGATTTGCCGGAGTCGAAAACTTCGTAGCCGTCCAGATCGAAGGCAATTTCAAAATCCTTTGCGGCCTTGAACGTAAAGCTGAAGCGGTCAACCGCACCGACAATCCGGCCATAAATGCCGAAGATGTCGCCAGCGCTGAGCGTGCCAAGACTGATCGGACTTGTCGAATCAACGTCAAGATCGGTTGTGCCGACAACGGTCGCACGGTTCTGGCCACTGCCTTCCGTGACCCCGAAGGTAAAGCCGTTTGTCAGTGTCGCAGCAGACGCGCCCGTCGCCATAAGGCCGGCCGCAAAAGCGACTGAGAGAAGTTTTTTTAACATGATAATAATAGTCCCCTGAAAAAAGTATCCCGGTTCGATCTTATCAAAGTTCCGTCTTATTTTAAACAAATTTACTCTGATGTCAGAGCCGGGTCTGGTGAAAATGACCGGATTTTCGGCAGAACCGTTCTGCGGCTGAGGGGAATTTAAACCATGACGGGAAAACTGCCATCGGCGTTTCAGGGCGTGCTGCCAGGAACGCATGCCATTTCAGAATCATCTATGCCTACCGCGCCGGCTCTGGTGCGGTCATGAAAAAAGGCTGCCCAAAGGACAGCCTTTCTGTTTGTCGCGTCTGGCAGGGAAATCAGAAACCCAGACCTGCGTATTTGCTCTTGAACTTGGACACGCGGCCACCGGTGTCCAGCAGGCGGGACGAACCGCCGGTCCATGCAGGGTGCACAGAGGGGTCGATGTCCAGGGCCAGTTGGTCGCCCTCGGCACCCCAGGTGGATTTCATCTGGACAACAGTACCATCGGTCATTTTGACGTCGATGATGTGATAATCGGGATGTGTATCTGCTTTCATCGGTCAGGTCCTTATGCGCTGGCGCCCGAGCGGGGCTTGTAGTTGCTGTTCTCGGCGATACGGGCGGATTTACCGCGGCGGCTGCGCAGATAGTACAGTTTAGCGCGGCGGACACGGCCACGGCGGACAACGGTGATGCTGTCGATGTTTGTGGAGTGCAGGGGGAACACACGTTCCACGCCCTCACCAAAGGAAATCTTGCGCACGGTGAACGAGCCAGCAATGCCGCTGCCGTTGTTGCGCGCGATGCAGACGCCTTCGTAGTTCTGCACACGGGTGCGTGTGCCTTCGGTCACTTTAAAACCGACGCGGACGGTGTCGCCGGCGCGGAAGTCAGGGATGTCTTTCCCCAGAGCGGCAATCTGTTCCGCTTCAAGCTGTGCAATCAGATCCATCTGATCGTCTCCTATACTGCTCGTGGTTGGTCCACGAAGTTTTGCGCGTTTCAGAGCTTCCGGTCTGTGTTCGGGTCCGCGTGGTGCGCCCGCCGGGAGAATACAAACATCATTCCTTGGTTCACGTTTCCCATAAGAAAACGGACCGGAGCCACCATTGCGATTCCGGTCGGGCGCGTTCTAGGGCGAAATGGCAGGCAGATCAAGCCTGCGCATCCAAAATTGCTGCGGGGGTGGGCCCGGTCTGCAAAGCTGTAGCTCAGTGGGCAGAATGGACCACAGGATCGCCCGGGCCCACAGTATTCCGGCCCGGTTTTCAGCGCCGGCCATCAGAGGTCCGGGGGCGTCAGCCCGTCAGGCGAACCGGTTGGGCAGGGCGTTACGCAACACCGACGTTGAGATACTGCTTTCGCAATAGAGCTGCGCCATCATATCGACTGCAGGTTCAGGGGTGGCGACCGGTTCCGGGGTTTCCACAACGCGTGGTGCTGGCCTGACCGATGCGCTCCGCACGATGCGCTCGCGCTGGTGCGCGTGGTCAAAGCGGGAGTATTTTATTTCCTGCACCGTGACGTGCGTTTCGTTTCCGGCAAGTGCATTGAGCAGCTTAAGCATCGATCCTCTCCCGTCGTCTTGTGCGACTTATTATTGGAGTTGAATCTGTCAGGTTTTTGTCAAATTGTCCGTATTTCGTGGCGCAATCTGGGCCTGAGGGGCGTTTGTGTTGCCAATCCGACTCATTTTTCGGGATTGTTGCCCCTGGCTGACCAAAGATCGGGGCGCCTGACCTGTGTCAGCGACTCGGACTGGTTGCGCCGCCACTTTTCGATCTCGCCATGGTTGCCGGACAGAAGGACCGGCGGAATTTCACGCCCCTCCCAGACGGGTGGTTTCGTGTATTGCGGGTGTTCCAGCAGCCCGTTTGAGTGGCTCTCATCGACCGTGCTGAGCGCATTGCCCAGCACGCCCGGCAGCAGGCGGACGGTGGCGTCCAGCATGGCTTGCGCGGCCAGTTCACCGCCGGTCATCACGAAATCACCGAGCGAAACCTCGGTGACATCAAAATGTTCCAGCACCCGCTCGTCCACACCCTCGAACCGTCCACAAAGCATCGTGACACCGTCGCAACGGGCCAGATCGCGCGCCATTGCCTGGTCAAATGGCCTTCCGCGCGGAGACATATAGAGCACCGGCCAGCGTCCGCGCGCGTGGGACTGTGCCTGCGCCAGTGCAGGACCGACAACATCGGCGCGCAGGACCATTCCGGCACCACCGCCGGCGGGCGTGTCATCGACATTGCGGTGCTTGCCGATGCCGAATTCCCGCAGGTCGTGCGTGTGCAGCTGCCACCTGCCTTCCTGCAGGGCCTTGCCGGTCAGCGACTGGCCCAGAACACCGGGAAAAGCATCAGGAAAGAGGGTTACAATCCGCGCCTGCCAGACACCGGCCAGCTCATCACCACCATCCATCAGAGACCGGGGCGTGAGCGTCGGGCGGATAACTTTGCGCCCGTGGCTGCGTGGCTTGTCTGTCATCAGAAAAGCCCGTCGGGCGGGTCAGCAACGATGCGCCCTGCGCTGAGATCGACGGTGGGGACCACCGCCAGCGTGAAAGGCAGCAGGACCGTTTCCGATGATCCCGGTCGCTGCACTTCGAGCAGGTCACCCGCGCCGTGATCCTGGACAACTTTCACGCGGCCCAGCAGAACGCCGCCGGTGTCGAACACATCAAGACCGATCAGATCCGTATGATAATATTCATCGTCCGGCAGTGACGGCAGCTGGTCACGGGTGGCATACAGCCGTTCGCCTTTCAGGGCGTCGGCCTCTTCTTTGGAGGTAATTTCGGCGATCCGTGCGGCAAAGCCGTTTTTGATCGGGCGCACGATGGCCAGATGAAAACGCTGCGCGCCGTCTTCGGTGGTCAGGGGACGGTAGGTTTCGATATCCTCGGGCACAGCACAGAAGCTTTTGATCCGCAACTCACCGCGGACACCATATGCGCCGCCGATGGCACCGACACAGATTTTGCTGTCACTCATTCGTCCACTCCAATGCAGAGGCCTTCGGACATGGCGCCTCCACGGTCCAGACAATTGTCTGACTGGATGGCGCGCTCGTACATGATACCAGCGAAAAAAGTCAGGAGCACCAGGATCAGGGTGCGGACCGGTCGGAACATGTCTGGCCTGCCAGGCTGGTGGAGGTGTGCACCGCCCGCGCGCTGCGGGCGATGCCTGTTCGTTCAGGGCACTGTCCCGGTGGGGACAGGGGGCCCGGCCGCTTATTCTGCGGATTCTTCCGCCGGTGCTTCTTCTGCGGGTGCAGCAGCTTCGGCAGCCTTGGCGGCTTTCTCTTCAGCACGTTCCTGGGCTTTCTTGCCGGGTGTGCCTTTTTGCGGGTTGTTCCGCTCGGACTTCTCTTTCAGGCCGGCGGCTTCCAGCATACGGGCCACACGGTCTGTGGGCTGTGCGCCCTGAGACAGCCAGTGCTGAACGCGCTCGACGTCCATTTTCACGCGCTCTTCGCTGTCTTTGGGCAGCAGCGGGTTATAGGTGCCCAGCTTTTCGATAAAGCGGCCGTCACGCGGCATGCGGCTGTCTGCTGCAACAATACGGTAGAAGGGGCGCTTTTTGGAGCCGCCGCGGGCGAGACGAATTTTCATAGCCATGGTGTGTTTTCCTCTTGGTGTTTTTTAGATGAGGCCGGAGCCTCTCAGGATTGATGTTGTCGCACCAAAGGTGCGCTTGGAGTTACCGCACCAAAGGTGCGCTTGGAGTTACCGCACCAAAGGTGCGCTAGTTCTGGTGTTTTCGGTGGTGCTGAATGACTTCAGCGATGATGAAGTTCAGAAACTTCCTGGCGAATTCAGGGTCCAGATCGGCCTGGTTTGCCAATTCTTCGAGCCGCTCGATCTGCGCCGCTTCGCGGGAGGGATCGGACGGGGGAAGGTCGTGCGTGGCTTTGAGTTTCCCCACAGCCTGCGTGTGTTTGAAACGCTCGCCCAGCGTATAGACGAGGATCGCATCGAGCCGGTCAATGGAGGCGCGGTGCTCTTTGAGCACCTCTGCGGCGCGGGTTACGGCATCGGTCATTTGGTGTCTCCGGAAGGGCGTCGGTGTGCCGTCGGTACGGCGTCGGTATCACGTCGGTTTTGCGTCGGTGCGCGGCGTACGGTGGTGTAAGGATCAGTCAAGGGCCCATCCTTTCGGCCGGAACATCGGATCAGCGTAGTGACTGATCTCCATTTCGATACCATGCGCCAGCTGTGAGCCTGCGAGCGCGGCAGGTGACGGATGGCGGTAGACCGCGTCGTTGCCGTCGATGGTTTCCGCCTGCGGGTCCTTTGTGGCGCCAAGGCGTTCGGCAAGCCGGATGCTGTCGAGGTTTTTGGGGTCGATGTAGCTGACCGCCGTGTCCCAGCCGCAGTGTTCATAAAGATAGCCGCGCACCGCATGGGTTGCCTCCAGCGCGTAGCCCTTGCCGGCCATATCAGGCCAGATCACCCAGGCGATCTCGGCCTCGGGCCATTTCGCAGGCTTCCAGCCGCCGGCCATGCCGTAGGTTTTGTCGGTCTCGCGGTCGTGGATCATCCACATGCCATAGCCGCGGATCTGCCAGTGGCCGATTTCGGCCGCATAGAGCATCCAGGCCTCGTAGGCGTTCAGCGGGCCACCCATGAACCGCGCACGGTAGCTGGTGAACGTCGCCTGAAAATCCGGGTAGTCCTCGGGCTCGGGGCCGCGCAGGATCAGGCGTTTCGTCTCCAGAACGGGGATGAGTGTCGTGCTCATTGCGCCTCCTCCGGCCGGGTGGCCTGGTTGCGCGGACGGGTGCCTCCGGCGGGGATATTTCGGGCCAGAAGAAGGCGGATGGTGTGTTGGCAGATCATGCGGGGCGCCCCCCGCGGTGGTAGCGCCAGACTTCGGCTTCGTCCTGCATGCCGTCCATGATTGCGCCAAGGCGGCGGGCGGTGGCGCGGGAGCGTGTGTTTGCGGGGTCAATGTAGCTGACCAGCGTGGACCAGCCGAGCGTGCCGAAGGCATGTGCGCGGGCGGCGGTGGCGGCCTCTGTGGCCAGTCCCTGGCCTTCGGCGTCCGCCGTCAGGACAAAGCCCAGTTCGGGTTCCTGGTCGCCGGGCTCGAAACCCAGCAGCACGAAGCCCGCAATGCTGCCTGCGTGCCCGATGGTCCAGATGCCGTGACCGTGCAGCAGCCAGGTGGAAGTCATCTGTGCGAAATCAGCCCAGGCATCTTCGCGGGTCATCGGACCGCCCAGGTGGGTGCCACGGTCGCTGCAGGCAATCTGCGCATAGGTTTCGAAGTCGGTCACGCGCGGGGCGCGCAGGAGCAGACGTTCGGTGCGCAGTGTCGGCAGCTGGTTCTGCAGGCTGAGCGCAAAGCGTGCTGCTGCGCCATCACGCGGGGTCTCGCAGGCGAAGGTCATTGCAGGCCCTCCGGACGCGGGTGACGGTAGACAAAGACCTCTTTTTCCGGGTTCGGGATGGCGGCGTCTGTGTCCCGCGTGCAGCCCAGCCGTTCAGCGAGGCGGACCGAGGCGTCGTTGCCTTTGTCGATGTAGCTGACCATTGTCTGCCAGCCGAGGGTTTCCCAGCCGTGGGCGATGCAGGCCTCTGCCGCTTCGCGCGCAATGCCCTGGCCTTCGTCTGCGGGGTCAAAGAGGACCCAGCCGATTTCGGTTTCCGGCCAGCCCAGCGGGTACCAGTGACCGACGATCCCAAGGGGCGTGTCCGACCCTTTGCGGGTGACGGTGAACATGCCAAAGCCGCGGATTGCCCAGTGGCCGATTTCGGTGCCGAAGAAGTTCCAGGCCTGGCGGGGCGTCATAGGGCCGCCGACAAAGCGCGCGCGGTCCGTCTGATAGAATGCAATGAACCGGTCGGCGTCCGCGGGAACGGGCGCGCGCAGCACAAGGCGTTCTGTTGTCAGGACGGGCCAGGCGGTCATGTCAGATGGTCTCCGGCAGGTTCGCGCCATCTGTCACCGGGCGGGTGAAGGAGCGGTCGTAGCGGCGGATGCAGGCGGTGCGGGTCGCGAAGTCATAGGCGCGCAGGCAGTCTGCGTCTTCCCACATCTTTGCGCGGTAATCCTCGTAGGCGGCAAGCGACGGGAAGGAGAAGTGGCAGTAGGCGATGTCGTTCGGGCCTTCATGCGGCAGATGATAGCCGTGATGGATGCCGCCCAGCTGCGGCACCTTCCACACCCAGAAGCGGGCGTAGGCCTCGAAATCCGCGAGCTTTGCGGGATCGATTTCGTATCTGACCGTGCAGGAAATCATGACGCTTATTTCTTTTTCCCGAAGCCGGAGAGACCGGGAGGCAGGGGCATGCCGCCACCCATACCACCCATGCCGCCGGGCAGCTTGCCGCCCATCTGTTTCGCGGCGGCCTCCAGCGCTTTGGGGTCCATACCGGCGGCCATTTCCTCGGGGCTTGGGCCGCCCTTGCCGAACATGCCCTTCATGGCCTGTTTCAGCATGCCGCCTTTGCCCATTTTGCCCATCTTCTTCATCATGTCGCCCATCTGGCGCTGCATCTTGAGAAGCTTGTTCAGCTCGGAGACTTCCATGCCAGCACCTTTGGCGATGCGCTTTTTGCGGCTGGCCTGAAGGATCTGCGGGTTGGCGCGTTCCTTTTTGGTCATCGACTGAATGAGCGCGATCTGGCGTTTGATGATGCTGTCGTCGATCCCGGCGGCTTCGACCTGTTTGGCCATTTTGTTCATGCCGGGCATCATGCCCATCATGCCCTGCATACCGCCCATCTTCTGCATCTGTTCCAGCTGCATGCGCAGGTCATTCATTGTGAAGTGGCCCTTCATCATGCGTTTGACCATCTTCTCGGACTGTTCCAGTTCGAGCGTTTCCTGCGCTTTTTCGACGAGGGCCACGATGTCGCCCATGCCGAGGATCCGGCCGGCAATCCGGTCCGGCTCGAAGGTCTCGATGGCGTCCATTTTCTCGCCCAGACCCACAAAGCGGATGGGCTTGCCGGTCACAGCCCGCATCGACAGGGCCGCACCGCCGCGCCCGTCCCCGTCCATCCGGGTCAGCACGACGCCCGAGACGCCGATCTTGTCGTCGAATTCGGTGGCCACGTTGACCGCGTCCTGTCCGGTCAGCCCGTCAACCACCAGCAGCGTTTCGCGCGGGTTGGCCACATCGCGCACGGCGGCGGCCTGAGCAATCAGTTCCTGGTCAATGTGCAGGCGGCCCGCCGTATCCAGCATATAGACGTCATAGCCACCCAGGCCCGCCTGAGTCTTCGCGCGTTTCGCGATGGCGACGGGGTCTTCGCCTTTGACGATGGGCAGTGTGTCGACGCCGATCTGGGTGCCGAGGATCGCAAGCTGTTCCATCGCCGCCGGGCGGTTCACGTCGAGCGAGGCCATGAGCACCCGCTTGCCTTCTTTTTCCTTCAGGCGTTTGGCGAGCTTGGCGGTTGTGGTGGTTTTACCGGAACCCTGCAGACCAACCATCAGGATCGGTGCGGGCGGGTTGTCGATTTTCAGCGCGCACTGGGTCTTCGGCGCCTTTCAGCACGTCAATCAGGGCATCATGTACGATCTTGACGACCTGCTGGCCGGGCGTGATCGATTTGGTGACGGCCTGTCCGGTGGCCTTTTCCTGGACGGCTTTGACGAAATCGCGGGCGACGGGCAGGGAGACATCCGCCTCCAGCAGGGCCACGCGCACCTCACGCAGGGCGGTGGCGACATCCTCGTCGGACAGAGCACCCTGTTTGGTCAGGCGGTCAAAGACGCCACCAAGGCGTTCGGACAGGTTTTCAAACATGGGCCGTGGCCCCTTTCATTGTCGGTTGCGGGATATCCCTGATGTAGGGATGCCGCGGTAAGTTCACAAATGCCCCCGCCCACTGTTCTTTCGTGGGGGTCAAAGCCAACGGACTTTGCCCCCACGGGCGAAACTCGCTGGTGGGGGGCGATCCCGGAAGGGTCCGGGACCGGAAGTCTGACGCTTCCGGAATTGATGGGGTCGTCTAGGCCTGTTGCCGCACAGAGTCAAGCCATGCGTTGACCCGGGACACGGTCTCGTCCGCGCCATTTCCACTGCGGTAACTGCGGGTCAGGCCGTGGCGGTTTTCCAGGCTGTCAGGGCCGATCACCAGGGCAACACGGTGGCTGTCGGGATCGTCGTGACCGCCCTTGTGTGTCTGCACCATGGCACGGGTGATGCGGGCGAGCGGATGACTTTCGGTGTGATAGCCTGTCAGGCGTTTGCGGCGCAGGATGCAGTGCCCTTCGCGGCGGTCAAAAACCACCTGAACGCGTTCTGTTGCAAACCAGAGGGCGGGTCCCGGCAGGCCAGCGATGATCACCAGCACAAGCCCGGCGGTTCCCTTGTCGCCGCTGTTCCAGGCGTCCAGCGCGACCCACATCATAAAGACACATAGGCCAGCGAGCCCCAGCGCGAGCATCCAGGGCCGGTATTCCAGCACGAGGCGGTCAGGCGTGTCGGTCACGATTTTCACGGCACTACCCTGACGCAGCAATGTGACGATTTCAGGGAGCGGCACGAAAAAGGGTGCACGACCGGCGTACACCCTTTGAACTTGCACATATCGGGAGGTTGCAGGATCAGGCCGCGAGGCTTTCGATCTTTTCCTCTGCTGCCGCGATGGCGGCGGGGGCATCGGCCATCTGGCGGTCGGCCGCGACGATTTCGACGTCGGTGATGCCGATGAAGCCCATGATGTGGCGCATATAGCCCGAGGCAAAGTCGATGTCAGAGCCGACGGGTGTCCCGCCTGTGGCGAGCGCGATCACGGCGCGTTTGCCTTCGAGCAGACCGACGGGGCCGTTTTCTGTATATTTAAAGGTCACGCCGGCGCGGGCGATCTGATCGACCCATGCTTTGAGCGCCGCGGGAACGCCGAAGTTATACACCGGAACACCGATCACGAGGACATCTGCCTCTTTGAGTTCCGCCACCAGGCTGTCGGACAGGGCCAGAGCCTGCTGCTGGGCTTCGGTACGCTGATCGGCGGGTGTGAAGTTTGCATTCACCCAGGTCTCATTGATCTGGGGAATGGCCTCGCTGAGGTCGCGGTGCGTGACCGTGCCACCCAGACGGTCTGAGATTTTCGCGGTCAGCTGGCGTGTTGTGGAGCCGTTCAGGCGGGCGGAGGCATCAATCTGAAGAATGTTCTGTGTCATGTCAGGTATCCTTGTTGGGGTGCGGTTGCATCTCTGCAGTCAAATATGGGCGAAACAAATTCGCACTCAACATAACTTTTCGAACAGATAATGTGCATTTCTGAACTCAGTGTGAGATTTCGACAGCGGCAACCGTTCAGATTCACAGGGATATGCTGTTCATTTCAAAAGATTCTTGCAATTCCGCACATCTTTCCCGACCTTCAGGTGAATTCACACCGAGGGGACATTCAGGGGGACACCGGTGGACAACTGGGACGAAATCAGAACCGCATTTCAGGTTGCGCGCATGGGCACGGTCAGCGGTGCGGCGGATGTGCTGGGCGTGCACCACGCCACTGTTATCCGGCACATCGACGCGCTTGAGGGGCGGCTGGGCGTGAAACTGTTCCAGCGCCATGCACGGGGGTACACGGCCACAGAGGCCGGTCAGGATCTGCTGCGGGTCGCGCAGGCCACCGACGATCAGTTCAGCCAGCTTGCGGGCCGTATCAAGGGACGCGGCAATGATGTGTCGGGTGATCTGGTGGTTACCTCGCTGATCAGTATTGCGCCCCGCATGGCGCCGCTGCTCGCGGATTTTCAGCGGCAGCATCCCGAAGTCATCGTGCGGTACCTGACCGGCGCGCGGCTTTTCCGGCTGGAATATGGAGAGGCGCATGTCGCGATCCGGGCGGGCACGGTGCCCGATCAGCCCGACAATGTCGTTCAGCCGTTCCACGAGCAGAAGATGGGGCTCTACGCCAGCCGTGGGTATATCGAACAACATGGCAAACCGGACGGGGTTCAGAGTTTTGGACGCCACCGGTTCGTCGCGCAGGATGCAGATGACAGCCGGGCGCCGTTTGAAAGGTGGCTGCGCCAGAATGCACCGTCGGCCTCGCTGACGTTCCGGAGCACGGATACCCGCGCGATGGAGGCTGCGATCAGGGCCGGTGCGGGGATTGGGTTCATGCCGGTGTTCGATGCTCAGCAGGACGACAGCCTGGTTGAGGTACACCCGCGCGAGGATGGCTGGGCCGGGCCGTTGTGGCTGGTGACGCATGTGGACCTGCACCGGACAACCAAGGTCCAGGCGTTCCTCACATTCCTCAAAGAGCAGTCGCGGGACTGGAAAGTATGACGCTTTGACACCTGTGCTGCGCGGCCATGCGGCCATGCTGGCTTTTTCTGCGCTGGTGGCGGGGTCGTTCTCGCTGGGCGCACAGGCGGCCAATGATATCGAACCGGCAGCACTTAACGCAGTGCGCTTTGTGATTGCGGCGCTGGTGATCGGTGCCGCCCTGCTGGCCACACGCGGACTGCCGCGCGGGACGGTCCGCGCGCCGTGGCGGTATATCGTGCTGGGCGCGCTGCTGGGCATTTATTTCGTGCTGATGTTTGAGGGGCTGAAAACTGCGCCGCCTGTGAGTGCGGCGGCCGTCTTTACGCTGACGCCCGTCGTCGCCGGTATTTTCGGATGGCTGCTGCTGCGTCAGGTCACGACACCGCGTATGGCGCTGGCGCTCAGCATCGGAGCCGTCGGGGCGCTCTGGGTCATCTTCCGGGCGGATTTTGCGGCTTTCCGGGCGTTCGAGGTGGGGCGCGGCGAGCTGATCTATTTCGCGGGCTGTGTGAGCCATGCGTTTTACACGCCCATGGTGCGCCGTCTGAACCGGGGTGAATCGCCCGTGGTGTCCACCTTTGGCACGCTTGTGGCGGGCGCTGTGCTGTTGCTGTTCTGGGGGTGGGGTGACCTGCGGGCGACGCCCTGGGGTGATCTGCCGGGCATCGTCTGGGTCACGATACTATATACGGCCGTCTTTGCCTCGGCGGCGACCTTTGTCCTGCTGCAGTATGCCAGTCTGCGCCTGCCCAGTGCCAAGGTCATGGCCTACACCTATCTGACGCCGACCTGGGTGATCATCTGGGAAGTGGCGCAGGGCAAGAGCCCGCCACCGCCGCTGGTGGCGGCCGGTGTGGCGCTGACAGTGCTGGCGTTGCTTTTGTTGCTGCGTGACGAGCACGGGTAGCATTTACCCGGTATTGAGCTCGGTTTTCAGGAACCGCTCAAAGGCATCGAGGTTCACGGGCTCAAACTGACCGAAGCCCTGCATCCAGACCGAAGCATCCCGCAGCGCATCAGGCTCCAGTTTGCACCATTTGACGCGTCCGCGTTTCTCCTGACTGATCAGACCGGCATTGGTGAGCACAACGAGGTGTTTTGAGATCGCGGCGAGCGACATCTCAAAGGGTTCGGCCACATCGGTGACCGCCATATCGTCCTCGAGCAGCATGTTCAGGATTTCCCGCCGTGTCGGGTCGGCCAGCGCTGCAAAAACCTGATCAAGGTTCTGTTTCATAGGGCGCAGTCTTACCCGGCTTTGCAGGGCGGTGCAAAGGCGCTCAGAGCATCGGGTGCCCGCGCCCCTGCGATGGCAGTTCGATGGTGTGGCGGGCGATTTCTGCTTCGCTCATCCCGATGTCACGCCCCAGACGGGCATTCACGCTGCGGATGTGCGGAATTCGGGGCTGCCGCTTCAGTCCTTGGGCGATCCAGCGGCGCAATGCGGCGGGTATATGTGTTTTTCCGACACGCCTGTCCCGGTCGCGGACTCCCGCGTTCTCTGACCAAAACGTCATGTTTCTCACCTTTTTAGGTTATCTGCGGGCAATATGCCGGGGCGTTGAGCTGAAAACAAAGACAATTGCTTGACGGGATATGTGCAGAAAACGCACATATATGATATGCAACGCACTCTTCCTCCCCTGAACGCCCTCAGAGCTTTTGATGCCGCTGGCCGGCACCAGAGCTTTTCACGGGCGGCAGAGGAGCTGTCCGTCAGTCATTCCGCAATCAGCAGGCATGTGCGCGGGCTGGAGGCGCGCCTGGGGGTGCCGCTCTTCCGCGACCTGCCGCGCGGGCTTGAGCTGACCCGCGAGGGGCGTATCTATCTGGAACGGATCGTGCCGGCGCTGGAGGCGATTGCGGAGGCCACCGAAGATCTGACCCACCGTCCGCAGGGGCAGGTGACAGTCAACAGCGAACCGGTGATCGCTGAACGCCTGATTATGCCGCGTCTCGGGGCCTTCCGCGCGCGGTTGCCGGACGTGGATGTGCGGCTGGAGGCGTCAAGCCGTCTGGCTGATCTGGACCGATTTGAAGCGGATATTGCCGTGCGGTTCGCGCACACCGGCGTGCTGGACACGCCTGGCGACCTGTTGAGCAATGCGGCGGTCTATCCTTACGCAACGCCGGACCTTGCCGCATCTGTAAAAGCCCCCGCTGACCTGCTCAACCTGCCGCGTCTGCGCGACCGGTCGATCGGCATCTGGGAGGCATGGTTCAGGGCGGCAGGGGTAGACACCGACGGTGGGACAGATGACGGCTGGCGGCCTTCGTCTCCGCTGTCGTATGTTGCGGCGCTGAACGGGCAGGGGGTCTATCTGAGTTCGGCGGAATGCGTGTCTTCGGATGTTGAAGCGGGGCGTCTCGTGCAGTGCTTTGACATCGGTATTCAGGACGGCGCTTTTTACCTTGTGTACGGCAACCGCAGCATGCGCCGGCCGGCCGTCCGGGAGGTGCGCGCCTGGTTGCTGGAAGAGACACAGACCTTCCGTTCCGGGACCGTAGCCGGGGAAAATCAACCAAACGGTTGAATAAAGAGCGGACGGCAGAATCCGCTGTTCGGAGGCTGCGGCACTCTGCCCCGGTTTTGCTGAAGTTGTAAATTTATGTTTTAAAACAGTGCCTTGATCAATGTGATCGGGATGCCCGACCCCTGTTGACTCGCGCGGTGGTGCGCAATAGCAAAGCGGCAGTTCCAACAGGGGGCTTTTCGCGTGTCAGAACCTGGGCCAGATCAGCAGCTCAAGCAGCTGGAAGCACGGATCGCGGCGGTGAAAAAGGCACAGGAGCCGGGCGCCCGGATGGACGAACACTATTCTCAGGCACAGCTGGCCTGGCGGATGGTGATAGAGCTTGTTGTCGGTCTCGGGATCGGCTTTGGCATCGGATACGGGCTGGACAGCCTGTTCGGGACACTCCCGATCCTTCTGGTGCTGTTTACATTGCTGGGTCTGGCGGCGGGCATCAAAACGATGCTGCGGTCCGCGCAGGAAATCCAGGAAAAGAAACTGGCCGAAGAGGCCGAGACGAAAGACGAGGGAGCCTGAGATGGCGGATAAAGCGGAAGAAGGCGGTCTGGTATTCCACCCCATGGACCAGTTCATCGTAAAGCCGCTCTTTGACAGCGATGTGACCTGGTATACACCGACCAACACGGCGCTGTGGATGGGCTTTTCGGTCATCGCCATCATTCTTCTGCTCGTTATCGGCAGCTCGAAGCGCGCGGTTGTGCCGTCGCGCTCGCAGTCGGTCGCGGAACTCGCTTACGGCTTTATCTACAAGATGGTGGAGGACATCTGCGGCAAAGAGGGGCTGAAATTCTTCCCCTATATCATGACGCTGTTCATGTTCATTGTCTGCGCGAACTTCCTTGGTCTGATCCCCACATCCTTTACACCCACATCGCACTTTGCGGTGACCGTGGTGCTGGCGCTGGCGGTGTTCATCACGGTAACCATTGTGGGGTTTGTGAAAAATGGCGCGGGTTTCCTGAGCCTCTTCTGGGTGTCTTCGGCACCACTGCCGCTGCGGCCCGTGCTGGCGATCATCGAGCTGATCTCGTACTTCGTGCGCCCGGTCAGCCACTCCATCCGTCTTGCCGGTAACGTCATGGCGGGCCACGCGGTGATCAAGGTTTTCGCGGGCTTTGCGGCACTGACAGCGGTAAGCCCGGTCGCCGTCCTCGGCATCACCGCGATGTACGGTCTGGAGGTCCTCGTGTCCTTCATCCAGGCCTACGTCTTCACCATTCTGACGTGCGTGTACCTCAAGGACGCACTTCACCCGCATCACTGATTTCGGACGGCACGTCCGTTCAAACTTTCAACTTCCAATCGTAAGGAGAATTCACATGGAAGGCGAACTCGCACACATCGGCGCAGGTCTGGCAGCAATCGGTTCTGGTGCTGCCGCAATCGGGGTTGGCAACGTTGCCGGCAACTACCTCGCAGGCGCTCTGCGCAACCCGTCGGCTGCAGCCAGCCAGACAGCAACACTCTTCATCGGCATCGCGTTCGCCGAGGCTCTGGGCATCTTCGCCTTCCTCGTCGCCCTGCTGCTGATGTTTGCCGTCTGAGAACTTAAGAGACGATATTCCTTACGGTCGGGCGGCGCGTTTCAGATGCGCTGCCCGATGTAACGGCCGTTTCTTCAGGAGACCAAAATGGCAACCGAAACAACAGGCGCTGAGGCCGCTGCCGCACCCGGCATGCCGCAACTCGATTTCTCCACCTGGGGGAACCAGATCTTCTGGCTGGTGCTGACCCTTGTGGTGATCTATTTCGTGTTGTCCCGCGTGGCCCTTCCCCGCATCGCCGCCGTGCTGGCCGAGCGTCAGGGCACGATTACAAACGACATTGCCGCTGCCGAGGACCTGAAGGCGAAAGCCCAGGACGCCGAAGCGGCCTATGAAAAGGCGCTGGTTGACGCGCGTGCCGAAGCGCACCGCATTGTCGCCGAAGCCAAAGCAGAAATTCAGTCCGACCTCGACGCGGCAATTGCCAAAGCGGACGAAGAGATCGCGGCCCGCAGTGCGGAATCCGAAAAGGCGATCGCTGAAATCCGTGCCGGCGCACTGGACGCGGTCAAAGAGGTCGCAGCGGACACCGCCGCAGAGCTGGTTACAACGCTGGGTGGTAAAGCGGACGGCAAAGCCATCAGCGCAGCTGTTGGCGACAGGCTGAAAGGATAAGATCATGCGGATTATCACCAGCCTGACATCGCTCGGTTTCGCCCTGGCCGCTGCCACACCGGCACTTGCGGCAGGCGACAAACCGTTCTTCTCTCTCAAGAACACCGACTTCGTGGTGCTTCTTGGTCTGATCGTCTTTGTTGCGCTCCTCGTGTACTTCAAAGTGCCCGGGATGATCGGCAAGATGCTGGACGGCCGTGCCGAAGGTATCCGGTCCGAGCTGGACGAGGCACGTGCCCTGCGTGAGGAAGCGCAGAGCCTGCTGGCCAGCTACGAGCGCAAGCAGCGCGAAGTGCAGGAACAGGCAGACCGTATCGTCGAGGCGGCCAAGGAAGACGCCCGCATTGCTGCAGAGCAGGCGCGGGAAGATCTGGCCGTGTCCCTGGAGCGGCGCATGGCAGCTGCCGAAGATCAGATCGCAACGGCGCAATCGTCGGCCATCAAGGATGTGCGTGACCAGTCTGTGACTGTCGCGGTGGCGGTGGCGCGCGAGGTCATCGCCAAGCAGATGACCGCGACCGAAGCCAACAGCCTGATCGACGGGGCGATTTCCGAAGTAGAGGCCCGTCTGCACTGACCTGCAGATCTGGCGTATTATTCTCTGAGGACCTCAGCCCATGCGCCGGGGTTTTCTTTTTGGTTCGGGTGCTCAGGCGTTGCGCCGGCTGGAGGCTGCCGGTTTCTGTTCCTGTTCGTGATCAAGCCGCTGGCGCGCGACTTCTTCCAGGGCATCCGACCGGTGCTGATCGCGCAGCGCTTTTTCCACAAAGGACAGGTGGGTCTCCACAGCGGCCCGGGCGCCTTCGGGATCACGCGCCTGCAGCGCGGTGTTGATGGCACGGTGCTGTTCCAGCAACAGGCCGCGCGTGGTCTGCTGGCGGAACATGACCTGGCGGTTGTAAAACACGCCCTCGCGCAGAAGCTCATACATCGACCGCATCATATGCAGCATGACCACGTTGTGACTGGCCTCGATGATCGCCATGTGGAACTTGGCATCAAGCTGCGCTTCTTCTTCTGCGTCGCGGCCACCGTGCGCGGCTTCCATTCTGTTAAAGACGGTCTGCACCACGGCCAGGTCCGTCGCAGACCCGAGCCGGGCGGCCCGTTCTGCCGCGAGCCCTTCCATGTCCCGTCGGAAAGACAGGTAATCGAAAACCGCCGCCTCATGTCGGGAAAAGAGCTGCACAAGCGCAGGTGAAAACGCCGAGCCAAGCACGTCCGCGACATAGACGCCTGCACCTGCACGGGTGCTCAGCAGCCCCTGTTCCTGCAGGATACTGACCGCATCGCGCAGGCTGGGCCGGGATACGTTCAGCCGCTCCGCCAGTTCTCTTTCCGCCGGCAGCCGTTCGCCCGGGCGCAGGATGCCGCGCAGGATCAGCAGTTCGATCTGACGGACCACTGCGGTTGAGAGTTTTTCGGACTGGACGGGGCGAAAAGGCATAACGTCTCCTGATTGGTCATATTATATGACCAAAGCGGGAGGGCGGCAATTGGTTTCAGATGTCAGCCCAGGAGTGCGGCTTCGGCGACCTCAAAGGCGAGAAGGAGTGCAGAGACAGCGACCGCAGCCCCCGCAAGACGAACCTGGAAGGGTTGGATGCGCAGGGCCAGCAGTGCCGCAGCGGCTGCGATGAGCGCCTGTGTGGCGCCGAAACCGGCGATATAGCCGGCAAGTCCAGCCGCCGTAACCGTGCCGGCACCGGCCACAAGCGTTGCACTGAAGACGGCTCCCTGCAGCAGTCCGAAGCCTGCAAATACCGCGGCCACCGTCGTCTGGGAAGGGCGGCGCGCGGAGGCGATCAGACAACCGGTGACCAGCACAGCGAGCCCGATCAGAATCCCGCGCAGCGGCAGAGCATCACCCAGCAGCGGAATGGTGAAACAGGCAAAGATCATGGTCGCCAACCATGCCAGAATGCCGGTGATCATCCGTCCGGCGA
Organism: Roseobacter sp. S87; assembly: GCF_055693285.1. Next base: position 3,741,068 of record NZ_JBVFTR010000004.1, read on the forward strand.
GCGCCGCGGCGGCGCCGGTCAGGAGTACAAACCCCAGGTGCACAGGATCGGGCAGCGGGTGGTTGAGACCCAGCAGCACACCACGGTTGAATTCCGCTGCCGACAGCAGCTGGGCGGTGGTTCCGGCAAGCGCCGGTGTGGCGGCAGAGAGAAGCAGTACAGGTAGCAGAGCGCGCATTAATCAGTCCGGTGGCAGGCGTTAACGATATGGGACGCAGGATCGCCGGGTTTGTCAATTGCCGAACACGGAATAGCGGGCCATTCGTCAATATCTTGTGGATAAGTGCCTGTGAAACGCAGCCTGTGGTGTGTTTCGGTTGACACCGGCGGTGGGCAGACTTCAGTCTGAGGGCTCCACAGGAATCACACCGGGACTCTGGTTTGCGCTTTTCCAAACTCAGACTGACAGGCTTCAAAAGCTTTGTTGATCCGACCGACCTGATCATCGCGGATGGTCTGACGGGCGTCGTCGGTCCCAACGGCTGTGGGAAGTCCAACCTGCTGGAGGCGCTGCGCTGGGTCATGGGGGAAAACCGCCCCACAGCGATGCGTGGCGGCGGCATGGAGGATGTGATCTTTGCCGGGGCCGCAACCCGCCCGGCCCGCAACTTTGCCGAAGTTGCGCTGCATATCGACAATTCGGAGCGCCTGGCGCCTGCGGGTTTCAACGATTCAGACACGCTGGAGATCGTGCGCCGGATCACGCGGGACGTGGGCAGCGCCTATAAGGTTGGTCCCAAGGATGTGCGGGCGCGCGACGTGCAGATGCTGTTTGCGGATGCGTCGACCGGCGCGCACAGCCCTGCGCTGGTGCGTCAGGGGCAGATTGCGGAACTGATCAATGCCCGGCCCAAGAACCGTCGTCGCATTCTGGAGGAAGCGGCTGGTATCTCGGGCCTCTACCAGCGGCGGCACGAAGCGGAACTGAAGCTGAAAGGGGCTGAGACGAACCTCGCGCGGGTTGATGATGTGATTGAACAGCTCGCCAGCCAGCTGGGTCAGCTGGCGCGTCAGGCGCGCCAGGCCGCACGGTACCGCGAGATCGGCAATGAACTGCGCCGGGCCGAGGGCATGTTGCTCTATCGCCGCTGGCGCGAGGCCGATGATGCCCGTTCAGCCGCCGAGGAGGCGCTGCGCGCGCAGGTCACGGCGGCTGCCCGCGCGGAAAGTGCTGTGCGCGAGGCGGCGAAGGCGCGCGAGACGGCTGAGGCTGCTCTGCCGTCGCTGCGCGAGGAAGAGGCCATTGCGGCGGCCGTCCTGCAACGACTGGCAGTGCAGCGCGATACCCTGAGCGACCAGGAGGCGCGGGCCGAGGCGCAGATCGAAACACTAACCGGCCGTATTGCGCAGCTGGCGCGTGACATCGAACGTGAGGGCGGTCTGAACCGCGACGCGGAGGAAACCATTGAGCGGCTGGAATGGGAGGCAACCGAGCTTGCCAAAGCCGCCGAGGGGCATGACGAACGCCTGTCTGAGGCCTCTGAGGTGGCACGTGAAGCTGCGGCGGTGCTGCAGACACGCGAAGGCGAAATGTCCCAGCAGACCGAGGATATGGCGCGTCTGGCAGCACGTCACCAGTCAGCGCAGCGTCTGCTGGAAGACAGCCGTAAAACGGAGAGCCGCGCCAGCTCTGAGGCCGCGCGCGCCCGTGAGGCGGTTGCCACCAGTGAGGCCGCGCTTGAGAAGGCGGGCGCAGAGTTCGCCGCGGCCCAGTGCAGCAGAGGCACAGGCGGTCAAAACGGCGGCGGATGCGGATACAGCCCTGCAGGAGGCCGAAGAGGCGCGGGCCGAAACCCAAGGGAGGGAAGCGGATGCGCGGGCGCACCGGTCGGAGGCCGAGGGTGAGGCCAACGCGCTGCGCGCAGAAGCGGGCGCGCTGGCCAAGCTTGTTGCGCGGGACACGGCCGAAGGGGGGCAGATCCTCGATCAGCTCCAGGTGAAAACCGGTTACGAAAAGGCGCTGGGGGCTGCTCTGGCGGATGACCTGCGCGCGCCCGAGGTTGCAGCGGACGGCCCGTCGGGCTGGGCCGTGTTGCCGGCGTACGATCGGCACCAGCCGCTGCCGCAGGGTGTGCAACCGCTGTCGCTGTTTGTGACGGTGCCGGACGTGCTGTCGCGGCGCATGGGGCAGATCGGTCTGGTGGAAGCAGATGATGGCCCGCGCCTGCAAAAGGACCTGGCCCCCGGACAGCGCCTCGTGTCTGCAGAGGGTGATCTGTGGCGCTGGGACGGGTTCCGCGCCTGGGCCGAGGATGCCCCGTCGGCTGCCGCGCTGCGGTTGCAGCAACTCAACCGCCTGGAAGAGCTGAAGCAGGGGCTGGAGACAGCGACGCAGAAAGCGGAAGGCGCACTTGCGGCCCATGAGCTGCTGACGCGTCAGCTGGGCGAGCTGACCCGGGCCGATCAGATGGCACGTGAAGCGCGGCGGTCGGCAGACCGCCTGGTGGCTGAGGCGGGTCGTGCGCTGAGCAAGGCCGAAGCGGACAGGAACCTGGCGCAGGGTCGTCTGGAATCGCTGGGTCTTGCGGTGACACGCCATGAAGAAGAGGCGATGGCCGCCCGCACCCGTCTGCGCGAAGCGGAACGCGCGCTGGAAGAGCTGGGCGACCTGACAGAGGCACGCGAACAGGTCGAGGCGGTCCGGGTGGCTGTTGAGGCCGCGCGGATCACCATGATGTCCCGCCGGTCAGCGCATGACGAGCTGCGCCGCGAAGGTGAGGCCCGCACCCGCCGTGCACAGGAAGTGACCAAGGAAATCAGCGGCTGGCGTCACCGTCTGGAGACCGCAGAGAAACGCAGCGCGGAGCTGGTGGAGCGCAAAGGGCAGGCGGAAGCGGAGCTGAAAGAGGCCAGTGCGGCCCCCGGAGAGCTGGCGGCGAAACGCGAAGAGCTGTCCGACGCCATCGCCACCGCAGAGGCACGCAAGGCCGAAAGCAGCGACCGGTTGTCCGCAGCAGAAGGAGTGCTGCGCGAGGCGGCCATGTCAGAGCGTGATGCGGAACGACTGGCCTCTGAGGCGCGCGAGGCGCGTGCCCGCGCGGAGGCCCGCAGCGATGCCGCCCGCGAAACGGTGGCCGCCGCCGCAGAGCGCATCGCGGATGAGGCGCAGGTCACGCCGAGCCAGCTTCTGGGGCAGCTTGAGGTCACGCCGGACGATATGCCTGATGCGCAGGCGCTGGAAGCGGATGTGAACCGCCTGAAACGCCAGCGCGATGCGCTGGGCGCCGTGAACCTGCGGGCGGAGGAAGATGCCAAGGAAGTCCAGACCGAGCACGATACACTGACCGGTGAAAAGGCCGACCTCGAAGAAGCAATCCGCACCCTGCGCGGGGGGATTGCGAGCCTCAACAAAGAGGGGCGCGAACGTCTGCTGACGGCGTTTGAGCAGGTGAACACCAATTTCTCGATGCTTTTCACGCATCTGTTCGGGGGCGGCGAGGCCAACCTGGTGATGGTCGAGAGCGACGACCCGCTGGAGGCCGGCCTTGAGATTATGTGCCAGCCGCCGGGCAAGAAACTGTCGACGCTGAGCCTGCTGTCCGGCGGTGAACAGACCCTGACGGCGATGGCGCTGATCTTTGCGGTGTTCCTCGCGAACCCGGCGCCGATCTGCGTGCTGGACGAGGTGGACGCCCCGCTGGATGATGCCAACGTGACGCGTTTCTGCGACCTGCTGGACGAGATGTGCCGCCAGACGGATACGCGGTTCCTGATCATCACGCACCACGCGGTGACGATGGCACGGATGGACCGGCTGTTTGGCGTGACGATGGCGGAACAGGGTGTGAGCCAGCTTGTGTCTGTGGACCTCAAGAAGGCTGAAACGCTGGTCGCTTAAGGGCTGCGGCCTGTGTTCACCGTATTGTGTCCCCGAAACCCCGGCAGGTGTGCGAGGGTCAGGGCATGCGATTTGCTTTGCCCCTTTGCGTGATGATGCTGACAGGTCTGCCCGCTGCCGCCCAGGACTGGGCCCTGCGCACCACGGACCGGGTGCTGGATGCGGCCGAGACGCAGGCGCTGACCGAAGGTCAGACACTCATGTTCTATGATGACGGGCGGTCAACATATTCCGCCGGCGGGGCTTATTCCTATACCTATGCCAGCGGTCAGACTGCCTTTGGTGCCTACAGGATCGAGGATGACGGAACGGTCTGTATCGCCTTCCGTAACGGGTTCGGGCGATGTGACAGGTATGTCGAGAACGCGGGTCGCATTGTGCTGCTGACGGAAAAGGGGGAGCGTTATCCCATCCGGCCTGCAGAAAAAAATGACCCCACCGGGGGTCCGGCAGGGTCAGAGGGAATTCAAACCTGAATGTATGTGTCGCGCAGAAAATTAGTAAATGCGCGGTAAAAAAAGGTTAACGCCGCGTGCTTCAGAGCCTGCCCAGCAGGGCCTGTGTGGGCCAGGCATCGGCGGGCAGACCCAGACGCACCTGCTCGGCACGCACAGCGGCACGGGTCCCGGCCCCGAGTATCCCGTCGATTTTACCAACGTCGTACCCACGGTTCTGCAGTTTACGCTGCAGGTCCTTCATCGCATCAGGTGAGAGACCTTTTTCAGGGCTGCGGGGGTCAAAGGCGGGTGCACCTTCAAAGCGGGTGGCAAAATAGGCCGCGGTCAGTACATAGGTGAAACTCTGGTTCCAGTCGAAATAGACGCTGAAATTCGGGTAGGCCAGAAAGGCAGGCCCCTTGCGGCCCTGGGGCAGCAGCAGAGAGGCGTTCAGACCGCGGGGCAGGCTGCCGTTGCGCGCCCGCACGCCTGCTTTTTCCCAGGCGGCCACAGATTGCGCACTGGCGATACCGCTCTTCGACCAGTCCATCTCATCCGGCACGCGCACTTCCTGTAGCCATGGTTCATTGGAGCGCCATCCGAAGCCGCTGAGCATGGCGGCCCCTGACATCAGTGCGTCCGGTGCGGAGGTTTTCAGCGAGACACGGCCGTCACCATCGGCGTCCGTGCCATGTTCCAGGATGTCTGAGGGCAGCATCTGGACCATGCCGATCTCGCCCGCCCAGGCCCCGGTTGTACTGGCCGGATCAAACCCACCCTGTTCAAAGAGTTCGAGGGCGGCGAAAACCTGCGGCCGGAACAGGTCCGGCCTGCGGCAGTCGTGGGCCAGAGTGACCAGCGCGTTGGCAGTGTTGAAGTTTCCCTGAAAGCCGCCGTAGTCCGTCTCGAACGCCCAGAACGCCAGGAGCACACCCCGGTTGATGCCATAGCGCTGTTCGATCCGGTCAAACACGACGTCAAATTCGCGCCCTTTGGCGACACCCTTTTTGCGCCGGGCATCCGAGATCAGATTGCGGGCGAAATCGGTAAACGGTTTCTGGAAAACACCCTGTGCGCGGTCGGCACGCAGCACGCTCTGGCTTTGCCGGATGCCCGCGAAAAACCGCTGGGTGGTCTGGGCGCTGTGGCCGCGCGCCACCGCCTCGGTCTTCAGGTCGTCAACAAAAGTACTGAACGTCCCGCCGCAGGCCAGGGCCGCAGGTCCCGTGGTCAGCAGCGCGAGCAGAGCGGCAGTGGTCAGGCGGATCATGTTCTTCTCCCGGGTCAGGTCAGCAGGGCCAGGCCGATGCAGAGGGCCACAAATAGCCCCCATGTTTTCCACAGCATGCCGATTGCCGCGTCGATGTCCACCGAGCGCAGGGTGCGGCGCCCTGCCTCGTTCACGTAGGGAAACTCACGCAATTCACCGTCATAGGCCCGGGGGCCGGAGAGCGCGATGCCCAGTGGCGCGGGACATGGCCGCTTCGGGCCAGCCCGCATTGGGGGACCGGTGCAGGGAGGCATCCGCCCGGATGCCCCGCAGATCAGTGATACCGGCGACCCCCGCGATCAGCAGCGCCGTCAGCCGCGCGGGGATGAGATTGAGCAGGTCATCCGTTCTGGCGGCGGCGCGGCCAAAGTCTGCATAGCGCGGTGTGCGGTAGCCGATCATACTGTCGGCGGTGTTGATCAGTTTGTAGACGATGAGGCCCGGCAGCCCCGCGATGAGAAACCAGAAGGCGGGGGCGATGACACCGTCCGAGAGGTTTTCTGCGGCGCTTTCAATGGCGGAACGGGCGACGGCGGTATCGTCCATCGCGCCCGTGTCCCGGCTGACGATCATGGCAACCTGACGGCGGCCTTCTTCGAGCGAGGCACCAAGACCCTGTGCCACCGCGCGGACATGATCCACGAGCGAGCGCTGGGCGAGCAGGATCGCTGCAGCGAGGACCTCGATCACAGGTCCGCCCGCTGACAGCAGCACACCAAGCAGGCCGCCGGTTGCGACCAGACAACAGACGGCAAGCGCACCCTTTGCCTGCAGGGATGTCCCGGTGTTCAGCCGGGTGTCCAGCCACCCGACCAGCCGGCCCATCAGAACCGCAGGATGCGGGATACGGCGCCAGACCGGTTCCGGCTCGCCAAAAAGCGCGTCCAGCAGCAGCGCGAAAACGAGCAGGGCCGCGGTGCTCATGCGCGCAGAGCGGCTTCGACGCGGGGCCAGTGGATGGTTGCGGGCAGGCCCAGGCGTATCCAGGTGTCCGACCAGGGGAAGATACGGCTCCAGATATGGTGCCCGGCCAGTCGGTGCTGCAGTGCTGCGGCATCCGGGACCCTGTACAGCCGGAAGAGGCTGGTACCGCCGATATATTCTGCGCCGTCTGCGGCCATCAGCGCGTCAAGGCGTGCACTGTCTGCGGTCAGCCTGTGACGCGTGGCCGTGGCCCAGTCGTTGTCCTGCAGTGCTGCCGTGCCGGTATGCAGAGCGGGTCCGGAGACGGCCCAGGGGCCGATCCTGTCCCGCAGGTCCGCGATGATCTCCGGCTGCGCTATGGCAAAGCCGAGCCGCATTCCGGCCAGCCCCCAGAACTTGCCGAAACTCTTCAGAATGACGTGGCCGGGTGTGGCGGCGAGGTCGATGTGCGTTGCCTCGGGGCAGATATCGCAGAAACTTTCGTCGATGACTGTCAGGGCTGGGTCAGGCGCAGGAAAATTGTCCCGCTGCCACAGACGGCCGTCAGGGTTGTTAGGATGAACCAGAACCTGAACTGCGGCCTCTGCCCCTTCGGTTTCTACCGGCCTGCCTGCCGCGCGGAAGGCGGCGGCGTGTTCGTTGTAGGTGGGTGCCGGGATCACCACAGTGCCATCCGGGCTGAGCGCCGGCATGGCAGCGATCAGGGCGGAAGCCCCGGGTGCGGCGAGAATGTCGGCCCCGTCAGGCACCTGCCAGAACCGGCGCGCAGCGTCCGTCAGTGCCGTCTGTGCGCCGTGATCGGGCAGAGCAGACCAGGCATCAGCCGGCAAGGGCGGCACGGGAAAGGGATGTGGATTGATCCCCGTCGACAGATCAATCCATCCGATTCGGGATCCCCCATATCGGGTGATGGCTGCATCCAGCCCGCCACCATGATCACGTTTTTTTGCTGTCACTGTCCGACAATTCCCGATGCACCGGCGCTTATCCGCGCGTCCACTTCAGACAGAAAGCGGAAACCAGCCGTTTATTCAAGAGATGGTGATCGCACCGGGGTGCGCGGGCGAAAGTTAACCGTTTGTTAATCTTTCAGGCAGACCAGTGGAGTATCAGCTGACAATTCAGCAACCCCGGAGGGGTCACCGGATGAAAGTCCTTATCGTTGAAAAAGACAAAGGCCTTGCAGGGATATGGTCGTCCTACCTGCAGCGCTGCGGCATGTCTGTGCACCATGCAACGGGCCAGACGGAAGCGACAGAATACCTGTCGGACACGGATGTTGAGGTGATTATCCTGAACCTCGTGCTGGGAGAGGATTCCGCGCTCGCTGTTGCCGATTACGCGAGCTATCGGCAGCCCTGGGCACGGGTGATTTTCGTCACCAACACCAGCTTTTTCTCGGACGGTTCCATCTTTTCCCTGGCACCGAATGTCTGTGCATTTGTGCCCACACGCACACCGCCATCAGACCTTGCCGCAATGGTCGAACACCACGCGCCGCGCGCCGAGCCGCAGGGCCCCGCGCGACGCTGAACCTGTTAACCGCGCCCGTGAGGCTCATGCAGATCTGACACCGGATTGACCGGTATGATTCTGTGCGGATTGATGCTGTCGTGGCTGTAGTGATAGTGGCGCACAATGTGGTCCATATTCACGGTCTCCGCGATGCCCGGCATCTGGTAGAGCTCGCGCAGGTAACCGCTGAGCGCCGGATAATCGATGATGCGGCGCCGGTTGCATTTGAAATGCAGATGGTAGACCGGGTCAAACCGTACCAGCGTCGTGAACAGCCGCCAGTCGGCTTCGGTCAGCCGCTCGCCCATCAGATACCGGTTGCCGGTGAGCCGGTCGTCGAGCCAGTCCAGCGTATCAAAGAGCGGGTGCACTGCTGCGTCATAGGCTTCCTGCGTCGTGGCAAAGCCGCATTTGTAAACGCCATTGTTCAGCGTGTCATATATCCGGTCATTGACCGGCGCGATCGCTTCACGCAGCTCCTCCGGCCAGTAATCCTCGGTGTTCCCGGTGATCTGGTCGAAGGCGGAATTGAACATCCGGATGATTTCGGAGCTTTCGTTCGAAACGATGGTGCCGCGCTCTTTGTCCCAGAGCACAGGAACCGTGACCCGGCCGGAGAAGGCCGGTTCGGCACGGGTGTAAATGTCGCGCATGAATGCTGAGCCGAACAAAGCGTCGCCCGTGGCCCCTTGCGTGTCCTTCTCAAAGGTCCAGCCATCGCTGAGCATGTCGGGATGCACGGCCGAAACGCCGATGTGATCCTCCAGCCCTTTGAGCCGGCGGAAGATCAGCGCGCGGTGTGCCCAGGGGCAGGCATAGCTGACATAGAGATGATACCGCCCCGAATCGGCGGCGAATCCCCCGACCCCGGATGGCCCTGCAGCGCCGTCTGCCGTCACCCAGTTCCGGAACTTCGCCTCGGAGCGTTCAAATTTTCCACGCGTCGATTTGGTGTCATACCACTGATCGTGCCAGACGCCGTCCACCAGCAGGCCCATGTCAAACTCCCTTGTTTCATGAGCCAGAGTTAAGGTTATGCCCTGCCGCGACAACCGCCGAAGAGCGCGCAGACGCTCTGCAACAGCGCACAAACCTATGGTTGTATTACAAAAACTTAACTTGATTTTTAGAGAGAACAGGGCAGTTTTCGCCCGAGGGGCACAGCGGAGTAACACGTATGGAAACGGTATTTTCCAGGGAAATCCAGGCGGGCCTTGATAAAGCCCGCAAAGATGCCCGCAAGAAATCCTCGCGCCTGAGAGTAGACGCAGGCGGCGAAAAAACGCGCGTTCTCAGAATGTGGAAAACCGGCTTTGCGACCGAGGCGGATGCCCCGGCACTGCGCGGTTTTGTTGATCTCTACGACGGCAGCATTCACATGTTTCAGTGCCTGATCGTAGCCGCCGAAGAAGCGCCGGGCGAGATGCTTTATGAGTTCAAACGCGCTACGGCCGTGGCCGACCGGGCTGCACTGGATTTTGAACTGCCCGAGGACGCGCCGGTTGCGCTGATCTCGGACGCAACGCGCTGATTACTGAAGATCGCTGAACGCTTCCGTGAGACGCCGGCAGGCTTCCTCGATGCGTATGCGCGAAGTGGCAAGGTTAAACCGCAGAAATGTCTCGCCGCCGGCGCCGAATGCCGGCCCCGCGCTGGGCGCAATCCGCGCGTCTTCGCGGACCCTGCGCGATATTTCCTCGTAGCTCATACCTGTGCCTGAAAAATCAACCCAGCCCAGATAAGTCGACTGCAGCGGCACGGACTGCACACCGGGGATCGCATTGACGGCAGCGTCAAAAGTGGCGGTATTGCCCTGAAGGTATTCGATCTGCGCATCCGCCCATTCGGCACCTTCCGGCGAATAGGCGGCCGTGATCATCTGAACGCCAAGGGCTGAAGGCTTATAATCCAGCGAATTCAGGCGCTGCACCATGCGCTGGCGCAATGCGGCATCCGGAATGATCATATTGCCTGTACGCTGACCTGCGATGTTAAAGGTTTTTGAGGCGGCACAAGCCACGATCAGGCGGTCTGTGTGTTCCGGTGCGGCAACATGCATCGGAACAAATTCATGGCCCGGATAGACCAGATCATGGTGGATTTCGTCCGAGACCAGAATGAGATCATTCCGGGCGGCAAAATCGGCAATGGCGCGCAGTTCTTCGCGCGTCCAGACCCGGCCGGACGGGTTCTGTGGAGAGCACCACAACAGGACCTTTTCGCGCCCGGTAAGACGCGATTGCGCATCCTCCAGATCAAGCACGTAGGTGTCGCCATCACGCACCAGCGGGCATTCAGTGACCACGCGGCCCGCCTTTTCCGTTTTGACCCGGAATTCATGATAGACGGGGCTGAAGGTGACCACATGATCGCCCGGTTCGCTCCAGACATCGATCACAAGGGCAATGGCGTTACCGAGGCCTTGCGAGGTCAGAATCCAGTCGGTCTCAACGTCCCAGCCGTGCCGGTTTTTCATCCACCAGCAGATGGCGTTGAGATAATCGTCGTGCGTGTTCATGTAGCCGAAAACGCCATGCTCCAGATCGCGGCGCAGAGCTTCGAGCACGCAGGGAGCAGTAGGCCAGTCGCTGTCAGCCGTCCACATGGCAAGCCCGTCATCGGGCGACACACCATAGAGCTTTTCCATCAGGTCCCATTTGCTGGAGTGGGTGCCGCGGCGTTCGACAAGTGTATGGAAACGTGGATCTGTGCTCAGAGTGCTGCTCATTTGGTGCTCCTGTTCAGGCTCGTTTTTGATAGCGGGAAACTGTCGCTGTGCAAGTCCATCTTGTTGCAGGGGGCTGCATGTTGGCATACATCAGCCTCATGAAACGGAATATTCTGCTGCACCCTGATCCGCGCCTGAAAAAGACAGCCACGCCCGTGGACGATCTGTCGGATGAACTGCGCACGCTCGCTGACGATATGCTGCAGACAATGTATGAGGCGCCGGGCATCGGCCTCGCGGCCCCGCAGGTCGGTGTGCTGCAGCGGCTGATCGTGCTGGACTGTGTGAAGGGCGAGACGGAAAAGCCGCGCCCGCTGATCATGTTCAATCCCGAGATCATCGCGTCCTCTGACGACACAAGCGTCTATGAGGAAGGCTGTCTCTCGATCCCCGATCAGTTTGCCGACGTGACCCGCCCGGCGGAAGTTGACGTGCGCTGGATCGACCGGGATGGGAATGAGCAGACAGAGACCTTCACCGGGCTCTGGGCGACCTGTGCGCAGCACGAGATTGATCACCTCGATGGCAAGCTGTTCATTGACTATCTCAAGCCGCTCAAGCGGCAGATGATCACTCGCAAGATGGTCAAGCTGAAGCGGGAACTGGCGCGTTCATGAGCCTGCTGCCGATCCTCCGCTGGCCTGACCCGCGCCTGGCGGAGATCTGCGACCCGGTGGCGGAGATTACGCCGGACCTGTGCCGGCTCGCGGATGATATGCTGGAGACAATGTACGCAGCGCCGGGTAGGGGCCTGGCAGCTCCGCAGGTGGGGCAGATGGTACGTCTTTTCGTGATGGACACGGCCTGGAAAGAGGGGCCGCATGCGCCGCAGGTGTTTTTCAATCCGTCGGTGGCTGAGGTCAGTGATACCCTGGCCACGCAGACCGAGGGATGTCTTTCGATCCCCGGCGTCAGTGCGGAAGTAACCCGCCCGGATCGTGTGCGCCTGTCCTGGACGGACCGGTCAGGGGCTGCCTGCAGCGGCTGGTTCGAGGGATTTGATGCGGCCTGCGTGCAGCATGAAATGGATCACCTTGAGGGTCGGGTCACACTCGATCATCTCAGCGACGGCGCGCGCGCCCGCGTGCTGGCTGAATACGCGGAGGCAACCTCATGACAGTCCGCCCGTTTCTGAAATGGCCCGACAAACGGCTGCGCACAGCAGCAGAGCCCGTCGCGGAAATCACCGATGAGATCCGTACCCTGTGGGAGGATATGATCGAGACGATGGATGCCATGCCCGGCGTGGGGCTGGCCGCCCCGCAGATTGGTGTCATGCTGCAGGTGGCGGTGGTGGATGCGTCCGACGACCGGAACCGGCGTATCCGGCTGGCAAATCCGTCGATTGTTGATGCCTCTGCCGTGATGAACGAACACCAGGAAGCCAGCCCCAACCTGCCGGGGGTCTATGCCACGGTGAAACGGCCGCGCGGTGTTTCGGTGCGGTACTTGGATGAGACGGGCACCTGGACGCGCGGTGATTTTGTCGGTCTTGAGGCCACGAGCGTGCAGCATCAGATCGACCACCTGCAGGGGCGGATGTATTTTGACCGGCTGAGCAAGGTCAAACGCGACATGCTGCTGCGCCGAGCGCGCAAGCAGAAAGGCTGACGGGGGATCTGATGCGCGTTGTATTCATGGGCACGCCGGATTTTTCTGTGCCGGTGCTGGAGGCGCTGGTGACAGCAGGTCATGACGTTGCCTGTGTGTATTGCCAGCCGCCGAGACCTGCGGGGCGGGGCAAGAAAGAGCGCCCCAGCCCGGTTGAGGCCCGCGCCCGCGCACTGGGTCTGGACGTGCGGCACCCTGTGTCGCTCAAAACCGCCGAAGCGCAGGCTGAGTTTGCGGCACTGAATGCGGATGTGGCGGTGGTGGTGGCTTTCGGGCTGATCCTGCCTCAGGCGATCCTGGATGCGCCGGCGCGCGGGTGTCTGAATATTCATGCGAGCCTTCTGCCGCGCTGGCGGGGTGCGGCGCCGATCCACCGCGCCATCATGGCAGGAGATGCCGAAACAGGTGTCTGCATAATGCAGATGGAGGCGGGTCTCGATACCGGCCCCGTTCTGCTGCGTGAGGCAACAGCCATTGGTGCAGAAGAAACGACAGCGCAGCTGCATGACCGGCTCAGTGACATGGGTGCTGCGCTGATATGCCGTGCGCTTGCGTCTCTGGGTGATCTGACCCCGGAACGACAGCCGGAGGCGGGGGTGACCTATGCCGCAAAGATCGACAAGGCCGAGGCGCGCATAGACTGGACACGGCCTGCCGTTGAAGTGGACCGGCTGATCCGCGGGCTTTCGCCCTTTCCCGGCGCCTGGACGGAGCATGACGGCACGAGGATCAAAATGCTGGCCTCACGTCTGCATGAGGGGGGCGAAGCGGGAACTGTGCTGCACGATCCGCTGCGTGTAACCTGCGGGGACGGTGCGGTCGAGCTGATCCGTCTGCAGCGCGCAGGCAAAGGCGCGCAGGACGCCGGTGAATTTCTGCGGGGCTGGCCGCTGGCCCCTGGCACGCAGCTCTGAAAGGAGCCGAGACTATGTTTCCAACTCTGATCGGGACCGTCGTGATTGCGGGCATCGTAGGATATCTGTCCGAACGCTCGGGCTTTACCCACAACGGCTATCTGCAAAGCATCGTGATCTGCGTGGGCGGTGCCTTCGTGTTCTATTTTGTCACGCTCATGTTCGGGTTCGGTTTCCGCAGTCCGGGCATGAACGCCATCGCAGCCTCCGTCGGCGCGCTGGTGATCGTGCCTTTCCACTGGCGTAAATAGACTACTCTGCGGGGCGCGCAGCCAGGGTTTCCGCCTCAGGGCGCGGCGTCCGGATACACAGACGTAGCAGCGGCGGCACCGTCAGCAGTGTCAGGAAGGCGGACATCGACAGGCCGCCAACCACAACAGCCCCAAGACCCTGATAGAGCTCCGACCCTTCGCCTTCGAAGAGCACGAGCGGCAGCATGCCGAACACCGACGTCATCGTGGACATGAAAATCGGGCGGATACGGTTGCTGGTCGCAGCTTCGATCGCCTCGACCGGCGGCAGACCTTCTTCGCGCAGGTGCCAGAGGGTCTGGTGCACAATCAGAATGGCGTTGTTGACCACAATGCCCACCAGAATGATGAAACCCAGCAGGGTCAGCATATCGAGGGGCTGCGTCTGGTACATGTTCAGCACAGCAAGGCCACCCACGCCGCCCGCCGCCGCGACAGGCACCGAGATCAGGATCACCAGTGGCAGTACAAAGCTCTCAAACAGGATCGCCATCACAAGGAACACGATGATCATGGCCACCGCGAGATTGATCTGGATGGCATCCCATGTCTGGCTGAGCTGGTCTGCAGTGCCGGATACGCTCAGCCTTACACCGTCCGGCAGACCACGCTCTTCGAGCGCTGCGATGACTTCAGTTTCCAGCAGTTCGACCGCAGCTTCCAGCGCCAGCGCATCTGACGGGCGCACTTCGAGTGTTACGGTCCGCAGCCGGTCGCGGTGGCGGATCTCGGTTGGCCCTGCGGTGACAACCACATCCGCCAGAGCAGAAACCGGGACGATCCCGCCGGAGGGTGTGACCACCGGATAATTGCCGATGTCCTGGGTCCGTTGCGCGGTCTGCAGCCCCGGATCACCTTTGAGCATCAGGTTGAGGCGTTCGGCCCCCACGGTGATTTCCGCCACCCGCAGCCCGTCATTGAAGGCATCGACTGTCAGCGCCAGATCAGAGGCCGTCAGTCCGGCGTCCGCCAGCCGCAGCCTGTCGGGTACGAGCCGCACTTCGGGGGCGCCAAGCTCCAGCCCCGGGATCGGGCGGAACTGGTGCCCTTCGGAGCGCGGCAGCAGACCCGCAATGGTGCCGGCGGCCTGTCCCGCGACGCTCAGGATCTGGTTCAGGTCCTGACCGGAGATATTCAGCTCGATGGTGCGCCCACCGCCCACACCCCGCCCGAAAAGCGACGGCTGGGTCATAAACCCGAAGGTACCGGGTTCGGCAAAAATGGGGCCTGACAGAATGGGGATCAGCTCGCCCGCGCGGCTGCCGTCAACGGCGGCAGCACCAACAAAGCTGGTGCCGCTCAGGGCTACAAAGAAGAAGTTCTCAATCGTCGGTGTCCCGTCCTCGAGTTGAGGCGCGGGGGCCGCTTCCCAAAGCGGGCGCGCGGTGCTCTCAATGCGCTGGGCGATGGTTTCTGTGGTTTCCAGATTATAGCCGGGCGGCGGAATGATAACGCCAAAGACCAGGTTCCGGTTGCCTTCGGGCAGGTATTCCAGACGCGGCAGGAACACGATGCTGGCCACGGCGGCGCCACCCGCAATCACCGACACCACCACCAGACCCAGCGCGCGGAACCGGACGGTCATACGGACGTACCCCATCACGAGGCGATGGAATGCACCGGCCACATGATCCACGCCCCACAGGCGCATGGTTTTCTGCTCGCCCTGTGTCATCAGGCGGCTGGAGAGCGCGGGGATGACTGTTACGGCCACCACCAGCGACAGCAGAACTGATACTGAAATTGCCACCGCAATATCGCGGAAAAGCTGACCTGCTTCGAGCTGCATGATCAGAATGGGCACAAAGACCAGAACCGTCGTCAGAGCCGACACCAGGATCGCGCCCCAGACCTGGCGCGCCCCGTGATAGGCCGCCTCGCGCCGCGATTTGCCCTGTTCACGCAGCCGGTAGATGTTTTCCAGCACGACGATGGCCGCATCCACGATCATACCCACGGCAAAGGCAATACCAGCCAGCGAAATCACGTTCAGGGTTCGCCCGGTTGCCGCCATAGCCACAAAGGTCGCCACGATGCTGACGGGGATGGCCATGGAGACCACAAGCGTCGCCCGCAGACTGCGCAGGAACAGCAGCAGTACCAGCGCCGCGAGGACGCCGCCGACCCAGATGTTCTGCGTCACCAGGCTGATCGCGCCGTTGATATAGACGGTTTCGTCATAGACCTGGCGCATCTTCAGACCGGCGTCAGAGACCGGGCCTTCGTCCAGCTCTGCCAGAACCTCGCGCACGGCATCCATCGTCTCGATCACATTGGCGCCGGGTTCGCGCACAATGTTAAAAGCAAGGCCCGGTGCACCACGGAACCGCAGCCGCGCGTTCGGGTCCTGATAGGCGAACCCGACATCGGCCACGTCGCCCACGCGCACGCGACCCGACCCGCCGGACCCGATTTCCGAGCGCAGCACGACCTCTTCAATCGCGGCAACGGTGTTCAGATTGCCCTCGGCGCGCACGATGTAACGGCGTTTGCCCTCCTCAACGTCGCCGGCGGACAGCGAGATATTCTCATTGCGCAGGATACGGACCACTTCGGGCACGGTCAGATCGAACCGTGACAGCCGCCGCGGATCCACCACGACCTGCAGTTCGCGGGTCACGCCGCCAAAGACGTTCACCGCTGAAACACCCTCGATCCGCTCAATGCGGTCCTGGATGATGTCTTCGACGAAATCGCCGTATGTGGGCATTTCGCGGGTATTTCCGTCCTGTGCGGTCAACAGCACCCAGGCAATCGGGCTGTCATCGGCGCCAGATGTGTCGAGCGACGGCTCGCCTGCTTCGTCCGGGTAATCGCCCACCCGGTCCAGCCGGTTGGAGACCAGCAGCAGCGACTGGCTCATGTCGGTGCCGATCCCGAATTCCAGTGTGATCTCGGCCTCACCGGTCTGCGCACGGGACGTCATCACGTCGAGCCCCTCAAGACCGCGCAGGGCTTCTTCCTGCGGGTTAACGATCTCGCGTTCGATCTCTGAGGGCGCCGCACCCGGCCAGTTTGTCGTGATCACCACCACGGGTTTGCGCACATCAGGTGCCAGCTGAATCGGGATGCGCGTCACGGCAATCAGACCAAAGAGCACGGCCATGATCACCGCAGCGATCACGGCGACGGGTCGGTCGATGGCAAAGCGGATGATGTCCATCAGTCTCTACCCCTGATCCGCGCCACCCATGGGCGCAATGTCCTGACCGGGCCGCAGCCGTTCATTGCCGCGCGTGACGACAACATCGCCTTCGTTCAGGCCGCTCAGAACCTCGAACCTGTCGCCCAGAGCGACCCCGATCTCGACCGGACGGGGCTGGGCCTTGCCTTCCGCATTCACAAACACGGTCCAGCCGCCCCGCGCCTGCACCAGTGCGTCCTTGGGTACCGAAAGCACATCGCGCGGCTTGCTGACCGGCACGGACACTGTGATCGACTGACCGATGGCGGTGTCATTCATCTCCAGCAGTTTCGGCGAGCTGAACCGCACAGGCCGCGTCCGTGTGGCCTGATCCTCGACGGGCAGCAACACGCGGACCTGCATATCAAGCTCCACGCCGGTATCGGTCTGCCCGCGCACCGCGAGGCCGGGTGACAGCGTGCCGATATAACGGGCGGGCACGGAGGCTTCGACCTCAAACGAACTGGTGTCGAGCAGCGTGACGACAGTGGCCCCTGAGCTGATGAATTCGCCCGGATTTGTGTTCACCTCCAGCACGATGCCGGCAAAGGGTGCCGTGATTTTCGCGCGCTCCAGCTGGTATTGGGCTTCGGCGCGCGCGGCTTCGGCTGTGTTCACGCGGGCCTCTGCTTCGGCCAGCAGACCGCGGGCTTCAAAGAAATCGCTCTGTGCGTCGTCAAACCGGCTGGAGGAAAAGGAAGTGGTGTCGCGCAGCCCTTCGATCCGGGCCAGCGATTTGGTCGCGCGGTCGACGCGGGCGCGTGCGGTTTCGATGCCCGCCATGGCCTCGGCGAGGCGCGCTTCGGCCTGGCGGGCCAGAATTTCCGACAGTTCCGTGTCCAGCTCGACGATAACGCCTCCGGCGGGCACACTCATGCCCTCAAGCACGTTTACCTTTTCGACGGTCCCCGAAATTCTGCTCGCGACAGACCCTTCGCGTGACGTGACGACCTCGGCGAAAAGCGGAACAGTTTCAGCGATCTGGCGGTAGCTGACTGTCTCGACCCCGACAGCGGCAGCCCGCCCCTGTGCCGCGGCGGATGTGCCTGTGAACACAGCCATAAGCAGAAAAAGCGAAAACCAGCCGCGGCCCATACGTGCAAAACGGTTCATCAATCAGCTCTGTAAATTTATTCCGGTCTGCGTCTGAAATAGGGCTTTTGAACTGAAATGAAACAGGAAAACGCCACTGCGGCGGGCTTGTGCGCCTGCGAACAGTAGCGATGACGCAAAAGCGGGCAGGGCGCCAGCCACAGGGCCGGTCTCGTGATCAGCTTTCTGGCGGCGCGCCACCGGCGTCCGTTTTGCGGCGGATATAGGCCTGAAGCCGGGCAAGTGCCTCACCATCGACATCAGGTCCGGGGCTGTCGGCAAGAATGCTCTGCCACTTTTCCGTGGCCCGGGCGGTCGTCTCAACCGCACCGTTTTCCTGCCAGGTCCCGAAATTGGAAAGATCACCGATCAGCGGCTCGTAAAAGGCGGTCTGATATCGTTCCATCGTATGAGCCGCGCCGAAAAAGTGCCCGCCCGGGGCGACTTCGGCCAATGCGTCGAGCGCGATGTCGCTCTCGGCACAGGCGGTTTGTGTGCACAGTTCCGCAACCATCTGCAGAACCTCGACGTCGGTGATCAGCTTTTCATAGGAAACCGTCAGGCCGCCTTCCAGCCAGCCTGCGGCATGTATCACCACGGTGGCCCCGGCCGTCAGGCACCCCCAGAGGCCGAACTGTGTCTCGCTGGCGGCCTGGACGTCGCCGAGGTTCGCCGCTGATCCTGTCGCACAGCGCCAGGGCAGTCCGGTCAGGCGCGCCATCTGGCCCGCAGCTACGCTGGCTTTGAAATGTTCTGGTGTGCCGAACGCGGGCGCGCCCGACTTCATGTCCACATTCGACGTGAAGGTCCCATAGCAGACCGGCGCGCCGGGGCGGACCAGCTGGGTCAGGGCGATGGCGGCAAGCGCTTCGGCGTGGCTGAGCGTGATGGCGCCTGCGACGGTGACAGGGGCCATCGCGCCCATCAGCGTAAAAGGCGTCACAATGCTGACCTGGCCTGCGCGTGCGAAATCGATCAGGCCGCGCGCCATCGGAATGTCGATCTGGCGCGGCGAATTGGTGTTGATCACTGTGTAACAGTGGCTTTCTGCCGCGAATGCGTCATCCGACAAGCCTCTGAAATCCTGGAGCATTTCAAAGCTTTGCTCGGACTGCGGCGTGCCGCGCGCATAGATGAACGGCACCTTGTCGGAATGCTGCAGCATCGTTTCCATAGTCATATAGTGGCGCAGGTGCATCGGCACGTCCTGCGGTTCCACCAGCGGCGGGGCCATGTGCAGCACGTCGAAATGCTGTGTCAGGCGGATCAGTTCCCGGAAATCTGCACCGGTGCCCGGACGTCGCCCGCGCAGGCGGTCTGTGGCATGGGGCGCGCCGGCCCCGGGCTGGAAGACCAGCGCGCCGTCTTCCAGAACCAGATCGCGGTGACGCGCGCCGCCACGGACAGTGACGGAACGCGGGGCGGTCGCAAGCCCGGCGGCGATAATGTCGCGCCCGATGAACACCATTTCAGAGGTTTCATCGACCCGCGCGCCGGCTTTGGCGAACAGATTGCGGGCTTCGGGCAGCAGTACGCGGATGCCGAGGGTCTCCAGCACCTCAAGGGCTGCTTCGTGCACTGCGGCCACCCGGTCGTCTGTCCACACCCGGGCGGGTGGGAACGGGTTGCGCAGGTTCCGGTAGTTGGTTTTGCGTTCTGCAGTGCCCCGGCGGGCGGCACCCCGGCGTGTCCGCCGGCGGCCGGTGTTTTCCGCGGAGCTCACGCGCGCATTGCCTGGCCCCCGGGATCATAGGGGGAGGGTGCGATGACCCGTGCCGCGCGTTCGACACCGACTACATGCACCGAAAGCTCTGTTCCTGGCGCGGCGCGGTCACTGTCCACCAGCGCCATGGCAATCGATTTCTCAACCGTGTGGCCATAAGCCCCCGATGTGACAAACCCGACTTTGTCGCCGTCTGCCCAGACGGGCTCGTAGCCGCTGGCATCTGCATCGCCCGCGTCAATTTCCAGGGTGACCTGTACTTTGGCGGGGCCGTTGCCATCCCGTTCCGCGACGGCTGCAGATTTTCCGACAAACTCCTTGTCCCAGTCGATCCAGCGGTCCATGCCGGTCATGCCGGGCGTGTAGCCTTGCGTGAATTCCGCGTTCCAGATGCCGAAGCTCTTTTCAATGCGCAGGCTGAGCAATGCGTTGAATCCAACCTCACGGACACCTTCCTCCGCACCAGCCTCCAGCAGGATTTTCCGCAGGGTTGCATGGTCCCCGGCACGGCAATGGATTTCATATCCCAGCTCACCGGTGACAGACAGCCGCCCCACGCGACAGCGCAGCAGGCCGATGTCAAAGGTGCCGCAGCCCATGAACGGCAGGTCACCCACCGGGCCGTCAGTCAGCTTTTCAATGACGCGGCGCGATGCCGGGCCTGACAGGGAAAAGCCCATAGTGTCATCGCCCAGATCGCGGACGCTGACGCCTTCCTGCATGTGATCGTCAAACCAGCGCATGTGCCAGGCACGCAGGTAGTAGCTGCCCATGATCCACCAGGTTCCATCGCCCCAGTTGAAAACGGTCAGATCGCCTTTAAGCCGCCCGTCCTCAGCCAGCATCGGCGCAAGCCGTGCGCGGCCCGGTCCGGGCAGTTTCGACGCCATGATCCGGTCGAGCCATTGTTCTGCGTTGGGGCCGGTCACCTCCAAACGTGAAAAGCCGGAAATATCCAGCAGGCCAACCGCGTTGCGCACCGCCTGACATTCCTCTGCTACGATCGGAAAGGCATTGGAGCGTTTGAGCGAAGGCGTTTCCTCAAAACCGCTTTCGGCGAAATAGAGCGGCACCTCAAGATCCCAGCTTTGCCCCCAGTGACAGCCGGCGGCGGTCATATCCGCATGCGCCCCCGCGGTTTTCAGGGGCCGTCCGGCGGGCAGCTGTTCGTTGGGGTAGGTCATCACAAACCGGCGGGTATAGAACTGGCCGGTGGTCTCTTTGATGTATTGTTTGTTCTCGGCCCAGATGCCGTAACGGGCGACATCCATGCCGTAGACATCTGCTTCCGGAGTGCCGTGGATCATCCATTCGGCGAGCGACTTGCCCACACCGCCGCCCTGCAGGAAGCCAGCCATCACCGCACAGGCTGACCAGTAGCCGCGTTTTCCCGGCACCGGACCGACCAGCGGGTTGCCGTCCGGCGAGAAGGTGAAGGCGCCGTTGACCCAGGTCTTGACGCCCACTTCCTGCAGGCAGGGGTAGCGTTCAAAACCCAGCGTCAGTTCATGCTCGATCCGGTCGGGGTCTTCCTGCTGCAGTTCGAACCCGTATTCCCAGGGGGCGCCATCCATCATCCAGTGCTGGTGGTTGATCTCATAGATGCCCAGCAGTACGCCTTTCTGGTCCTGCCGCAGATAGGTGAACCCTTCGAGATCCACGGTCATCGGCACTTCGAAATCGATTTCTTCCAGCTGCGGAATCGTATCCGAGATCAGATAGTGGTGGTTGAGCGGTGAGACGGGCAGTTCGACGCCCGCCATACGCCCGACCTGCTTGGCCCAGAGACCGGCGGCATTGACCACATGCTCGCAGGTCACGGTGCCCTTTTCGGTCACAACTTCCCAGCCCTGCAGGGTCTGGTTCAGTTCCAGCACCCGGTTGTGTTCAATAACTTCGGCCCCACGCTTTTTGGCGGCCCCGGCATAGGCATGAACGGTGCCTGTGGTGTCGATATATCCCTCGCGGTCGGCCCACATGCCGCCCAGCAGCCCCTCGCCCGACATGATGGGGTTCAGCGCGACCGCTTCCTCGACGGATACAAGGCGGCAATCCTCGATCCCGATCGACTGGAAGGTGCGGTAGGCTGACTGCAGCCATTCCCAGCGGTCCGGCGTGCCTGCCATGGTCAGACCGCCCGTCATATGCAGCCCGATGTTCTGCCCGCTTTCCTCTTCGATCTCACTCAGCAGGTCGATGGTATAGGCCTGCAGGGCCGCGATGTTGGGGTCAGCGTTCAGTGCGTGAATGCCACCCGCAGCATGCCAGCTTGAACCGGCTGTCAGCACCGACCGTTCGATCAGACAGACATCGGTCCAGCCGAATTTGGCCAGGTGATACAGAACAGAGGCGCCAACGACGCCGCCCCCGATAACAACAACTCTGTAGTGCGTTTTCATGCCGGGCCTCCATGCTGGCGTCGCGGATCACTGGACATATGTGTCCAGTAACTTTCCGGACGCTAGGCGCAAAGGCCCGGCTGCGTCAAGCGTTCTGAAACGCCGCCTGCATTTACCGGCTCAGGCTCTGTGCCAGGCGCATCAGGCGGATGGCCTCAGCGCGGTATCCGAAGGGGTCATCGCCGCGCGTGGCAAGGGCCGTGTCGATGGCATCCTGCATCGTCCAGGCGCCGGTGTAGGACGAGCCGCGCAGCAGCTGACCGAACCCTGCAATGGCTGCTGCAAACCCATTGTCACCGGCGGCCTCGGTCTGTTGCAGTATCGCTTGTTCGATCAGGCGGCTGGTGGCCTCGCCGGGCGCTTTGTAGCGCAGGCGCAGGTGCCCGAGTTCCCCGCTTTGCGTGGTCGCCCCTGCCGGAGCATATCTGAGCGGATCGCTCAGGCGCGCGGGTGATCCAACCGGGGTCACCTCATAAAGCGCTGTGACGCTGTGGCCTGCGCCGATTTCACCGGCGTCCACGGCATCATTGTTGAAATCCTCTCGGAGCAGCGCGCGGGTCTCGTACCCGATCAGGCGGTATTCCGCGATCTGCGCCGGGTTGAACTCGACCTGAATTTTCACATCATCCGCGATCGGGAACAGTGCTCCGGTCAGCTGATCAGACAGCACTTTCTGCGCCTCTGCCAGCGTGTCGATATAGGCCGCCGTGCCGTTACCGTTCTGTGCCAGGGCCTGCATCGTTGCATCGTCCAGATTACCGCGCCCGAAGCCCAGCACGGACAGATAGGTGCCGCTGTCCCGCTTGTCCGCGACAAATCGTTCCAGCGCGTCCGGATCGGACAGGCCAACGTTGAAATCACCGTCTGTCGCAAGAATAACGCGGCTGACCTCGCCTTCGGCGGTCATCGCTTCTGCGGTGCGATAGGCCTGGATCAGACCGGCCTCGCCACCGGTGGAGCCACCGGCCTGGAGGCTTTCGAGTGCGGCAAGAATACTGTCCCGTTCGGATGCGGGTGTCGGTGCCAGGATTTCGCCCGCGCTGCCGGCATAGGTCACAATGGACACTTCGTCGGTTGGTCTCAGCTGGCTGAGCATCAGCCGGAAGGACTGCACCAGCAAGGGCAGCTTGTCTGCCTGGTTCATCGAGCCGGATGTGTCGATCAGAAAAACGAGGTTCAGCGGTGGCCTGTCTTCCAACGCAGGCATCGCGCCCTGCAGGCCGATCTGCACCAGACGCGTGTCCGCATTCCACGGTGTGGGGCTGACGGTCACGGTCGGGCGGAACGGCGCATCGCCCGTCGGTGGCGCGTAGTCATAGGTGAAATAATTCACCATTTCCTCGATCCGCACGGCCTGCGGGTCGGGCAGAACCCCGTTCGTCAGGCTGTCGCGCACCAGGCTGTATGAAAAGGTGTCCACGTCGACCGAGAATGTGGAGACCGGCGTCTCCGCCGTGATTTGCAGTGCATTGGCCTCTTCATTGGCATAAGCCTCGGTATCCGCCTCCGGCACAGGGGCGGGCAGTGGGCGGATCATCGGCAGGCTGTGATCTGCGGCGAGCGACTGCCCGGCGGCTTTTGCGACAGAGCGCTGCAGCACCATAGGTTCAGCCGCAAAGTCCATGGCTTCTTCGACAATGACAGGCGCCTCAACGACGGGTTCGGGCAGGATTGCGGTTTCCGGGGCGCCACCGGACGGTGTCAGCAGGTCCCGGTCCACCGGCAGCACAAGGAACAGCCCCGCGGCCACCAGAGCCGTTGTCGCGGTCAGACCGCCGCGCGTTGTCATCACATTCAGCATCTTTTTCACTCCGTTCAGCAGACCCCATCGGGTCCCAACAGAGTTTTGACGCGCGGCATCGCGTGATCCTTGGAGGCCGGCGAAATTTTTGAGGCAAGTGCGAGGTCAGAGGCGCGGCGGGCCGGATCGGGGGCCGGCGTTGCGGCCTGCATGGCCTCTTTCAGATCGTCGAGTTCGTCGGTCATTGATCCACCTCCTCCGCAGCGCGCAGTGCGCGCAGACGTTTGCGGGCCTCAGAAACACGCCAGCTGACAGTGCCCTCGCTGACGCCCAGAACGCGCGCCGCTTCGGCGTGTTTCATGTCGTCCAGCACCAGTGCGAGCGTGTCGCGCAGGTCATCCGGCAATGCGCGCATGGCTTCGGTCAGCCAGTCGATGCGGTCGCCGGTTTCCATTGCATCTGCGCGCCGCTCCAGCTCCCAGTCGCCCCACCCATGTGATGCCCGTTCCAGGCTTGCCTGTCGGCGGCGGCGGTCGTGGGCGGCGTTCACGGTGACCCGGTAGAGCCAGGTGGTGAACCGGGATCTCGCGGAAAAACTGTTCAGCCGCGCGGGCAGCGCTGCACAGATATCCTGAGTGAGATCCTCGGCTTCAGTGCGCACGCCCGTCAAACGGAACGCCAGCCGGAATATCCGGTCATAGTGACGCTCCAGCAGCGCGCGGAACGCGTCCGCGTCGCCTGCTGCAGCCGCAGCTGCAAGGGTTTCATCACTGGTTTTCATCCGCATCACGTTGGTTAGACGCAGCTGGGGCGTCAATCCCTGGCGGGAAGGCGATTTTTTTGACCTGAACCCTCAAAAAAATGCGGCGGCGTCCCCGACGGGAGTGTTCCCAAGGCTGATCTCAGTAAGCGCCCTGACTGTTCAGCAGGCTCAGCGGCGTGCGCAGCAGAATGCGGAAGTCCAGCCAGAGCGACCAGTTCTCGATGTAGTAAAGATCGTGCTCGAACCGGGCTTCCAGCTTTTCGGCAGCATCTATCTCGCCGCGCCAGCCGTTGATCTGGGCCCAGCCGGTGATCCCCGGCGGCAGGCGGTGACGGGCCGAATAGCCATCCACGATCTGCGAAAACTTCTCCTGCTGGCTCGACAGGGCATCCACCGCATGGGGGCGGGGGCCGACAAGGGACAGATCACCCCGCAGCACATTGAACAGCTGTGGCAGCTCGTCGATTGAAGTGCGGCGGATAAATCGCCCGACTTTTGTGACCCGCGGATCATTGCGGGTGACCACCTGTTTCGCCGCAACATCCGTCATCTCGGTGTACATCGAGCGGAACTTCAGCACCTCAATGGTACTGTGATTGAACCCGTGGCGCGGCTGTCGGAACAGCACAGGACCGCGGCTTTCGAGCCGGATGGCCAGCGCCGTAAAGAGCATCAGCGGCCAGAGAATTGCGAGCGCGCACAAGGCAAAGAATACATCGAACACACGTTTGGTCAGCCTGCAGCGCGGCGCGAAACTGCGGCTGATGCGTCCAATAAACGGCGCGCGGCCCTGTTGGCCGAACGAATAATCCCTGCTGTAGGTGGACAGCCCGACCTCGACGGGAAGGACCCGGAATTCATCGAGCAACCAGCGGATTCGCGCCTCTGCCGCGAAGGGCAGCGCGATAATCACAAGGTCCACATTCGAGGACCGGACAAATGCCAGCAGGTCGCTGTACCCGCCGATTTTCGGAACGCCGAGAACCTGGGTTGGCGACCGGATGTCGTCGCGGTCGTCGAAGATACCGTAAAGGCGGATGTCGTTGCCGGCGCGTTCGTTCAGCCCCCGGATCAGACGTTCGGCCTCTTCCCCGCCACCGGCGATAATGGCCCGGCGCGCCACCAGCCCCATATCAATCACCCAGCGCATCACAACCTGTGCGGCGACCCGGGTCGGCAGAAGAACGGCCGCCAGACTGATCACCAGTGCGCGCGCGCCCGCCGCAGGATCAGGGAATGGCGCGAGCAGCACCAGACCCGTTGCCGGCAGGATCAGACAAAGGATACTGCGGGCCGCAAAAGTCACGCGGTCGGCCATGATAGCACTGCGATAGACATTGGCGGCGACCATGGAGGCCATAAAGAAAACAGTCGCCGCCATGGCCATCCCGGCTGCGGCAAAGGGGCTGAACAGCGGTGCTGGTACAGCCGCGTACTGCGCGAACCAGAAGGCCAGTGTGAACACCGGAAGCTCAACGCAAAGTGCAACGCAGATCAGCCAGAAAGGTTCAAGCGCACCACGGCGCAACCCGAGGGCCACCGTCCGTGCGGCCTCGTTCAGCTGTCTTGAATGTTCGACCATAAGTGCCGCAGTTCCGCGCGTTCAGAAAGCAGTGACGGCGCGATCGCCCCGTCCGCTGCACCCTAGCCGGGGGTGGTTAACACTTGCTGATCACCGGCGCGAAATCCTGAAAATATCTCATGTGATCCGGGCAAATGCTGCGCTGATCTGTTCTGCAAAGGCGCCGACCCGCCGGGGCTGGGCGCGCCCGGGTGGAAACAGCATCTGCAGCGGGCCGGACGGGGGCAATGCGTCCTCCATCAGGGAAACAAGGCGTCTGGCACGGATGTCGTGCATCACGTCCAGCTCTGATTTCAGAACAATGCCATGCCCTTCGAGCGC
Source organism: Roseobacter sp. S87 (assembly GCF_055693285.1). Next base: position 3,767,361 of record NZ_JBVFTR010000004.1, read on the forward strand.
CCAGGTGCGTATCAGGGATCCGTCGTTTGCCACCCTGTTGCCGCGCACTGTAATGCGCCGGGCCGACGGACCTTTGCCAAAACGCCACACGTTGTCAGGCGTCGCGCCAAACCGCATGATCAGACAATTGTGCTGCGCCAGGTCTTCGGGTTTTCCGGGCAAGCCATGCCTGTCCAGATAGGCGGGCGCGGCACAGACCAGACGGCGGAAGTGTCCCAGCGTCCGCACGCGCAGGGATGTGTCCGGGATCTCGCCGAACCGCAGCGCCAGATCGAACCCCTCGCCGACCAGGTCGACATAGGCATCCGAAACCGACAGATCGACGGAAACGGATGGGTTTTCCGCTGTGAACTGCGCAATGACGCGGGAAACGATGCCGTGGCCGAGATCAATCGGTGCGCTGATCCGCACCGGCCCTGACAATGTTGCCGCGCCGAACCGTATACGCGCATCCAGGTCTGACACCTCGCTGAGGACCCCGCGTGCGCCATCAACCAGCATCTGTCCCTCCGGCGTCAGACTGATGGACCGGGTGGTCCGGTTGAACAGCACGACGCCGTAGTGCGCCTCCAGCGCGGCGAGTCGGTCCGACACGGTGGTCGTTGAAATGCCTTTGTCGCGCGCCGCCGCCACAAGGCTGCCTTTTTCAGCGATGGTCAGAAAGAGCGCGAGATTGTCCAGCAACATTATACGCAAAACCCGGATTATCATTTCCGATACGATCTGTTTATCCGCTCAGTCCGGCTGGGTAAATACCGGTAACCGCAAACGCTCATCAGGAGGCCGTCATGGCGAAACTCACAATTGTTGCAAATATCAAGGCAAACCCGGACCAGGTGGATCTTGTGCGTCAGGAACTGCTGCGCCTGATCGACATCACGCGCGCCGAACCGGGCTGCATCAACTACGATCTGCACCAGGACAACGAGAACCCCGCGCACTTCATGTTCTATGAAAACTGGGAAAGCCGGGAGCTCTGGCAGACCCACATGAATGCACCGCACCTTGCGGCCTATATGGTCGCCACCGAGGGTGCCGTGGAATCGTTCACGCTGAACGAAATGTCCGTCATCGGATGAACAGGCCGCAGAGGATCTGAGACATGAAAGCAGTTGGATACACAGCGACCGGTCCGATCGACCGGGATGATGCGCTGATCGATTTTGAGGCGGAGAAACCGGTGGCAACCGGGCGCGATCTGCTGGTGCAGGTGCGGGCGGTGTCGGTCAACCCGGTCGATACAAAGGTGCGCCAGCGCCGCGCACCGGCAGGTGACATCCCGGACATTCTGGGCTGGGACGCTGTCGGCGACGTGGTTGCCGTGGGTGACGCGGTCACCGGGTTCAGCCCGGGCGATACTGTCTGGTATGCGGGCGCCATCGACAGGCCGGGTACCAATGCCGAGTTTCACCTAGTGGATGAACGCATTGCGGGGCACGCTCCACGCACTGTTGCGCCTGCCGCCGCTGCGGCCATGCCTCTGACGACACTGACTGCTCACGAGATGCTGTTTGACCGCCTGCGGGTCAACGACCCTGTGCCCGGCGGTGCCGGGACCCTGCTGGTCATTGGCGGGGCAGGCGGTGTGGGCTCAATCGCGATACAGCTGGCTCGCGCGCTCACTGACCTGACGGTGATTGCGACCGCATCGCGCCCGGACACCCAGGCCTGGGTGCGCGAGCTTGGCGCGCATCATGTTATTTCCCATGCGGAGCCGCTTGGCCCGCAGATCACCGCGCTGGGTGCCGGCAGCCCGGATTTCGTGTTCTCGACCACGCATTCGGACCATTATGCACAGGAACTGGCTGGTCTGATGACCCCACAGGGGCGGTTCGGCCTGATCGATGATCCCGAGAGCTTTGACATCACGCCTTTCAAGCCAGGATCTGTGTCGGTGCACTGGGAATTCATGTTCACCCGGCCCGTTTCGCAGACCGCAGACATGGAACGCCAGGGCGCGATCCTGAACGAGGTCGCAGGCCTGATCGACAGTGGCGCGGTGCGCTCGACCGCGACAGAAACCGTGGGGACGATCAATGCCGCCAATCTGATCCGCGCCCACCGCACCATCGAAAGTGGCCGGGCACGGGGCAAGCTGGTGCTCGAAGGGTTCTGAGGGGCCTTTGGTTTCAACCGGTCTGCCCGGCCAGAAACCGCACGAAAAGCACCGTGAGTGTTTCTCTGCGGGACTGGTCGGGCCAGACCGCATGAAAACCCAGCGAGCGCAGCGACCAGCCGGGCAGCACATGCACCAGGTCGCCACGCTCAAACCCCCGCCGGGCCAGGTTTTCCGGAATGGTCGTCACGCCCAGCCCGCGTGCGGCGAATTCATAGAGCGCATCTGCCGTATTGACCGCCAGATGCGATTTCCCGGTGACGGTAACGCTCTGGCCGTCGCCGTTTGTCAGGGTGGTCTGGTCGGGGCGGATGGAAAACCGGATCCAGTCCCAGTTCTCCAGCTCTGACGGGTGTGCGGGCTGTCCCATGGCCGCGACATATTCTGCACCGGCCACCAGCAGCCGGTCCGCGTACCCGATGTTGCGGGTCATGAAATCGCTGTCCTGCAGCCACCCCGCCCGGATACCCACATCGAACCCATCACGGATCAGATCACGCGGCGTGTCTGAGAAGTCGAACAGCATGCGGATGCCCGGATAGGTCGCCGCGAACCGGGCGAAATCCGCCATCAGACCGGTCTGGGTCACGAAAGCGGGTGCCGTCACACGCAGTTCTCCCTGTGGTGCGGCACCGGCATTGCTGATGGCATCCAGACCATCCTCGGCCGCGGCCAGCATGTCCTGCGTACGCGTATGCAGAACCCGCCCTTCGTGGGTCAGCGACAGCTGCCGCGTCGTCCGGTAAAGCAGGGTGACCCCCAGATCCCGTTCCAGCGCCGAAACGATCTCGCTGACCCGCGAAGGCGCCATCCCGAGATCGCCGGCTGCAGCGCGGAAGGTGCCAAGCTCAACTACCCGGGAAAAGATTGCCATGGCGCGCAATTTATCAATCATTGTTCGTCTCAGCAGAATAGTGATGTCCGGACAGATCTACTTATGCAGATGCCTTCAGGTCAATAGATTTGAGGTCAGAGGGGCGCTGGCAAAGGGAAAACAGAATTCAGAAACGCGCCGGGAGGTGTTCAATTGTTCTGGAATCAAACGCAATGGCTTTGGCCCGGTGCCGGTGCTCTGTGCACGCCCCTTTGCCACACGCCCCGCCGACTGACACAAAAGAAAGGACGCAGAATGACCCAGACTTTCAACCGCCGGGACCTGATGAAAGGTGCCGCTCTGACCGCAGGTGCAATCGCTCTGATCCGTGGCGGCGTCACGCCACAGCCAGCGTTGGCGCAGGACGGGTTGCCGGCGGGCACCGTGGTAAGCTTCCGCAAGGGCGGCGTGGCTTTTCACACCTACGTTTCCCCGCCTCAGGCGGTGAATGTGACGGCCCATGTCATCGAACTCGGGGACCAGCTTCTGGTGGTCGACGCCACTATGCTGCCACCGACGGCGGCCGAACTGGGCGCACTGATCGCCTCGACGGGCAAGCCCGTGCACACCGCTTATGTCAGTCACGAGCATCCCGACCACTGGGGTGGCGTCGCGGCACTCGACACTGTCAGCTACCGCACCCTGCCGGAAATCCGTGACAGCATGCGCGCTGAGGCAACAGGCGGAAATTTCCCGGAGCCTGTCTCGCTGCTGAACGGCGCAGACCTGGCGCTGGGCACAACAGAGATCGGTGGCGTACCCGTCGAATTCCGGGCCTATGACAACGCAGAGGCCCCGAAAACAATCGTGGCGGTGCTGCCCGAACAAAAGGTCGCTGTGGTGCAGGACCTGGTCTACAACGGTGTCTATTTTGCGCCTGGCGTTGACCGGCAGAACTGGATCGCAACGCTGGAACAGCTCCGCGACGATCCGGCGTTTGAAACGCTGCTGGTCGGACATGGTCTGCCCACCAGCCGTGGCGAGCTGGACACGGCCATCGGCTATCTGCGCACCTTTGACGCGGCCTGGCAGGCCGGTGGCACACCCGAAGCGGTCAAAGACGCCATGATGGCGGCCTATCCCGGATACGAAGGCACCTTCCTTCTGGGGCTGATCCCGGAATACTGGGACAAATAAACGCCGGGCGCTCCGGCAGAGACCGGGGCACCCCATTGCTGACAACTCACGAAAAGGACACCGCAAAGATGGGCAGGGCACTGGACAACGTTCGGGGGATTTATCTGGAGGGTATTGCCGGCGGCGATGCCCGCGCGGCGGTGTACCGCTATACCGGTCACCGCTACACTCAGCATTCGACCGGCGTGGCGGACGGCCGCGAAGGGTTTCTTGCTTTCTTCGAGCCGTTTGTCGAACGGAACCCCAGGCGTGACATTACCATAAAGCGCGCGTTTCAGGACGGGCGCTGGGTGTTCTGCAGCGCATATCAGTCGCTGAATGACGGTGCAGCGCAATGGGTGACAATGGACCTGTTCTACACTGACGCGGACGGGCTCATTCTCGAACACTGGGACACGATTGCGCCCTATGTGGAAAACACGGTTTCCGGCCACGACATGGTCGCGGGACCTCAGACACCGGACCCTGCCGCAGATACAGAACAGAACAAGGAAACCGTGCTCGAGTTCACCAAACAGGTGCGCCAGACCGGGGATGTGGGGCAGCTGGACAGGTTTGTCGCCCCGGACCTGCTTCAGCATGCTCCGGGTATCCCCGATGGCCGCGACGGGCTGGCCGCCTGGCTGTTGTCAGATGCAGCGGGGTCCTATGAGATGCTGTTCCGGCTCATCGGCGCGGGCGATCTGGTCGTCACCTATGGCAAGCGGCATGCGCGCGGACGCGATATCGCTGTGTTTGATCTTTACCGTATCCGCGATGGAAAGATCGCCGAACACTGGATGAACGAAGAAGAAATCGGGCCACGCGACACCTGGGGAAATTCAGGCAAATTCTGACCCGCCATTCCGGGTGCCATGCTGAGCCTGGGGGGAAGACCTGGTGCTGCTGGAGAGAATTGAACTCTCGACCTCTCCCTTACCAAGGGAGTGCTCTACCTCTGAGCTACAGCAGCGCCGGTGTGGCGCGTGATTAGACGCAATCGGGCATTGGTGCAAGCCTAATCTGGACCCTCCGCGAGCCCTGCTGTAGACAGGCGCCATGGCAGAGAAAACCCCTTCAAAAGCCGCAGCAAAACCAGCGGATGCGCGCGAAGACCGCCTTAAGGCGGCGCTCAAGGCGAATCTTGCACGGCGCAAGGCGCAGACCCGCGCGCGTGCGGCCGGTCAGGGGTCAGAGGCAGGCACACCGGGAAACACCGGGCAGGAAAAGGACGCGTAGGCGCATGGATTCGATTCTGGTCAGGGGCAACGGCCCGCTTCACGGGCAAATTCCGATTGCAGGTGCCAAAAACGCCTGCCTGACGCTGATGCCGGCGACGCTGCTGTCTGACGAGCCGCTCACACTGATCAATGCACCGCGCCTGAGCGACATCCGCACCATGACGCAGCTGCTGCGGTCGCTGGGGGCAGAGGTGACGTCGCTGCAGGGCGGTCAGGTGCTGGCCCTTTCCAGCCACGACATCCACAACAAAACCGCCGATTATGACATCGTGCGTAAAATGCGCGCTTCTATCCTGGTGCTGGGCCCGCTGCTGGCGCGCTACGGCGAGGCGGTTGTGTCTCTGCCGGGCGGTTGCGCTATTGGTGCGCGCCCCGTTGACCTGCACCTGCGCGCGCTTGAGGCGATGGGCGCCACACTGGAACTGCGCGACGGCTATGTGCATGCCAGCGCGCCAGGTGGCCTTAAGGGCGGCACAGTGGATTTTGATTTTGCCTCGGTGGGTGCCACTGAAAACGCGCTTATGGCCGCAACGCTTGCCAAAGGCATAACCGTGATCCGCAACGCCGCGCGCGAGCCGGAGATTGTCGACCTTGCGCGGTGCCTGCGGGCCATGGGCGCACAGATCGACGGCGATGGCTCGTCTGAAATCACGATCCAGGGCGTTGATCGCCTGGGCGGCGCCACCCACACCGTGGTCACCGACCGGATCGAGCTGGGTACCTATATGCTGGCCCCGGCGATCTGTGGCGGCGAGGTCGAACTGCTGGGCGGCCGCATTGAGCTGCTGGAGGCCTTCTGCGAGAAACTCGACGCCGCCGGGATCACCGTGACGGAAACCGAAAAAGGTCTCTCTGTCACACGCGGCAACGGCGACATCCGCGCGGTGAACGTCACAACCGAACCTTTTCCCGGCTTTCCCACCGACCTGCAGGCACAGATGATGGCGCTGCTCTGCACGGCGAACGGGACCTCCGTGCTCGAGGAAAAAATTTTTGAAAACCGCTTTATGCACGCACCAGAACTGATGCGCATGGGCGCACAGATTGACGTCCAGGGTGGCACCGCCACCGTGACCGGCGTGCCCAAACTCAAAGGCGCACCGGTGATGGCCACAGACCTGCGCGCCTCCGTCTCCCTGATCCTCGCAGGCCTCGCCGCCGAAGGGGAGACCAAAGTGGCGCGCGTCTATCACCTCGACCGCGGCTACGAACACGTCGTGGGCAAACTGTCGGGCGTAGGCGCGAACATCGAACGGATCTCCGACACATGACAGACGCACGCTTTGAAGACGGCCGCGAGGCCCCGCTGAACCTCGGTGCGCTGGATCCCGATGACCTGCAGGTCATCTCCTCGCTCTGCCAGGATGCGGTATTCCCGGCCACGGAAATGACCTGGGACCGCCGCGCCAGCCGCTTCGGCCTGCTGCTCAACCGCTTCCGCTGGGAAGAGGGCGCCGCACACAGCGTTGCCCCGGAACGGGTCCAGACCGTGCTGGCTATCGACACGGTGCAGAGCGTTGCCACCAGCGGCATCGACCGCCGCGACGCCGACACCATCCTCTCGCTGCTCTCGGTCACCTTTGAGGAAACCGACGCACCGGCAGGTCACGTCCTGCTGACCCTGGCGGGTGACGGCGCCATAAGGCTCACCGTCGAAGCGCTCGAGGTCTCCCTCAAAGACGTGACCCGGCCCTACAGGGCGCCTTCACAGAAAACCCCCGGCCACCCGGACTGACGCCCGCTTCTTCTGGCCATAAATATCCCCGCCGGAGGCATGAAATCCTCCCGGCTTTCGCAAAAGGTACGACATGCCCGTTTTTCTGAACGCAGATGACACCGGCTTCGAAGAAGCCTTTGCAAAACTGCTCTCCGCCAAACGCGAGGACAGCCCGGATGTGGATGATACCGTCGCCGCGATCATCGCCGATGTGCGCGCCCGGGGCGATGCCGCCCTGCTGGAACTCACCGCGAAATTCGACCGTCTGACCCTGACACCTGACACCCTGAGGATCAGCGCGGAAGACATTGCCGCCGCCACGGCGGATGTGCCGGACGCCGAACGCACCGCCCTCGCTCTGGCGGCCGATCGCATCCGGGCCTATCACGAACGCCAGCTGCCCACAGATGCCGAATGGCAGGACGACGCAGGAGCGACGCTGGGCTGGCGCTGGACACCGGTGAGCGCTGCTGGCCTCTACGTGCCCGGCGGGCTGGCCTCGTATCCCTCCTCGGTGCTGATGAACGCCATCCCGGCCAAGGTCGCAGGCGTGCCGCGCCTCGCGATGGTGGTCCCGGCCCCCGACGGTGTCCTCAACCCGCTGGTGCTCGCCGCCGCCGAACTGGCAGGCGTGGACGAGATCTACCGCGTGGGCGGTGCCCAGTGCCGTGGCAGCGCTGGCGTACGGGACGGACACCATTGCACCCGTGGACAAAATCACCGGCCCCGGAAATGCCTTCGTGGCGGCCGCCAAACGGCGCGTCTTCGGCAAAGTGGGCATCGACATGATCGCGGGCCCCTCGGAAATCCTCGTGATCGCGGATGCCGACAATGACCCCGACTGGATCGCGCTCGACCTGCTCAGCCAGGCGGAACACGACGAAAGCGCCCAGTCCATCCTGATCACCACGGATGCCGCCTTTGGCAACGCCGTCGCCGCCGCCGTGGAAAAGCGCCTTGAGACGCTGGAACGCCGGGTCATTGCAGGGCCCTCCTGGCGCGACTTCGGTGCGATCATCACGGTGCCGGACCTCGCCACCGCCGCTGCTCTTTCGGACCGTATCGCGCCCGAACACCTGGAGCTCTGCGTGGCCGACCCCGACGCACTGTCCGCCCGGATCACCCACGCCGGCGCGATCTTCCTGGGCCAGTGGACGCCTGAGGCCATCGGCGACTATGTGGGCGGGCCGAACCACGTGCTGCCCACGGCACGCTCCGCGCGGTTCTCATCGGGCCTCTCGGTGCTCGACTTCATGAAACGCACGACGCTGGCACGCATGACGCCCCAGGCCCTGCGCGCGATTGGTCCTGCGGCGGAAACCCTGGCACAGTCGGAATCGCTGGAGGCGCACGGCCTGTCCGTCACGGCGCGTCTGAAACGCCTGAATGACTGAGCAGGGCAGCTGACGGTTGCCCCGGGGCAGGGCGTGCGCTGCAGCGTTTCGGCTGTAAATCGTGCCGCCTGGTCGCCGCCTCCCGCTGTGCCTGAACACGAAAAACGATATTTGGTGCTTCAACGCAAACCCGAAACGCTTTAAGCAACAGCGTCACGTATCGTATCAGAAGTTCCGCCATGTCCCGTATTTCACAGATTGAGCTGGACGACTCCGGTCTCCCGCCCCCCACGCCCGAAATTGAACAGGAGCGGAAGGTCGCGGTCTTTGACCTGCTGGAAGACAACACATTCGTGCTGCCCCAGCGGGACGGCCGCATGGTCCCGGACGGTCCCTACCGCGTGGGCCTTGCGATCCGCGATAAACGCCTCGTGTTCGATGTGAACACCGAAGCCGATGAAAAGGCTGCGGAATTCCACCTCTCGCTCGGGCCGTTCCGCCAGGTGGTCAAGGATTACTTCCAGATCTGCGAGAGCTATTTTGAGGCCGTGAAAAAGCTGCCGCCCAGCCAGATCGAGACGATCGACATGGCGCGCCGGGGCATCCACAACGAAGGCAGCCGTGTCCTGCAGGAACGTCTCGAAGGCAAGGCCGAGGTGGATACCGACACGGCCCGCCGTCTCTTTACGCTGATCTGCGTGCTGCACTTCGGGGGCTGAATGACGGAAACGATGCCACAATCGGTTCTGTTCTGTTGCGATCACAACGCAGTCCGATCCCCCATGGCCGAAGGCATCATGAAAAAACTCTATGGCACCGGCACCTATGTCCAGTCTGCCGGTGTCACCAATGATATGGAAATCGACGGGTTCTCCATCGCCGTCTGCCAGGAGATGGACGTGGAACTGTCCCGCCACCGCTCGCGCAGCTTTGACGAGATGGAAAACTGGGGCGACGATCTGGGCTCCTTTGATCTGGTGATCGCGCTCAGCCCGGCCAGCCAGCGGCGCGCGCTGGAACTCACGCGCTACTACAGCCTCGATGTGGAATACTGGCCGATCCTCGACCCCACGGGCCTGGGCGAGACGCGGGATGCGAAGCTGGTCAGCTACCGCCAGGCCCGCGACCAGATCAAAGAGCGGCTGATCGGCCGCTTTGGCCCCCCGACAGAGATGATATGAGGCGCGCATGGCAGACGTGATCCGGCGCTATTTTGAGGCGTTCAATGCAGGCGACACAGACGGCATGCTGGCCTGTCTGACCGATGACGTGGCGCATCATGTGAACGAAGGCGGCGTGCGCCACGGCAAAGAGGCTTTTGCAGAATTCTGCGCCCATATGACCCGCTGCTACCGCGAAAACCTGACGGACATGGTGATCTTTTCCAACCCCGAAGGCACGCGGGGGGCTGCAGAGTTCACGGTCAACGGCACCTATATGGGCGATGACGAAGGTCTGCCCGAAGCTACGGGCCAGGCTTACGTGCTGCCCGCAGGTTCCTTTTTTGATCTGCGCGACGGGCTGATTTCCCGGGTGACCACCCGCTACAATCTGTCGGACTGGATCCGGCAGGTGTCCTGAGCCGTGGCGCTCGACTACCGGCTTCTGGCGGGCGCTGATCTGTCCTCGGCTATTGATGATGTGGCGGCCCTGCGTATCGCGGTCTTTGCGGAATGGCCTTACCTTTACGACGGCGACATGGGGTACGAGCGGGACTATCTCGCACCCTATCTGTCCAGTGATGCTGCGACCGTCGTGGGTGCCTTTGACAGGGACAGACTGGTGGGCGCTTCCACCGCTTTGCCGCTGACGGAGCACTCGGATGACTTCAGCGCCGCCTTCACAGGCACCGGTTTTGACCTGTCTGACCTCTATTACTGCGCGGAAAGCGTCCTTTTGCCGGAGTACCGTCACCAGGGGGCCGGGCATCGTTTTTTCGATGAGCGTGAGGCCCGCGCGCGGGCGCTGGGATTTTCATGGAGTTGCTTCTGTGCTGTGACACGGCCCGATGCGCATCCCGCGCGCCCTGCGCATTACCGCCCGCTTGACGGTTTCTGGCGCGCCCGCGGGTACCGCCCCGTTCCTGGAGCCATCGCGCATTTTTCGTGGAAAGATACCGGCGAAGCGGATGAAACCGAAAAACCGCTTCAGTTCTGGATCAGACCACTCTGACCCCGCTTCAGGTGCTGCTGCAGAGCAGTTCCGCCTGATCGGCAAAACGGCTCCAGTGTTCCCAGAACCGTTCATTGTCGGGCGAATCCGACACTTTCATGGCCTGCACCCGGTCCGGATCGCCGAAAAAGGCAGCGCCCCGCCGTTTCTCAGAAGGGGTAAGCGTCCGGTTCGCCACCGCCTGCACACAACCGCACCGCGCGGGGCTGGCCGCCCGTCTGTCGTCCTTCAGGCAGGCGTTTGAGATCAGTCCGGAGGCGAATTGCGGCGCACCGCCACTGGCAGGGATGAACACCGCACGCTGCTGGCTCACGGGCGAGCTTGTGGTGCCGGGGGCACTGCAGGCAGCAAGCAGAAGGGACAGGCAGAACGCAGCAGCGGTTCGGGTCAAAGCAAAGCTCCGGGTCAGGTGTCTGATCAGCAGCTTTTCTTATGACCCATGATACGGATTTCCGCAATCACGCCGCAGCACGTGCGCGCTCAGAAGCGCCAGCGCGCACCGACAAAGATCACATCCTGATCCTGCAGGTCCGCGCCGGTACCATCGAGGCTGAAGGTGCGGTAGCTGGCGTAAAACTCGGTGTTGATGCTGTCGACCTTCTGGACAACGGCGATGCCGACGGATTCAGATTCCGACCCGGTCACGGCAAAATCCTCGCCCGAATAGTAATCAACGGACAGACGCGTCTCGCCCGCTTCGATCCAGTCGCGCTTCAGACCGGCCTTGACGTAGTAATAGCTGTCGTCGCCTTCCTGCTGACGGCCGCTGGCCACCGCCAGGTTGAGACCTGTCGCCTTGTGCAGAACCGCAAAGGAGCCCAGCAGCAGTTCCTCGTCAGAATCGCGGATCGAATACCCCAGGCGTCCGGCCACGTGGTAGGCACCGTAGTCTTTGTCGTACTTCAGCCCGATGTCGTAGAATTCATCGTCATTGCCGCTCGTCAGCACTTCTTCGCCGGCTGAAACGATCAGCCAGAAACCGTTGTACTGCGGGGTCTCATAGTGAATGCGGAACCGGCGCCCGCCGTCAAAAGCGTTGAACCCATCGCCGATGGTCGTGCCCGATCCGCCGCCCGAGGCCAGCTGGAATTCCTGGTTGCCAGCCTGGTCCTGCAGACTGGAATAGGCAATGACCGACGTGCCGGAGAAATCCGCTTCGGCAAGACCATCGGTTGCAATGCTGCCCTGACCGAAGGACAGGGTGCCCCAGGACGGTGACCGGTAGATCACCTCAAATTTGCGCAGTTCCGTACGGCGGTAGGACTGGTCGAAACTGTCATCGGCGTCACTGATCGAGCTGGAACCGGTGAACCCGAGCGCTGTCTCAAAATGGAACCGGAATTCCCCGCCATTGCCCGTGCTTTGCTTGTAGATCAGACCGATCCGGCTGTTGGAATTGTCGTTGTCGGTAAAGCTGGTGTTGGACCCTGCGCCGTTATCGACGTTGATGAACCCAAGGTTCAGATGGCCGTAAAAATCCAGTTCCTGGGCGGCGGTTGCCGCGGGAAGTGCCAGACAGAAAAGCCCGGCGGGAAGAGCGGCAGTGCGGATAAGGGCAGGGTGGGTCATGGGGTGCCTTTCGGGGGAGAGCATGTGCATACACCTTACGCGTGTATTGCGGGATGGCAAACTCACAATGCCAGGAGCCCGGTGCGCGAACGCACAGGGCTGTGGTCACTAATTATAGACTGAATGGTTCCAAAGTTCCCCAGGCGAGTGTCACCCGCCGAGATGAACCTCATGCTCTTCGGTGCCGTCGCCGGTGTCGTTCAGCTTCGAATACTGAATTTTCACCTTCTCGAACTCCAGTTCGATACGTTCATAAAGGGTGCTGTCTGTGACCTCGGCCTGTTCGTTGCCAAAACCACAGGCGGTGATCACCACATTTTCCATTGTAATAACAAGGTAGTCGAGGTTCGCCTCACCACTGTCCTTGCGGACTGCCAGCGTCATTTCGGCGAACCGCTTCCCCTTCCACACGGCCTCGGCCAGATAAGGCGACGCGGCATCCACGGCCTTATGCACCACCAGCGGGTCAATATCTGCGCGCGCACGGGCACGGCCCCGCCCGACGGGACTGGCCGCCATCTGCCGGACATCAAACTGTATCCCCCAGACGTCGATTTCATCCTCATGTTCGGCCCGCTGGCTCTCGCCGGGTATTTCCTCGATCTTCAGGTATCCTGTCAGTGGCATCATACTCTCCCTGTTAACTACTACCTGTACGGGAGGTTAGCGGGATCACAGCGCGCCTACTGTGATCTGGATCACAGAACGCCGAACCGATGGAGCTGGCGCGCGAGAACCGGGGGTGGAAGCAAAGCGCCCGTCCCGTGGGGGCGGTTCGGGCGCTGCCTAATCGCAGATTGGGCACTTATGCGTCCGGAGGTGTTGAAGCGTTGTCCAGAATGGCCTTCGCGGCCTGGCCGGGTTTCATCTGATTGCTGATCAGTCCGCCCACAATGCCTCCAGCGCCAGCGCCCATCGGTCCGCCTATCAACGTACCCAATCCGGTGCAGCCCAGAATAATAGCAACCGGCACTGTTGCCTCGGCGGCGTTTTCCGGATCTGCATACCGTTTTGCAACCCCGGGAACGAGAGATTTGTACGCGTGAAACCACCGAATTATGGCGCCGGCTTTTTCTGTTTCGATTGCGTCGCTTTCGTCGGGTAGGATGCCAAGCAACTCGACAAGTTTTCCTGAGAGTTCGTCGATGAACTCAAGCAAACCGGCGCGTAACTCTGGCTCCAGACCATTCAATCCGCGGATGTGTTCGCGATACTCAGAAAGTTGTTCCAGAAGGCTTGCGACCGTCAATGCTATGGCATCGCGGTTCTGTGCGATCTGGGTTTTCACTGCCGCCAAATGCTGATCTGTCGGCTCCTGTGCGCCACCATCGGACTTCTCGGATGGTCTTGATTTATGGTCTTTGCGGATTTCGGCGATCCGCCCGGCAACCACAGCCTGCCCGGCCTCCCATTCCTCTTCTGTGATCTCCGTCGCGATCCGAAAGATCAGATCCCAATCCATTGGCGTGCCGTTCAGGATGCCTTCGTACCATTCGATCCAGAAGGACCAGTCGGCGTCATCTGCAGCCCATTGCACTATGAGCGCTGCCCATCCGGCTTTCAGCCCTTCCGGTTGATCGACTCCTGTCCAGAGTGGCCCCCGGGTTCGCGGCAATGCCGTGTCGGAGTCGGCGGCGGAGTAGGCGGAGTGAGTGGAGTAGGCGGCGGAGTGGGCGGCGGAGTAGACGGCGGAGTCGGCGGCGGAGTAGGCAGCGGAGTGGGCGGCGGAGTAGGCAGCGGAATGGGCGGAGTGGGCGGCGGAGTAGGCGGCGGAAAAGGCGGCGGAGTTGGCGGCGGAGTGGGCGGCGGAGTTGGCGGCGTTGGCGGCGGAGTGGGCGGCGACCTTCAACCTGTCCTCCTCTGCGGCTGGACATGTGGCCGCAGCCGCAGAGGTGAGTATCGCCCGAAGGCCCGTAAAAGCGAGTCCGCCAGACGTCGCATCACTGTATACTCCCAGCCCGGGCAATCCACGCAATGCACAGCGCACGGCAAACCAGACCTGCGTCTGATGATCCTGGGTCTCCAGCCAAGCGTGCGCACTGTCCTCATCCGTTATCTCTATACGTTCAGCCACCCAGGCACCTGAAGCTCAAAAACACCTCACACCCCACCACCCCAGAAGGCCAGCAGTTCAAGCCACTGGCGGTACCAGACCACGCTCCAGGCGAGGCCAAGGTTCCACAGCACCATGAGCGCCCCGGCGATTGCGCCAAAGACAAGTGCCAGGCACCCGGTCCAGAGCGCGCCCAGCACGAGGGGCGTGCTCACGAGTGGCCAGGTTTTGCCGGCCCGTGCGGCATCAATGCGCGCGCAGAGATTTTCGCGCCAGCGCATCGGTGTCAGCGCCTGCAGGCTGAGCGCTGTAATGCCTACATGCACGATGCTGGGCAGCAGGGTGGAAAAGAGCATCAGGTAGAGCCACCAGTAGCGGCTGATGTTCCAGGTCGAGTCCAGCAGGATTTCGAGGTCGATGAACGGTGTGCCCGACAGCCAGTCCAGCGCCACAGTGGTGCAGATGAGGGTGCTGCCGGCGGCCATGAAGGTAAGAAGGGCGACCGCAATGTCAGCAAGCGCCCAGAAAAATGCGTTCCCCTGCTGGCCGCGCTGCACAAAGGCGAGTGTTACGGCGAAGCTGATGACGTCAAAGACCGCATTCACCACCGGGGCGACAATCAGCACCAGAATTCCGATACGGATTGCGTTGCTCCATTCACCGGTTTCTCCGATCGGCACAAAGATCACAGTTGCGATCATGGCTGCAACCGGAATGCACAGCGCCAGCGCGCCGGCTGTGTCAGCGCTGTTGCGGCTGCGGAACGCATCCACGGCAATCAGGTAAACAAGGGCGGATACCAGCGCGATGACGGTGGCCGCGAAAAAGGCGGCGGGCCCGGGCAGTAAACTCTGCAGTGCCAGGCCCAGTGGCCCGGTCAGCGCGAGTACTGTGGCCACGGCCATTGCGGGCACGCCCGCCAGAAACCCGGAGAAGGCCCAGAGTGCGGCAAAGCTGACGGCCAGAATGGCCGATGTGGTGAACCAGGGGAAATCCATATAGATCAGGATTGTGCCCCCTACGCCAAAGGCGATCAGATCCAGATATCCGGCCACGCTTTTCAGGGTGCCGCGCATATGCCGTTCGCCGATGGTGATGTAGTGCGGTCCGCCCGCGATCAGGGCGATCACTGCCAGCGCCAGTGGTCCGGTCCACCAGGGGGATGCGGTGCTGATGACGATGGTCTGTCCGAGGATGACATTCTGGCCTGTCGTGCCCCAGAAAAGCAGCATAGTGAACAGGGGATAGATCACGGCCAGCAGCAGGGCCCGGTCCAGCAGCCCGAACGTCAGCGCATGGCGCAGAAGTGCCGCAGCCGGCAGTGTCCCGTCGCCGGGTGGTTCTGTGCGGATCCAGCGGTACGCCCGTGACAGCAGATAGCTGAGCGCGCGGCTGCGGGCGTCGCGGAAACTGCCGCTGCGCAGCGAATCCTTCAGCCCGCGGGACTGTGCGCTGCCCCCCATGCGCAGCATCGCGGCAATAACAGCGCAGGCAAAGACCAGACCCAGCAGCGCCAGCACCAGAGCCGCGCCACCCGGGCCCGCAAGAATGACCGGCACGGCCAGCGCAACCAACACCAGCGCTACGGCCGCAGGCAGCAGCTCAGCTCTCATGCCCGCGCCCGCGCCGGGCAGCTGATTTCGCCCACAGAACCATTGCACCAACTCACCTTGACCGTCCCCGCAATCCACTCCATATCCCCACCATGACACCGCTTTCGCATATCCGCAATTTCTCGATTGTCGCCCACATCGATCACGGGAAATCCACGCTCGCTGACAGACTGATCCAGTCCACCAACACCGTGGCCGACCGGGACATGAAAGAGCAGATGCTCGACAGCATGGATATCGAACGCGAACGCGGCATCACCATCAAGGCCAACACGGTCCGCATCGACTATACCGCGCTCGACGGGGAAACCTATGTCATCAACCTGATCGACACGCCGGGCCACGTGGACTTCGCCTATGAGGTCTCCCGCTCCATGCGCGCCGTCGAAGGCTCGCTGCTGGTGGTCGACAGCACCCAGGGCGTCGAGGCCCAGACCCTCGCCAACGTCTACCACGCCATCGAGGCCGACCACGAAATCGTACCCGTCCTGAACAAGATCGACCTGCCCGCCTCCGACTGCGACCGCGTGGCCGAACAGATCGAGGACGTCATCGGCATCGACGCCACCGAAGCCATCCAGGTCTCCGCCAAAACCGGCCAGGGCATCACCGAAACGCTCGAAGCGATCGTGCACAAACTGCCCGCGCCCACCGGCAACCCCGACGCGCCCCTCAAGGCGATGCTCGTGGACAGCTGGTACGACAGCTACCTCGGCGTCATCGTGCTGGTGCGCATCATGGACGGCCAGCTGCGCAAGGGCGAACGCATCCGCATGCTCTCCAACAACTCCACCCACCACGTGGACCGCATCGGCGTCTTCCGCCCGGAAATGACCACCATCGACGCACTGGGCCCGGGCGAAATCGGCTTCCTGACCGCCTCGATCAAACAGTTGCGCGACACCCGCGTCGGCGACACCATCACCCACGAAAAGAAAGGCACTGAAGACGCGCTGCCGGGCTTCAAACCCAGCCAGCCCGTGGTCTTCTGCGGCCTCTTCCCGGTCGATTCCGCCGAATTCGAGGACCTGCGCGACGCCATCGAGAAACTGGCGCTCAACGACGCCTCCTTCTCCTATGAAATGGAAACCTCCGCCGCACTTGGCTTTGGCTTCCGCTGCGGCTTCCTCGGCCTGCTGCACCTTGAGGTGATCCGCGACCGGATCGAACGTGAATACAACATCGAACTGATCACGACGGCTCCTTCCGTCATCTACCACGTCTACCACAAAGACGGCACGATGCTGGAACTGCACAACCCCGCGGACATGCCTGACCTCACGCTCGTCAGCCACCTGGAGGAGCCGCGCATCAAGGCCACCATCCTTGTGCCCGACGACTACCTCGGCGACGTGCTCAAACTCTGCCAGGACCGCCGTGGCATCCAGCTGGACCTCACCTATGCAGGCTCGCGCGCCATGGTCGTCTATGACCTGCCGCTCAACGAGGTGGTGTTTGACTTCTACGACCGGCTGAAATCGGTCACCAAGGGCTATGCCTCCTTTGACTACCAGATGATTGGCTACCGCGAGGATAAGCTCGTCAAGATGTCCATCCTGGTGAACGACGAACCCGTCGACGCGCTCTCCACCATGGTCCACCGCGACCGCGCCGAACAGCGGGGCCGCGCCATGGTCGAAAAGCTCAAGGACCTGATCCCGCGCCACATGTTCAAAATCCCGATCCAGGCCGCGATTGGCGGCAAGGTCATCGCGCGGGAAACGCTCTCAGCCATGCGCAAGGACGTGACCGCCAAGTGTTATGGCGGCGACGCCACGCGGAAGCGCAAACTGCTGGACAAGCAGAAGGCCGGTAAGAAAAAGATGCGGCAGTTTGGGAAAGTTGATATACCTCAGGAAGCGTTTATCTCCGCGCTCAAGATGGATGGTTAGGTATGTCTATGTCGTCCAAAATCTGATGTACGGTTTTCGGTTGTAGAGCCCATCTGTACGCTGGGTGAACTTCCCATTTGTACCCAAAATCAACAAACTGACTCTGTAGCATACGGTTCTGATCGAAGTGCGTCCATAAAATCCTTCCTGCTTCGTCTTCAGATCTAGCAATAATAAAATCGATTTTGAAAAGGAATTCGGCAATGGATTTCGCGGACACAGCTGCGCCGTTTGCAAATGCAAGTGGCTGGCTTCCCATGATATTTTTAATTTTCGTCATTAGTTGATCATTTGAGTACTTCCAGCGTTTTTCTTTGTCGCGTTGCTGTTTCGTCGTTGGGGCCATGTTGTAAAGCAGTCGCTCCACGTTTGGCATTTCAGATTTGAACTCCAGCGTCAGATCGGTGATGCGACCATGCGAATAGTTTGAGAAAACTTTTTCGAGATCAGTTGAGGTTATTTTTGAATGGTTATTCCGGTACGCCTCTTTCGCGGCTTCCGTCAAAAGCTTGACGAGGTCGCGAGGCCTGTTTCGAACAAGAGACAATAAAACCACGTGGATTGGTGCGCCGTCCCAGTGGCCTCGCCCTACCGAAAAGCGGTCATCGATGACTGGGTGTAGTTCTCTTGCAATTTCAGGCTGACTTAGTTTCTCGAATTTTGTGACATCGATGGACTTTCCGAAGTACCTAGCTACCCGAAGTGCCATCACAACAAGTATATCATGCCTAGTCCACGCCAATCGAACTACGCTGCCTTCGATTTTGTCAGTACTCTCGTCGGAAGTTCTATACAGAAAATACGCGTCGCTCCTGAGACCTATTCGGAATTGTATATCGGTATCTTCTTCGTTCGCTAGGTCACGCGCTGCATTGATTAAAGCCGAAATATTGTTGATATCTTCGTTGGAAGCAGTCCAACCGCGGTCAATGTCATCTACGTAGATGCGAATCTTCTTGTCTTGAGAGAACCTCTTGCGCATTAATTTGATTTCCTCGCTGACATCAGCGCCGGAGAGCTCGTAGACCTTTTGATAGAGTGAAGCAATCATTTGCTTTGTTGTTTTCTGGACGGAGAATTTATCTGCGTTTTCCGAGGCAATCTTTAATGAATCCAATGATTTTTGATAAATCAATTTGCTTATCAGTTGCTTGTAGCTTTCAATTTTCTCTATGAAGGTTTGTTTGATAGCTGAACTGACGACTAGGTCGTTGGGTTTTAGCGAAAGTGCGAGAGTTCCATCATCTAAATCTTCAAAGTATGCCATCCTCAGAAGAGCGCTTTTCCCAATCCCTTTGTGACCGACCAAAATTCTCAACGGTAGATCTGACCTAATACTTGCGTAAGCTTTGTTCTTAAAGAAATAGGCCTTTAGGCGCTCGGGCTTTTCATCTTCAGCCGTATCCGTGCCAAAAATTTCAGTAATTGTAAAATCGTCAAATGAAATGCCTTCTTGCATAGTCCTGCCTTTTTGTATTGCCGCTTGGTCAGCTTATTGTGGCCTCATACTATCTACAATCCCTTCTGAGGTGAGTAGTGCTCAGACCATCTTCAGCGGGCGGGTGTGATGCTAAACTGGCAAAAGGACCTACGCTTTTCGCTTCGCAGGCACCCCGCCCGCAACCCATCTACTCCGGCGAATTTCTTGCGAAATCCGCTTTCGACGCTCTGGACAGTCCCCCGGACTGTTCAGTCTGGCGGTGCCAGACCGCGTCTCATCCCCACTAACACCCTCTTACCGGACCGTGCGCTGCGCACCGACGTAATACCGACGTTAAACCGACGTGATACCGACGCCCCACCGACACCTCTGAATGTGGCCCTGGCACAGTCTCTACCCGGGGCCCCATCGCGGTGATTCTGCCTCTCCAGCCCCTCTCGGGCCCTGCGGGTCACCGGAAAATCACCCTCGCGAAAACGCCGCTTTCCACAGCTTTTCCGCGCTGCAGCAAGTGCGCCGGAACGCAGGCAAAAACCGGGTTATCCCCCGCTTATCCACAGGTTGAAACCCCATATATTTCAACAGCTTATCCACAAGAAATTTCGCCTCAGCGTAATTTTTTTATTGCCAGAACGGGGGGTGATGACGCATCGTTATCTCACCGCTTCAGAGCTCTTCGGAACAAAGAGGCGGACGCAAAAGCCCCGGTGGCCGGGAGCGTTCAGAGACGGATCAATGATGCAGCTCTGGGCAGGAACGGTGATCGGAAGCAGGTCGGATCGTGTGGACCCGAAAGGGTCGTGACGAATGGGCAGCGGGCGCCGGAGCAGGCCGAAAAACTTTGATGCCGCAAGGTGTTAGGTTGGAAGGCAGCGCTGGCAGGGATGATGCGGGGAGCTGCTGGCAGCAATGCAGGTGGTTCCGGCGACGGGTGGCAACGCCGGGTCGCAAGCTGGGCCTGCTGTCGCCCTCTGGGGGGATGATAAGGTTCAAGAAGGCGTCAGGATGTGCCCTCGGGCACGGGTCTGGATTTCGGTCCGATCCCCTGGCGCCTTTCGCCTTTTGTGGCACGCCCCTCCTGATCCAGATCAAGGCAGCACAGGCCGGCACATGCCATGTTTTCCTTATCCATAAAGGAGACATGCAATGGACATGGAGAAACAGAAAAGCATCCTCCTGTCCCGCCGGCATGAGCTGGTCGGGCATCTGGTGGAGGTAGAGCATGCGCTCGACGAAACCCCGACCCGCGACTTCGAGGATTTTGCAACAGAACGGCAGGGCGACGAAGTGCTCGAAGCGCTGGGCCACGCCGAACTGGAGGAAGTCGCGCGCATTGATGCGGCTCTTGGCCGCGTAGCAGCGGGCACATACGGGACGTGCCTCAGATGCGGGGAAATGATCTCAGACGCACGCCTCGACGTGCTGCCGGAGACAGCGCTTTGCAGGAACTGTGCGGCGCGCAACGGCTGAGTTGCGCCACCCCGTCAGCTTCAGAATGCTTCGTCGAGCTTTTCGCCTGCGTTCTGTACGTCGCGGCCGATGCCTTTGGTTGTTTCGCAGGCAGCCAGGCTCAGTACACAGGTCAGAAGAAGTGCGGCTCTCAGCATCTGTTGGGTCCTTTCAAAGTGCGCATCTGCCGCAGATTCTACACGGTTGTCACCGGCTGTTCACGCGAAAAATGACACTGCGCAGCAAGGCTCAGCTGCCGGCGTCCCGAAAGGCTTCTTCGAACGCGCTGGTTTGGTTGGTTGCACTTCCGGGCGCTTCGCAGGCTGCGAGGGCCAGGAGTGCTATCACTGCTGCCACTGGTTTCATGGTGGTAATTCCTTTCAATGCTCAGGTGCTGTCTAGGAGTATTTATGACCCCGATGTACACATGCACGTCACATTGAAGGGATGGGTCCGTGATCAGGCCGTTGCGCGGTAGAAAAGATACCGTTCCGGATCAATGGTGTCCGGGCCGCGCACTTGTTCAAAACCCACCAGCGGCTGCTGGCTGACCACCAGACCGCCTGTCTGCATCAGGGGCGCAATCAGCGGTGACAGCCTGCCGCCTTCTTCCACGTCGCGCGCCTTGTCACCATAACCGAAGTCATAATGAGCAAGGGCCATTTTCGCGCCACGGCTGCCAAGTTCCGTCAGCATGTCCTCTGCTTCGCCCTGCAGAAAATCCTCTGCGGGGGGGATGCAGGACGGATGCGGTTTGAGCACCCGGTCGATGACCCAGATCCGCCGGTCCGGCAGGCTTTCGCGCAGATGGTCATAAGTCCGGCCGTTGCCGAGCCCCAGTTCCAGCACGTCCCCCTGCAGGCCCGCGATCTGTTCTGCTGCCCAGTTTATGCCGTCAATCTGCGCAGTCAGCCTGCGCCGCATGGATTCAAGCCTGCTCATCCGGGGTCTCCTGTTGCAGAGGTGTTTCTGGTCGCGCACCGCCGTCCAGCATTTCGCCGATCCATTTCTCAGAGAATTGCCAGACCTCTTCGGTGTGTACAAGGTGGTGTGTCAGCAGCCCCAGCGGTTCAGACGGGTCTGTCCGGCCGGTGCGCCGATCTGAAAGCGTGCGTGCGGTCAGATCGATGAGCGTTTGCGCGGATACCAGACTGCGGTCGCCCTTCCAGTGGATCGGATCAATGTGGGTGTTAACCTGCGTCAGCCCGGGCGCAGGCATCTTCTCTTTGCGTGGCAGGAATGTCGAAATGCCACGGTACCCTGAACGCACCAGATCAGCACAGAAACCGGCGTCAAAGCGGTTCCAGGGGGTACGAAAACGGGCAGCAGGCGTGCCCCGAAAAGTTCGTGCAGACGGCCAATGGCTGCCTGTAACTCGGTGATGGCACCATCGCGGGGCTGGCCGAATTCGGCTTTCTTGACGCCTTCAGGGCTGTGGCTGACGTGCTGCCAGCCATGCACAAGCGGGATGAGCTTGTGACTGTTGCGGACCGCCCGGACAAGGGTTTCATCTGCCGGGCGTGGGATTACGGCAATGTGGACCGGCAACGCCGTTTTTGCAGACAGCGCGTCAAGCCGGTCGAGCGCGGGAGTATGTGCAACCGCATCGTCGTCACGCCACCATACCGGCAGGTCCACTCCGTCAGCCCGGCAACGCGCGAGCTCCTGTCTCAGCGGGCTCCAGTCGTCAGGCATCGCGGTATCTCCGGATGGTTTCGGCAATGCGCACGGTTTCAGCGGCACCGTCAAATATGTCACCGGGCAGGGGCCGTTCGGCCGCGCTGATCACATTCCTGATGGCGTCCCCGAGAGCCTGAGCCGACAGGTCCCTGTTTCGCAGCAGGTCAATGTTACTTTGCCTGGACAGACCCTGCGCCCGCAGCGTCTGTTCGGTTTCGCCATCGGCGTCAAAGGGCACAAAGACCGCCGGTACGCCCGTCTGGAGCACATCGAGTGCCGTGTTGTAGCCGCAGAGTGACACAGAGGCGGCCGCGCCCGACAGAAGCCCGCGAAAGTTTTTGCTTGCCGGGCCAACAGTCACATTCCGGCCCGCGCGTCTGGTCAGCTGAGCGATCCGTGCTGGCGCCTTCTGTCCGGCGACCAGCAGGTGCCAGCTGTGTTCGGCCATGCCGCGCGCGCAGTCGACAGCGGTTTCGAAAAGGTTGTCGGCCACGGCACCGCCGCCGGTACTCACAACAATGCCTGACCGCTGAGCGGAGGGTGACCTCGCAGTGTTCTGCCGGGCAACATACCCGGTATAACGCAGTTTGCCGGCGATAGCGGGCGTAACGGGCCAGCTTTCATCAAGAGTTGTGACGGTGGCGTCGGCGTGTACCAGAACCGCGTCGTAGTATGCCCCGATCAGATCCTCGGCCATCTGAGCCTTGGCCGCCTTTGAAGGTGGGGCCAGGATATCGCGCACGGACGACAGGATTACTGGTCTGGGGTTCAGTGCCTGTGCGGTTTCAAGCGCGGCAAAAAACTCATCTTTCAGAACACGCCTGCCAAATGGGAAAAGTTCTGTGATCAGAATGTCGGGATGAAACCCTTTCAGTGCTTCGGTCAATGCGTGTATGCGGTCTCGAAAGGTCCGTTCTCCGGCAACCTGTCCGTCGCGGCCCAGAAGCCGGGTGAAGTTGGTGCCGTCCGAACGCAGCGGCGGGAGTTGCAGAACATCCGTAACACCATCGTCCAGGTGTGGTGCGGGCATCCCGCCGGAAACGAGGCGGGTGGTGTGACCCGCGTCCGAAAAGGCCCGTGCCAGCGTCAGCGCACGTGCCAGATGACCGGTGCCAAGCAGGTGGGTGACAAGGATCATCACGCGCATGGCGAGCCCTCCTCGAGGCGGACCGGCTGGGCATCAGCAGTCCAGCCACAGGGGTCCGGGCGCAGGATATAAAGGCGGTCGCGCTTGATCCTGAAGGGGGCTGGCCCGCTGAAATTCCAGCCCGTTGCCTGTGCCAGCAGGACCCGCATGACCCCGATATGACACACCGCGACGGTATCGCGTTGCAGGCCTTCGGCCCAGGGGACCAGACGCGCGCGCAGATCGGCGGGGCTTTCCCCACCGGGCGGGCGATAGTCCCAGCCCCAGTCCTCAATATCCCTGAACCCGCTTGCCGGTTCCTCCCGCAGATCACGCCCCTGCTGGCCTTCCCAGTCGCCCCAGTTCATTTCAATCAGGGCGTCGTCGCTGCGCGGAGAACGCCCGCTGATCAGCCTGGCGGTCTGCGCCGCCCGCTGCAAAGGGCTGGCGCAGAGATCGGCATTGTCCCAGGGCGGGGGCAGACGGCGGCTGGCCAGTGCCGTCGCGGCATCCTCATCAAGCGGAATGTCGCTGCGCCCCTGTATGCGGCCGGCGCGGTTCCAGGCGGTATGCCCGTGACGTATGATGGCAAGCCGGATCAATCTCCTGCCTCTCCGAGCAGGGGTGCCAGCGTCTGAGCCGCACTGTCGATCAGGTGGTTTTTTGTGATAAACGTGCGGGCCGCTGAACTGCGCCGCCGGCGTTCCGCGTCGTTGGCAAGCAGGTGATCGACCATGGCTGCCAGTGGTGCGACGCCCGCCGAAGGATCAGGATAAGGCCCCGGCGCCAGAACATCGCGCACGCCGGGCCTGTCCTGGGCTACCACTGGCAGACCTGCGGCCTGCGCTTCGAGATAGGCCATGCCGAACGCCTCATTGACCCCGGGCCAGTACAGCAGACTGGACTGGCCGAAAAGCGCATCAAGGCCAGCAGTGTCCAGCGCGCCCGCAAAGGTCACGCGGTCACCGAAAGGTGCCATGAGTGAAACGACGCTGTCCCGCGCGGGCCCGTCGCCCGCTATGGTCAGGTGCCAGTTTTCAGTGGTGAGCTGCGCCAGCGTTTCCGCCACCAGTTCGTATGATGCCAGTTTGTCGCCGGGCCGCATCATGGCGACACAGAGCATTGACCCTGTGAGTGTGGACACAGGCGGCAGGGTTTCGAGCGGCAGAAAGGGGCGCAGATGGATCAGCCGCTGGCTTGCCGGTGCGTCGCGCCGCAGCGTCAGCGCGTCCCTTTCGGTCAGGTAGCAGATCGCATCCGCCGCATCGCAGGCCGCCTCTGCCGCTCTGGCAAAGCCGTCCCATGGGCCGCCGAGCCTCTTGCGCGCCCGGGTGGCCTCGATCAGAATATACGGGATACCCAGTGCCTTCGAGACGGCAGGCCCCAGCAGATCGGGAGCTTTGTAATAGTTGTGATAGGTGACCCAGGCCCGCCAGCCCGCCGCCCGACCCGCCGCAATTACGTTGGCTGTTTCCTCATCTGCGGCGCGATAGATATCGGCCTGATGGTCAGGATCGCCCTTGCCGTCCCTTGTCTGCAGTTCGGAAGTAAGCTCCGGTTCCGCTCCGGCGCGCTCTATGGCCAGCATCAGGGCCCGTGCCATGGCGCGATCTCCTGAGGGCACGGAATGGGTCGGGGGCTTCATGGGGGCGTAAAAGGCAACCCGCCTCATGCCGCCGCGCCCATTGTTTCGCGCAGACGCTGAACCAGCCGCGCGATGCCCGGATCCATCCCGAAATCATGGACCAGCCGCTCATATGCGGCCCGGGCCAGCGCCGGACCCGATGCCGGATCGGCGGCAAATCCGGTGATCGCCTGCGCAATGCTTTCCGGTGCGTCGTCCGTCAGGATGCCATGCACACCGGTGTCGATGAATTCCGGTATTGCCGAGACGGGTGTGGACAGGATCGGCAGCTTCTGGCTGGCCGCTTCCATCAGGACGTTGGGCAATCCGTCGCGGTCGCCGTCTCCGGCAACACGGCTGGGCAGTACGAAAAGGTCCGCGGCACGCATGGCGGCAATGACCTCTGGCTGATCCTGGGCACCTTTCCAGGTGATCCGGCCCGCGACACCACGGTCCTGCGCGCGCTGCTGCATTGCGTCCCGCAGTTCTCCGCCGCCGATATGCGTGAAGTGCCAGTCCAGGTCGCCGGGCAGCAGAGCCAGCGCATCAATCAGCCGGTCGAATCCCTTTTTCTCCACCAGCCTGCCGACAGACATCAACGCCAGCGGCGCGTTCGTTTCGCGCAGCGGGCGCTCCGGCGGTGCCGGGAAACGCGCGAGATCAAGCCCGTGGTACACCAGATCAACACGGGCGGGTGTTTCTGCCAGGTTCTGCAGGTGTTCAGCGCCGAATCCGGTGCAGGTGGCCCCGAATGCCGCGCCAAAACTCTCAGGCGACAGTTTCTCGCGGAGCTCCCATTCAGGGGAGGTCCAGATATCTTTGGCGTGTGCGGAAAAGGACCAGGGCAGGCCTCTGATGATTGCGGCATAGCGGGCAACCGATGACGGCGTATGCAGAAAATGCGCGTAGAGAGCGCGGGTGTCCCCGGGCAGTTCGCGGGCCATCACGCAGGCCTGACCGAAACGCCGCAGGCGGTTTGGTGTGCGGTCGCGGACATAATCCGCGCGGATCATCCGCCAGGCGGCACCAAATCCAGGACGCTTCACCGCGCTCAGCAATCCGCGCAGCACGCGAAAGGGTTCATCCCGCAGGTATTCCGGCAGATAGCGCACAGACGCCTGCAGACGGTCGTGCAAAGGGTGTGTCTTTTTGTCGGTCGGGTGACGCAGGGACCAGATTTCGAAATGCAGGCCTGCTTCTTCCAGTGCCACGAGTTCCTGCGCGATGAATGTCTCGGACAACCGCGGCCATCCTTTGACGACCACCGCGAGCGGCGCACCTGTGGTCTGGGTCATTTCTGCGCCACCAGCGCTCCGGCCCGGCGTACGACGACCTCGAGTCCGTCGAGCAGTCCGTCTGCACCCGCCTGTGATGGTTTGCCCTGCGATGGCAGGCCCCGGATCGCGCGCACCATTGCTTCCGGCGTCATGCCGTCGCGCGTTTCGTCAAGCATCCGGACGAGGCCAAGCTCTTCGGCGCGGGAGGCCCGGATCCATTGTTCAAGACGCGGCACGGTTCGCGGCACAATCACGGCGCGCTGGTCAAAGGAGAGCACTTCACAGAAAGTGTTGTATCCCCCCATACACACGACGCCCTGCGCCCCGGCAAACAGTGTTTCAATCCGGGCGTCAAAGCCAACAGCGGTCACACGACCATTCAGTGCCGCGACGCGGGCGTCAAAAGCCTCCCGCACCTCACCTGACAGGAAGGGTCCATAGACCAGAATGGCATCAGGTTTGAGTGTCGGATCGGATTCGTAAGCGGACAGCACGAGGTTGACCATCGCCTGCCCGTCGCCACCACCACCCGGGGTGATCAGGACATAAGGATCTTCCGGTGTTTCCGCCGCATCAGTGATCTCGCGCCGCAGATAGCCTGTCCAGTGGATACGCTCGCGGGTTGCCGGGGACAACCCCAGGCCTTCAGTCGGGTCATAGACAGACTTCGGACCATACACCCAGATCTCGTCATAAAACTGTTCGGCGGCTTCGATGGCCCCCTTGCGTTCCCACTCAGCCCGCAGAACCTGCGCTTCGTCCAGCACATCGCGCAGGCCCAGGACGCACCGGGTGGTACCACGGGCGGCAAGCCATTCCAGCGTCGGCAGCAGCTCGCCGCGAAAACCGGTAGGCTCTTTGTCGACGATCAGCAGGTCAGGGTCATATTGTTCCACGGCGGTCTGGATCAGACCGGAACGCAGCGCTGTGGTTTCGTCAATGTCGAGACCGAGCGTCTGGCTTACATATGTGCCGTCATGCATTTTCGAGACACCCGGCAGGCGTACGTGATCCACGCGCTCCGGGAAGGTAAAACGTCCGGCGATCGGCGATCCGGTCAGGATAATCGCAGAGGTCCCTTCGTCAGACGCCGTCAGCGCCGAGGCCAGCGCGCGCGAGCGCCTCAGATGTCCCAGGCCGAAAGTGTCATGACTGTAGAACATGATACGCGAAGCACGCGCACCGTCCTGCGCAGCCACCGGTGCGGCGGACCGGTCCTGCACGTTCATTTCCCGCTCCGGTCGGCAGGGGCTGCGCGCCGGTCAGCTGTTTCAGTGTTTTTCAGGCACATGGCCGTTCCCCGGGTCTTTCGATCACGGCCTGCGCCGTACTCCCATGGCTTCCTGGCACAATTCGGGCGCAGGTGCAAAACACGACTTAGTTGTATTCCGCCGGACTGATGTCCAATTGCAAAGCCCCGCTGCCTCGCCTACCGTCCTGAATGATAACAGTTTCCGGAAAGCTGAGCTTATGCGTCTGATCCTGCTCGCCCTGTCCATGATAATGTTGCTGAACCTGGGCCTTCCCGGTTTGGGCACAGCACAGGCCCAGGGCATCGGTTCTCTCTTTTCTGCCGCGAGCGGAGACAGCGGGTCGGATGCGGACAGTGCGCGCGTGTCCGAGATCATGCGGCAGGCTGCCGAAGCCGGGGTCGGCGTGGTTGTGATCGGGCCGGATGGCGAGATCGTGATGACGTCTGCGCCGGAACAAACGGCGGAAACTGTTGAAAGCACTGAAGGTTCCGGCCTGATGAAGGCGCAGGACACCGTTGTGCGCTTCCGGACCGCGCTGGTCGAGCGCATTCTGGACCTGCCCAACGCGTTCAACGAAGTGGTCTACATTCTGCGCGCAACCAGCCCGACGGGCGAAATCCGCGTTTTTGCCGAAGTAGTTATGTATTCGCTGCTGCTCTTTGGCGCGGGTGTTCTTGTTGAGCGCTACATTTACGGCCCCAAGATTGCGAAGAGCTGGGTGGTCGCACGGACGCGCGAGAATCCGCAGGGGTATTCGGAAAAGATGCCCTGGCTGGTTTTCCGTTTCGTGCTGGGCGTGGTCGGTATTCTCGTCTCTATGGCGGTTGCCTATATTCTCGGCGCTCTGATCTGGGGCCCGATCAAGGACCCGGCCATTCAGTTCACGGCCAGTATCGTGAATGCCGCTTATTTCATGAGCCGCTTTGCCGCTGTGCTCTGGCGCATGATTCTGTCGCCCTACATGGAGCAGTACCGGATCCCCGTGCTCAGCACCCGGGACGCGAAAAGCCTGCACCGCTGGCTTTTCATGCTCGCTGCCTTTGACATCTGTGCGATCCTCTTTGGGGTCTGGATCGGCGAACTGGGCCTTAACTACGACGTCTACGCCTTCCTGTCCTCCCTGCTGTCGGCGGCTGTGGTGTTGCTGAACATTCTGATGGTTCTGGTGAACCGGCGGGCGATCAGCCGCGCGATCCGGCAGGGCAAACCGGTGGGAGAACTCAGCTGGCTGGTCCGGACGCTTTCGACTGTCTGGGCCCCCGCTGTGATCTTTTACGTGCTCTTTGCCTGGGCGGAGCTGACCTATGATCTGGTGCTCGGCAACCCGTCTTCGATCCCGCTGATCGGAGGGGCGTATATGATCCTGCTGTCGATCATCGTCGTCTATGGCGTGATCAACTTTGCCATCGAACGCAGCTTTGCCCGCGCCCGTGCGCTACGGGCGCTGAATGAGGCAGAAGCCGCGGCCGAAGATGAACCGGACGAAGAGCGGCTGGCAGAGCTGGCGGAAATGCAGGACATCCGCCCGCGTGCCGAACTGACAACATTCGAGGGGCTGGCGCGCCGCGTCGCAGGCATTCTGGCATTTGTCGCTGGGGTCTATGCCTTCTTCTACATCTGGGACAACGATTCCGCACAGATGGTCGAAACCGCTGCAACCCAGCTGCTCGATATCATGGTCATCCTGTTCATCGGATACATCGTGTACCACGTCTTCCGCATCTGGATCGACAACAAGATCCGCGAAGAACAGGGCGACATGGAAGAGGGTGAGCTGGGGGACGAAGGGGGCGGCAGCAGTGCCAGCCGCCTGGCGACCCTGCTGCCGCTGTTCCGGAACTTTATCCTGATCGTGCTGCTGGTCACCATTTTCCTCATTGTGCTGCTCGAACTTGGCGTGAACGTCGGGCCGCTCTTTGCAGGTGCCGGTGTTGTGGGTGTCGCCGTGGGTTTCGGCAGTCAGGCGCTGGTGCGGGATATTTTCTCGGGCGGTTTCTTTCTGTTCGATGATGCGTTCCGCAAGGGCGAATATCTGGACATCGGCGGCGTGAAAGGCACGGTCGAAAAGATCTCTGTGCGCTCGTTCCAGCTGCGCCACCATCTTGGTGCGCTGCACACCATACCCTTTGGTGAAATCCAGGTGATGACGAACTATTCACGCGACTGGGTGATCATGAAGCTGCCGCTGCGTGTGACCTATGACACGGATGTCGAGAAGGTCCGCAAACTGATCAAGAAACTTGGGGTCACGCTGCTGGATGATCCGGTCATCGGCGATAATTTCATCCAGCCCCTCAAGTCGCAGGGCGTGATCGAAATGCAGGATTCTGCGATGATCATCCGGGTCAAGTTCATGACCAAGCCGGGGGATCAGTGGCTGGTGCGCAAGAAGGTTTATGAAGAGATCAGGGCATTGTTCGAGCGTGAAGGAATCCGGTTTGCCCACCGCGAAGTGACGGTCCGTCTGGCAGGCGACAAGGACCCCGAGGAGATGTCCGACGAAGACCGCAAAGCAGTAACGGCCGCAGCGCAGGCTGCCATTGAGGAAGAATTGCTCGATGGTGAAGATGCGGGCGGGGACGACCGCTAAGCGCCGCGTATCGGCAGATGTCCAGGTTGAGAGCGCCACACCGTTCAGTGACCACGCAGGATGTGGCCCGGGCATCGGAATGCCCGGACCCGTGTGATATTACAGCGTTTTGCTGAACGTCACCTTGTCGTCCCCATCCGTCCAGTAGTCAGGGATGGTCGCGACATGATCATAGCCGCAGGCCGCATAGAACGCCCGTGCACCCGCAAAATCCGTCGTGCCGGAGGTGTCAACGATCAGCAGCCTTTGCGCCAACCCGCGCAGGTGGGTTTCGGCGTCAGCAACCAGCGCAGCACCAAGGCCCTGTCCCTGGCTGCCTGTCCGCACGCCAAGCGCCAGCATGTTCCAGGTGCCCTCTGTCAGCGGCTCAGGCCGGCACCAGCAGAGCCCGCAGGCGGCGCCCTGTGCCACCGCAACCCGCCAGAAACCGGCGTCTTCACTGTCGAGGCAGGGCTGCAGAAGATCAGGCAGCATCTCCGGTGGAAAGAGACCGGTGTCTTCGGCGATCTTCTGAAGGTCAGGGATGTCGGCACGGGTCGCAGCCCGCAGTTCGGGTTCAGTCATATCTTGCTCCTCAGCGATTGTCTTGTTGTGCGTTGACTGCACGCAGGCCGGTGCGCGTGACGCGATAGGGCAGCCCGTTGGTTGATTTGATAAAACGCCTTTTCCGCAGGCGGTCGAAAAGTTTCAGCGTGCAGTCGGTCAGCACATACCCATCCCGCGTAAAGCAGGTCACATGGCTGACTTTACCATTTGACAGACGACGGAAATGGATAGCGCCGCCCTGCGCAAGCAGGTGCAGCACACGCTGTTCGTGTTTTGAGATATTCAATGGATTTGTCCCGGAGTTGGGTCAGCAGAAAGAGCACCCTGCATCACGCGAGGGCGTTCTTTGGCTCATACCGGTCCGTTCATTCGGACCTCAGCGGCGGACCGCATTCTCCAGCATAAAATCTCCGTCGTCCTGCACCGTAGCAGAACC
This sequence comes from Roseobacter sp. S87, assembly GCF_055693285.1. Next base: position 3,798,480 of record NZ_JBVFTR010000004.1, read on the forward strand.
TGACGTCCAACTAGCCGCCGGTCGTTCAGAAATCAAGTGTGAGGGGCGTCAGGTTTTGTACGGGTCGAGTGAGGCGCGCAGCCCGTCTCCAAGGAAGTTAAAGGCCAGCACAACAAAAATGATCGGCAGCATGGGGATCGCCGTCCAGGGATAGATCTCGATGGACGCGAGGTTCTGTGCATCGTTCAGCATGACCCCCCAGCTGACCGCCGGGGCCCGCAGACCGAGACCCAGGAAGCTGAGCGCTGTTTCGCCCAGGATCATCGCGGGGATCGACAGCGTGGCGGAGGCGATAAGATGCGACATGAAATTCGGCAGAAGGTGCCGCCTGATAACCCTGCCAGGTTTTGCGCCCATCATCTCTGCTGCGCGCACGTATTCCTCTTCACGCAGGCTCAGGAACTTACTTCGGACCGCCCGGGCGAGACCCGGCCAGTCGAGAATGCCGAGGATAATGGAAATGATGAAAAAGACCGCCACCGGTCCCCAGTTCGAGGGTACCGCGGCAGAAAGCGCAAGCCACAGGGGCAGTTCTGGCAGTGACCGCAGAATTTCGATGACCCTGTTGATGGTCCAGTCGGTCCGGCCACCGAAATACCCAGCGACGGAACCAAAGAATATCCCGAGCGCAAAGGATACGGTGATCCCGATCAGCCCGACCGTAAGCGACAGCTGCGCGCCGTACAGAATACGGCTGAACACGTCGCGCCCCAGCCGGTCTGACCCCCACAGGAAAACAGTGGCACCTTCCGGTGCGCAGAAGAGATGCGTGTCCGAGGGGATGAAGCCAAAGAGGTTGTATTGCTCGCCCTCGCAGAAGAAGAGCAACGGCATCGGCCTGCTGGTATCAGTCTCATAGGTCCAGCGGTAATTGACCAGATCCGCTGTTGCGGTAGTCGGATACACAAACGGCCCGACAAATTCTCCTTCGTGCCACAGGTTGATCGACTGCGGCGGCGCATAAAGGTAATCCGCGCTGCGTTCGTTGGGCGTGTAGGGGGCGATGAACCCAGCTACCGGCAGCATCAGATAGCTGAGCAGCAGGAAGATGCCCGAGATCAGGCCCAGTTTGTGGCGTTTGAATTTGCGCCACACGAGCACCCAGTTCGGCGCATCCATATCGGAGCGTTCGAGCGCCGAGAGGTTGGCATCGTCGGACCAGGGGGCTTCGTCAATCCAGCGACCGTCGGGCAGTTTTTTCATGAGCCACGCGCCCCGTACCGGATGCGCGGGTCAAGAAGCACCAGCAGCAGGTCGGAGATCATCGTACCGATCAGCGTCAGCAGGGCGACAAACATCAGAACGAAACCCGCAAGGAACTGATCCTGCGATTTCAGCGCGGTGAGCAGCGAGGGCCCGATCGTCTGCAGACCCAGCACCACAGACACCAGTACCGAGCCGGAGACCATCGCGGGCAGCAGGTTGCCGATATCCGCGACAAAGGGATTGAACGCCATGCGCAGCGGATATTTTGCCAGCAGTTTCGACGGCCCGAGCCCTTTGGCCTTTGCCGTCTCGACATAGGGTTTGCTGAGCTCGTCCAGCATGTTGGCCCGCAGCCGCTGCATCATCGCGGCCGCACCGGAGGTGCCGATCACAAAAGTCGGTACGATCAGATGCACGAGGATTGATTTCACCTTATCCCAGGACATCGGCTCACCCTCGAATTCGGGCGACATCAGTCCTCCGATCGGCAGATCGAAGTACTTGTTTCCGTAATAGAAAAGGATCAGCGCCAGTAGAAAGTTCGGGGTGGCAAGGCCAAGATAGCCGACAAATGCGGCCGTGTAATCAACCCAGGTCTCGGACTTAGCGGCCGCGATGACACCCAGCGGCAGGGCCACCATATAAACGAAAAGAACCGCTGCGAGGTTTACCAGCACGGTCAGCCAAAGGGCATCGCCCACAATTTCGCTGACTGGCCGGTCGAATTCAAACGACCAGCCGAAATTGCCCTGGATGAGGCCGTACCAGCCCTGCGGACCCGGCGCCATGCCGACCCAGATCAGGTATTGCTCCCAGATCGGCCGGTCGAGCGCGTATTCGGTGCGCAGAAACTCGGCCTTTGCGACACCCTCGGCCTGGCCGGTGGCGCGCAGCTCGGCGATCTGGTTCGACAGGTAGTCGCCCGGGGGTAGATTGATGATCACGAAGATCAGGATCGACACGACCCACAGCGTGAGCAGCATCGTGATGAACCGGTAAATGGCGTAGCGGACGAACATCATTGTGTGAGCTGCTGGAACGGGTCTTCGTAGTAGAACTCGTCGATGCGGTGGATGCCGAAATGCGCCCCCGGATCCCATGCCCACTTTGCGATTTCAGGTACATTGCGCAGGTTCTTTGAGACCACGACAGGCTGTGGCGCCTCGGCTAGGATGCCGATGCCGTATTGCTGGTCCGCGTGAATGGCGAGCATTTCGCGCCATATTTCCATACGTTTTGCCGTGTCTTCCGTGTGATCCCAGTCCCAGCTGAGCTGCATCAGGCGCTGGGCGTGTGGCATGTCAGGTTTCTCGCCCAGCTCTCCGCCGGTCTGGTAATACTGGCCCCATTTCGGCCAGGCAAAAAATTCCTGGTGTGTGGGCGCGAGGTATTCGGGCGGCGTATACGATTGCGGCAGGCCGTTGTCCCACCCGTACCAGATCGCCGCCATGCTGAGACCGGAATAGACGCGGTTGCGCAGAATATCGCGGTCCAGCGGACGCATAATGAGCTTCACCCCGATCTCGCGCCAGGTGTCCGTCACAATGGCCAGCGCGTTTTCGACTTCCTGGCGTTCTCCGGCTGTTTCGACCACAAATTCCATCGGGCGGCCATCAGGCAGCCGGCGGATTCCGGTCGGTGTGCGCTCGGTCAGACCCATCTCGTCCAGAAGGCTGTTGGCCTTTGCGACGTCAAAGATGGCCCAGCTGGACAGATTGGCGGGGTCAAAGAAGGGGCTTTTGGCCAGCGCGGTCATCCCGCCTTCCTTGGCCAGTCCGAAGTAGAGCGCACGGTTGATCATGCGCCGGTCAATGCCAAGGCTGAGCGCCCGCCGGAACCGCACATCGCGGATGATCTCACGCCAGACAGGATCGGCAAAATTCAGGTTGGGGTAGACGGCGATCTGGCTTGCTGCGCCGTTGGCCCAGAGCAGTGTGCGGTAGTTGGCGCCATCTGCTTCGCCCTTCTTCAGAATTGAAATATCAGGGAAATCCAGGCCACGGGCCTGCAGGTCCACTTCGCCTGCGTTGGCCTTGGCAGCAATCAGACCGCCGCCGACCACAGTCATCTCGACAACGTCGATATAGGGCAGCTGATACCCCTGTTTGTCGACCCGGTGGTAATACGGATTTCGCACAAAAAGATGACGGCTTGACTTGGCATTCGACGCATTCATCCACGGCTGCAGCGTCGGCAGCGCGGGGTTGTCGAACTTATACATGTTGTCTTTGGCGTTATGCAGTGCGGCCCAGCCGCGGACGCGCGCCTTCTTGATCGCCTTTTTGAGCGTTTTCGCGTCAGTGAACTCCGCGTGGAACTTTTTCAGATAATGCGCAGGCCGGTAAATGATGAACGGGCTCGCCTGCGCCAGCAGCTGCAGGAACTGAGGGTTGGGCGTGGGCCATTCGATCACGACTGTATGCGCATCGGGAAAGGTAATGTCGGCCAGCACACCGTCCACGATCAGGTTCTGGGACGGACCGGAGGGGCTCAGTTCTTTGTTCTGAGCCACGTTTTCCCAGTAGTACCGGAAATCCTCAGAGGTGAAGGGATGGCCGTCTGACCACCGGTGCCCCCGGCGCAGGTGAAGCGTGAATTTGCGTCCTTCCTCGACCGTCACATCGCGCAGAATATCAGGATAGAGCTCGTAGTTGTGGTCGTAGCCTACAAGGCGCGCGTAACCGTAGACGACCATCTGGCGCACATCCTTGGAACGCGAGACCAGCGTGCGCAGGGTCCCTCCCTGTTTGCCAAGAGTGCGGCCCTTGGTCTCAAGATTGACCACAAGAGGGTCCAGCGGCAGCCGTTCGCCAACGCCGGGCAGGTTGCCGTTTGAAACTTCTGAGCTCCAGAAAGAGCTTTCACGGACATCGGGTACCAGAGCCGCAGGTGTGGCCGCGACGCGGAGGCTCGTGGTCTCCGCCGGAGCTGTACCGGGACCGAACAGCAGGAAACTCAGGATGATTGCAAAGGTTCTATACATGGCACCGTACCTTGTGACCCGGCTCCAGTTCTGTCAACGCGGGAGCATCAACGCCCTCGAAACGGAATGCTTCGGGCCATGATGCCGGGGAACCGGCACCCTTTGCAACCAGGCTCAGGTCAATTGGCCGGCTCATATCGGGTTCCGGCTGTGCCGCGATCAGCGCCCGGGTGTAGGGGTGACGTGGATTGTAAAACAAAGTGTCCGGCGGGGCCTGTTCCACCACCACGCCCTGGCGCATGACGGCCACCTCGTCAGCGATGCGGGCCACCACCGCCAGATCGTGGCTGATAAAGAGGTAACTCAGGCCCATACCGTCCCGGATGTCCTCAAGCAGTGTCAGGATCTGTTCCTGCACCGAAACATCCAGTGCCGACGTCGGTTCGTCACAGACCAGCAGCACGGGGTCGAGCGTCAGCGCCCGGGCGATCGACAGGCGCTGGCGCTGCCCGCCTGAGAAAGCATGCGGATAACGTGTGAGCATCGAGGGGTCGAGACCCACCCACCGCAGCATTTCTGCTGCTTTGTCACGTCTGTCGGACCTTGACCCGATGTTGTGGATTTCCATCGGCTCGGTCAGCGCCTGCTGGATTCGCATCCGCGGCGACAGTGAGGAGTAAGGGTCCTGGAAAACCATCTGTGCCTGGCGCTGGAACGCGATGCGTTCGCTCTGGCTCATGGCGTCCACATGCAGCGGTTCGCTGTCCGGCGTGGCGCGGAAGAGTACTTCGCTGCCTGGGTCGGGCTGTTCGGCGCCGAGGGCGATCCGCGCGCAGGTTGTCTTGCCGGATCCGCTCTCGCCCACAACCGCCACCGTTTTGCCGCGCTGCAGTTCAAGATCGACCCGGTGACAGGCCGTAACCACCTTGGGTGCGCTCCAGCCGCCGGCGCGCATCGTGTATGTCTTGGTGACGCTGCGCATGTCGAGGATCAGATCATCATGCCGTGCCGCACGTGCAGGTGCCGCGACCTCCGGAATCATCGGTGCCGCCGCAAACAGCTTTTTGGTGTATCCATGCGCCGGCGCGCCCAGAACCACATCTGCGGGGCCACGCTCCATGACGCGTCCCTTGTTCATCACCACAACACTTTCGGCCATATTCGCCACCACGCCGAGGTCATGGGTGACGAGGATAACTGCCATGCCGGTATCGCGCTGCAGGTCTTTGATCAGCCCAAGCACCTGAGCCTGTGTTGTCACATCCAGTGCGGTTGTCGGTTCGTCAGCGATCAGAAGGTCGGGGCGCGCGACCATTGCCATGGCGATCATGGCCCGCTGACGCATGCCGCCGGACATTTCAAAGGGATAGCTCTGCCAGACACGTTTCGGGTCGGGAAAGCCAACCCGCTCAAAGGTTTCCAGAACGGTTTTTCTGGCTTCGCGCATCGGCATGTCGCGGTGCAGCCTCAGCACTTCGGAAACCTGGTCGCCCAGCCGGTGCAACGGGGAAAGGGACCGCATCGGTTCCTGAAAGATCATGGATATGCGGTTACCGCGTATCCCGCGCATGCCCCGCTCCGGAACCGACAGCAGGTCTGTTGATGTGCCCTTGCAGTCGAACCGGATTTCGCCACCCGCGATGATTGCCGAATCCGGCAGGATCCGCAGTACTGACCGGCAGGTGATCGTTTTGCCCGACCCGCTCTCGCCGACCAGCGCCAGTGTCTCGCCCGGCATCACGCTGAAGCTGACATCGCGCACTACGGGGGCCGCCGTTCCGAAGCCGATGCTCAGATTTCTGACATCCAGCAATGGGGTACTCACGGGTGGGCCACTTCCTGATCTGGTTACGCTCTGTCCGGGGCGTGGCCCCACGCCGCACAGTCAACGCGATTCCGGCGCTCAGGTCCAGCACACAGAAGCGTGAGCACCTTTGTACTGTCATTTTTGTCCCGGAAAGGGCATCTGACAGGGAGGATGACCACGAAAAGGACCTGAAATGAGCCGTCTCGATCTGTTTATCAACCGCATGGTGTCGCAGCGGGCCTGTCTGGATCACGCTGCTGCGCTCACAGAAAACATCGGGGGGCCGGTTTTCGAACTCGGTCTCGGCAACGGGCGGACCTATCACCATATGTGCGCAATCATGCCGACGCGCGACATCTGGGTATTTGAGCGCGCGATCGCGTCGCATCCCGACAGCACTCCGCCGGAGGATCGCGTGATGCTGGGTGACGTTTTTGAGACACTGCCGCAGGCGGCTGACCGTTTTCCGGATGGCGCGGCGCTGATCCATGCCGATCTGGGCGGGCACAACGCCAAAAAGAACGACGAGTTTGCGCGGCGCGTCTCCCCCTTTATCGAGCCTTTGCTGGCGCCGGGAGGGCTGATGGTCTCCAGCGACAGAATGTATTTTGAAAATCTGACAGAGATTGCGCTGCCGCCTGATGCCGTGCCGGGACGCTGTTTCATCTATCAGAAGTGAACCGCCGCCGGTTACCGGCTTGCTGTTGTGCGACGTGCATTTTACTCTGCGGAACAATGACTGTTCTGTGTCCCATGGCTGTTCGATCCGGCTGTTGCCCTGAAGGGCGGCGGTAACGGTGGTTGCGGCGGACCGGAAATTTGCGAACACCCTGGCGCGCGGGCTGAGCGTACTTCAAGCGTTTGCCACCTCAGGCGAAGCCCTGACGCACGCGGGGATTGCGCGGGCGACGGGGCTGCCAAAACCAACTGTATCGCGCCTGACATACACCCTTTGTACGCTGGGCTATCTTAGCCAGCCGGAGCGGAACGGCCCGTTTTTCCCCGGTCCCGCTGCAGTTATGCTTGGTACTGCCTCCGGTTTGTCAGTGCCTTTTTTCCAGAGCATTTCCGCGCCGATGCAGCGACTGGCCGAAGAAACCGGGACACTCTGTACCATACTCCTTGCCCATGACCGGGAAATGGTGCTGACCCGCACCTGGCAGCCCTCTGCCGGCACCGTGCTGCGGGTGCGCGACGGTCACCGGATCCCGTTGATGGGCACGTCATCCGGGCAGGCCTGGATCGCGGCTCTGACGCAGAAACAGTTTGAAACGCTGGACCCTGATCCGCAGCTGCGGGCTTTCCGAGAGAGCGGGCATATGCAGTTGCTGCGCCGGGGGTTTACCGTGGCCACGCGTGCTGAGCGGTCGGGTGGCCAGGTCAATGCGGTCGGCGTTCCGTATTTCGTGCCGGCTTTCGGCTTGCCTGTGGTCTTTTCCTGCGGCGGCCCCGCAGGGCGACTGACGGAAACCGAACTGGAAAACGAAACCGGGCCGGCGCTGCGCGAGGTTGTTCAGGCACTTGAACGCCAGACCGGGCAGCCACCGGCGCTGATCGCCGGCAGCCGGAAAACCTGAAAGGACAGGCTATGACAGAACCAGTCACCTATACCCGACACGCGGATATCGCGGTGATCCGGATCTGCAACCCGCCCGTGAACGCGCTTGGACAGGCCGTTCGCGCTGGTCTGCAGGCCTGTATGGACCGCGCCGAAGCGGACGAAGGCGTCCGGGCCATATTGCTGGTGGGGGACGGGCGCACATTTATTGCAGGTGCAGACATCCGCGAATTCGGGAAGCCACCTGCTGCACCGCACCTGCCGGACCTCTGTACGAGGATCGAAGCCTCGCCTCTGCTGGTTGTAGCGTCAATGCATGGGGTGAGCCTCGGGGGCGGGCTCGAAGTGGCACTTTCCGCACACTACCGTGTGGCCCAGCCGGGCGCGAAGGTTGGACTGCCGGAAGTGCACCTGGGGCTTATTCCGGGTGCTGGCGGAACGCAACGCCTGCCGCGTGTCGCCGGCGCGGAAGCTGCGGTGGAAATGATCACGTCCGGGCGTCACGTTGGCGCAGAAGAGGCGCTGAGCCTCGGCATCATTGACGAGATCCGGGACGGTGATCCGGAAACGGAGGGTCTTGCGGCGACACGGGAACTCCTGGCGCGTGGTATGGCGCCCCGGCCCGTGAGCGGCCTGCCGGCTCCTGCCCCGCTGGACTGGGACGCACAGCACGCGGCGACGCTGAAAAAGGGACGGGGGCAGATGTCTCCGGCAGCCGCCGTCCGCGCCATTCAGGCGGCATCGGAACTGCCTTTTGCCGACGGTCTGAAAGAGGAACGCCGCATCTTCAGCGACCTGATGGAAACTGATCAGCGTCAGGGTATGATCCATTCGTTCTTCTCGGAACGTGCGGTGGGAAACCTGCCCGAACTGAAGGGCATTCCCCCGCGTAAACTCGACAAAGTTGCGGTCATCGGTGGCGGGACTATGGGGGCGGGCATTGCAACGGCGCTGCTGCTCGCGGGCCTGAGTGTCATCCTGCTGGAGGTCACGCCGGATGCGCTTGACGCAGCCCGCGACCGCATCGCCGGGAACCTGGCGGGGGCCCTGCGCCGTGGAAAGATCAGCCAGGAACAGCATGACGGGATGCTCGTGCACGCGCTTGAACTTACCACTGAGTACGCCGCGCTTTCCGGAACTGATCTGGTTATCGAAGCGGTTTTCGAGGACATGGCCGTCAAAAAGCAGGTCTTCTCACAGCTTGATCAGGTGTGCCGCGAAGGTGCGGTGCTGGCCACCAACACTTCCTATCTCGACATCAATGAGATTGCGGCGGCAACCTCGCGGCCTTCTGAGGTCATCGGGCTGCATTTTTTCTCTCCTGCTCATGTCATGAAACTGCTCGAGGTTGTTGTGGCTGATCAGACTGCGCCGGATGTCACGGCGACCGGTTTTGCACTGGGCCGGATACTGGGCAAGACGTCTGTGCGTGCCGGTGTCTGTGACGGCTTCATCGGAAACCGGCTTCTGAATGCCTGTCGTACCGCTGCGGATCACATGGTGCTGGACGGAGCCAGCCCCTGGGAAATCGACCAGGCCATGACGGATTTCGGTTTTGCCATGGGTCCGTTCGCTGTGTCGGATCTGGCGGGGCTGGATATTGCCTGGGCTACGCGGAAACGGCTGGCGCCGCACAGGGATCCGCGCGAACGTGTCGGGACCTATCCGGACCGGCTTTGCGAGGCCGGACACTTTGGCCAGAAAACCGGTCGCGGTTTTTATGTCTATGAACCCGGCGCGCGTGCCGGTGTGCCCAATACGGACGTTGCGGCCTTTGTTGAAGGAGAGCGGGCGGCGCTGGGGATCGCAGCCCGGTCGTTCACGCCCGAACAGATATCCGGGCGGTATATGCTTGCGATGGTGAATGAGGCGGCCCGGCTGCTGGGCGAGGTGATCGCGCGCCGCCCGCTCGACGTCGATGTTGTGCTGGTTGCAGGTTACGGCTTTCCCCGTTACCGCGGCGGACCGATGAAATGGGCGGATATGACCGGACTGCCCGGCGTACTCGAAAGCATCCGGGATCTGGCCGCAGAGGATGACTGGTTCTGGAAACCTGCCCCGCTGCTGGAAGAGCTGGTCCGGGATGGGCGGACATTCGAAGAGCTGAACCGCAGCGCCTGATTGTCCGGGTGCCCGGGGCCTGGCTCAGGTCCAGACGCCGGAGGCGGCCTCGCGAATTGCGCGGATGTTTTCCCCATATGGGGTCGGGTCACTGACCGATCCGCCGCGGAACACAGCGGATCCGGCAACAAGCACGTCGGCCCCCGCGCGGGTCACGAGCGGAGCCGTCTGCGGGTCGACGCCACCGTCAATTTCGATGTGGATCGGCCGGTCGCCGATCATGGCGCGCAGCTTTCTGACCTTGTCGATCTGAGAGGCAATGAATTTCTGGCCGCCAAAGCCGGGGTTTACGGTCATCACGCAGACAAGGTCGGTCAGGTCGAGCAGCTCGGATACGGCTTCGGCGGGCGTGCCGGGGTTCAGGGCGACACCGGCCTTTGCGCCTGTGGCCCGTATTGCCTGCAGCGTGCGGTGGATATGCGTGCTGGCCTCGACGTGGGCAGTGATCACATCGGCACCGGCGTCCGCGAAGGCCGTGATGTAGGGGTCCACGGGGGCAATCATCAGATGAACGTCCATCACACCCCGGATGTGCGGCCGGATCGCAGCACAGGTCGCCGGGCCAAAGGTGATGTTCGGAACGAAATGCCCGTCCATCACATCGACATGCACCCAGTCTGCCCCCTGAGCTTCGATCGCTTCGCACTCAGCGCCGAAATTTGCGAAATCCGCGGAAAGGATCGACGGAGCGATTTTTACAGAGCGGTCGAAAGTCATGAAAGGTCACCTCTGGCAGCGGTTGTCGCGGCCCATTAGCCACCCTTTTGCAGCAGGAGCAAGTCCGGCAGCATGTGTTTGCGTTAACTGACAGCCGCTGATTTGCCGCTGCTGGCCGCTCAGTCCCTGGGCGGCACCGGCGCCGTAACAAGATCAGCCAGCATGCTGAAGGGCATGTCCGGTTCAGCCACCATACGGCTGCGCATGTTCCAGATGTCCCCCGCGCGTTCGTCTCCTGTGACCGGGGCGCAGAACTGCATGAATTTTTCCTGATATTCTGTCTCGGGCAGCCAGGTGTCCGGGCCGCCGCGCGCATCAACGACACCTGAAGCCAGTTGAGTTCCATCCTGCAGCGTCACATTGACTTCAGCAGTGCGGCGTTGCGGGAAACGGGCATTGTGCGCCGGGTCCTCTGCGACGGAAATCCGCGGCATTAGGGACGCGACATCCGGGTCCTGAAGCCCCGCGCCGGATATGTGATCGGGGCCGACCTCGCCGTAGCGCATCAGGACCGACAATGCGAAGTGCATTGAATACTGCGCCTGGCCTGTGGTGTCCGGCAGACCCTGGAAAAGTGCGGCACCTTCTGCAAAAGTGCGAACAGAAACGCGGTCAATGTCCTGAGGCCCGAGGCCGTGATCCCGCATCAGAGCCCGCAACCCATCGAGGGGCGCGTGCGCCCAGCGGCAGACGGGATAGGGTTTGATGTAATTTTCCATGATCGTCCAGTGCGTGCCCAGGTCTTCCCAGAAGGGTCTGGCCTCGCTTCCTTCAATGGTGATGGCCGGAGCACCTGAGAAGCCGTCGAGTGCGAGCAGTGCCGCCATAGAACCGGTCAGCGCGCCCATGCCCGAGCCATCATGCAGCATCGTCGGTGTTTGGATTTCCCGCATCATCTGGCTGCGCGGACCGTGGTATTCGGCGATCCCGAGCGCTTCGCGCAGGCATCCCGCGTCCGCGGTTCTTAAAGTGCACCCGATGGCCGCGACCCCAAGCGCGTTCCAGGCGCCGGATGTGTGATAGTCGGACACGGTGGCATGCAGGGCCAGACCGGCGCGCGCGCTGATCTCGTAGGACATCGCGAGGATGTCGAGAGCCTGCCCCGCAGTCAGGTCCGGGCGCGCGTCTGCAAAAGCGAGCAGAGCGGGGACGACAGCGCAGCCAATGTGCCCCTTGACCGGGTTGAAGCCGTCATGTGCGTCCAGGTTGTCTATCTGGGTCGCTGCGGCGTAGGCACTGCCAGCTATAGACACCCGCCGTCCGTCAAACAGCATCGGTGCACTGTCGGCGTCGGCGGCACCGTGGAACCTGGCAGCGTGTTGCCGGGCAATGCGTGAGGGGTCGAGATGTGTGGCACCGGCGGCCACGCCGAGTGTGTCGATCAGCAAGAGCGCAGCGCGGTCCCGTGGGCCGTGCGGAATGTCAGGCGTCAGGATGAAATCTGCAATCGAACTGATATGTGACGCCATCGGGTGTCCTTTCGGCAGGTGGTCATTCTTCATCAGAAGAGCAGATTCGCGGAGAGGCATGTCTGTTCGCGACATCACCTCATGTCACAAACCACAAGCGGATGTGATGGCACGTAACTGGCCTTGGCTGCCAGGCTGTGTAAGGAACCGCGCAGTCAACAACACCCGAAAGGACAATGCTATGCTCATGCCGCGCCAGAAAGTACCCGATCTCAGACTGCCAACACTGGATCATGGAGAGTTCGACCTCTCGTCTGACGGATCTGAGCGCGGCACTGTTGTGTGCTTTTACCGCGGGCTTCATTGTCCTTTGTGCGCGACCTATCTGAGTGAGCTGGAAAAACGCACTGCCGATTTCGCGGAACGTGGTGTGCGCACCATCGCTGTCAGTTCCGACGGTGAAGAGCGGACACGTGCGATGGCCGAAAAGATCGGTGCAGAAGCACTGAGGTTCGCCTATGATCTGCCGCTGGCCAAGGCACGCGAGTTCGGCCTCTATATCTCGACAAGCCGTGGTAAGACGTCGATTGGCATCGAAGAGCCGGCGCTGTTTTCCGAGCCTGGCCTTTTCCTGATTACACCGGAACAGACGCTGTATTACGGGTCGGTTCAGACAATGCCGTTTGTGCGGCCGCACTTCTCTGAACTGGTGGGGGCAATGGACTTTGCCATCAACAATTCATACCCGGCGCGTGGCGAATACACCGGTGCCGTTTAAAAGGTGATCCAGCGGCGCGGCTGCGCCGCACGACATGCCCGCCTCATATCCTTTCGGATCTGGGGCGGCTGACCCTGCTGCGCAGGGAGGGGCTGGCATCAGTCTGACGCCAGCTCAGCCACCATCTGGTCGCGCATAATGAACTTCTGCGGTTTGCCGGTCACTGTCATCGGCAATTCGCTGCGGAAGGAAATGTGTGCCGGCACTTTGTAGTGCGCAATGTTTTCGCGGCACCAGTCTGTGATATCTGAGGGCGTTGCGCGGGCATCCGTCTGCATAACCAGCCAGGCACAGACGATCTCGCCGAACTTCGGATCCGGGATGCCAAAAACTTGAGCCTGTGCGACGTCCGGGTGTGTATAGAGGAACTCCTCAATCTCACGCGGGTAAATATTTTCGCCCCCCCGCACGATCATATCTTTGACACGTCCGGTGATGGCCACGTAGCCCTCTGCGTCCATCGTGGCGAGATCACCTGTGTGCATCCATCCGTCTGCGTCGATGCTGTCATGTGTTTTGTCTGCGTCTTCCCAGTACCCTTTCATCACCGAATATCCACGGGTCAGCAGCTCACCCTGGGTGCCTGTGGGCACTGTTTGCCCCTCTGCGTCGATGATGCGGACTTCTACGTGGGGGTGAATGCGGCCGACGGACGAGACCCGCTGTTCCAGAGGGTCATCGGTGTTGCTCTGAAAAGACACAGGGCTGGTTTCGGTCATCCCGTAGGCAATCGTCACGCCGGTCATATTCATGCGGGCCTGCACCTGGCGCATGATTTTGACAGGGCAGGGCGCACCTGCCATAATTCCTGTACGCAGGCTGCTCAGATCCCAGGTGTCGAATTCGGGCAGTGCGAGCTGGTTCACGAACATGGTGGGCACCCCGTAAAGTGCGGTGCAGCGTTCCTCTGCGACGGCGCTGAGCGTGGCCACAGGATCAAAGGCTTCGCCGGGGACGACAATCGTGGCGCCCTTTGTGACGCAGCCCAGGGTGCCCATGACCATGCCGAAGCAGTGATAAAAGGGAACGGGAATGCACAGACGATCGGTGTCATTCATTTCAAGTGTTTCGGTCACATAATGCGCGTTATTGATGATGTTGTGATGGGTCAGGCAGGCTCCTTTGGGGCTGCCCGTGGTTCCGGACGTGTACTGAATGTTGATCGGATCATGCGGTTCGAGCTGCGCCGATATGCTGTCCAGTTCTGCCGCTGGCACGGCGTCGCCTGTTGCACAGAGGTCGTCAAACCCAATCATACCTGCGGGGATATCATCGCCCATGACGACGACCGCGCGAAGATCAGGAAGCCGTTCGGCATGCAGCGCGCCGGGCTTTGCGGATGACAGCTCGGGCGCCAGCGTTTCAACCATACCGGTGTAGTCGGATGTGCGGAACCGGCGGGCTGTCACCAGTGCTCTGCATCCGACTTTCCGCAGCGCATATTCAAGCTCCGACACGCGATAAGCAGGGTTGATGCAGACGAGAATGGCGCCGATGCGCGCTGTGGCAAACTGCGTCAGCAGCCATTCCGCGCGGTTCTGGGACCATATGCCAACCCGGTCGCCTTTGCTGATGCCCAACCGCAGCAGACCGCCAGCGAGGCGGTCCGTCTGATGAGCCAGATTGCTGTAGCTCCACCGGATCTTCTGTTCCCGAAACACGGCCGCCGGATGGTCCGGTCGCGCTTCGGCGGTTTGTTTCAGCAGGGCTGGCAGCGTGAGATCGAGCAGCGGGGTATCCGTCCGGCCATGAACATGGGACAGACCGTTGTGGGGCCGCCGGTCGTGGGGGATCATTGGCTCATCCTTCATGATGCTCTTCGGTGCTGATCAGAAGATATGATGCGGGAGCACGCAATACAAAGGACTGACGGCACCACCTGTTCCGGTTTGCGTCAGCTGTACCAGATGGCTCGTCGCAGCAGGTTGAGGCCAAAGAAAACAAAAACGATCAGAATGGCGTTTCGGAACCCCTGGCCCGTCAGTTTTCGGCGCAGAATTTCGCCGAGTGAAAACCCTGCGATTGCGGGCAGCAGCATTGCGATGGAAACACCGCTGAGCGGGCCGGTCAGAAACCCCAGTCTGGCATAGGCATAACACAGGGGCAGGCTGCCGATGAAAATCATGAAACCGGTGGCGCGGATAAATTCGTCTTTTTCGACCTGACGGGTCGCCAGATACATCGCCATGGGGGGACCCCAGGCTGCGGTCATGCCGCCGATTACCCCGGAGAAAACGCCAAAGCCAATCTGTGCCGTCCTGTCCCACCGGTCGGGCAGGGGTGGCACCATGTTGCGCCAGCTGACAGCAACAAAGATCAGAATGACAACGCCCAGTGCGGCGAGCAGGAACCGGTCACCGGTATCGCGGGTCAAAAACGCGGTGAAAACCACACCCGTGAACAGGACTGCTGAAAACAGCCAGTAGCGTTTTGCCGTGCGCAGGATTTCCCCGCCGCGCCACAGTTGCCAGGCGTTTGACCCGATCATGGGAAACATCACCAGTGCGATCGCGGTTCTTGGATCGGTGAACAGCGTCATGATTGCGATGGCGGCCGTGGGCAGGCCGATGCCGGCCACGCCTTTGACCCAACCGGCCGCCAGAAAGGCGGCCGATGCCATGAGCACCAGGGGCCAGAGCTCCACCGGCCCGGTCAGTTCCGGGCCCAGGGCCCGTGCTGTCCTGTGCTGCCGTCATCCAGGCGCGCAAAGCCATGCAGCCCGAAGTAGTCCCGCTGGCCCTGGATCATATTGGCTGTGCCGCGATGTGTGCGCATGGCATCAAAGTAGGTCAGTCCAGAACTGAGCGCCGGTGTAGGCAGGCCGTGCAGCGCTGACTGAGCAACGACCTGACGCAGGGCGTCATGGCTCGATTTCAGATGATCTGCGAAGCCCGGGGCAAACATCAGATTTCGGCCTGCGTCTTCGGTCAGAGCTTCGGCCATGTCGTTGAGCATGTCGGAGCGGATGATGCAGCCCTCGCGCCAGACCCGCGCTATACCCGGCAGCGCCAGCTCCCAGCCAAAGGCCTCGGACGCAGCAGAAATCATTGCAAACCCCTGCGCGTAACACAGGATTTTGCCTGCGATCATGGCTTTTTCCAGAATGTCCTCGCTCAGCGTGTCATGCGGCAGGTGGCGGGGGGCCGCGCCAAAGAGGGCCTCGCCTGCGGCGCGTGCGTCGCGCTGGGATGACAGGTTGCGCGCCACCACCGCGGCCTCAATGGCGGGAATGGGAGCTGCAAGGTGCTGCGCTTCGATCACGGTCCAGCGTCCGGTACCTTTCTGACCTGCCGCGTCCACGATGACGTCCAGCAAAGGCCCGCCTGTCGTGTCGTCCACAGCCCCTGCCACCCGGCCGGATATTTCGACCAGATACGACCGGAGCACCCCTTCGTTCCACCGGTCGAACACCGACCCGATGGCCGCCGCGTCGAGACCCATACCATCACGCAGAATTCCATAGATTTCCGCGATCATCTGCATATCTGCGTATTCAATGCCGTTGTGTACAGCCTTGACGAAATGGCCGGCACCCTCTTCGCCCATCCAGGTGGCGCAGGGCGTGCCTTCGTATTTGGCGCTGATCGCTTCGAGAATATGTGCGACACGGTCCCAGTATTCGCGTTTACCGCCGCCCATGATCGCAGGGCCGTGGCGCGCGCCTTCTTCTCCGCCTGAGACACCCACACCAAGGAATGGCCCGGTCGCTTCGCGTGCCCGGCGGTTGGTGTCATGAAAATTCGCGTTACCGCAGTCGATAATGAGATCATCCGGTCCCAGCAAAGGCCGCAGTGCTTCGATCTGGGTATCAACGGGGTCACCGGCGGGCACCATCAGGATAATCGCGCGGGGCGTTGCAATGGATTGTACCAGGTCTTCCAGGCTTTCGGTTGGCGTGATCCGCTCTGCCAGGTCCCCAGCGCCCGAGGCAAAGTCACGCGTGACCTGAGTGGTGCGGTTAAAGACAGAAATATCAAAGCCTTTCTCCGCAATATTGAGCGCCAGGGCTGCGCCCATTGTCCCGAGGCCGATCAGGCCGATTTCGCTTGCCATGGAAGGGTGTCTCCTGTGTTTCGGCGCCGCAGTAAGATGCGGTCCGTTGTATTGCCGCGATCTTATCCACGCGGACGCATAAAGGGAAAGGGTGAACCGGACAGCCGGGGCATTCAGTCAAAGGTGATCTGCGCTTTCATGGCCTGTGTCCGGTCGCTGGCCACTTCAAAGGCCGCGACTGCATCATCCATCCCCATTGTCTGGGTGATCAACGGGCGCACATCGAGCAGGCCCTTACGCATCAGCTCGACGCCGGTGAAGAATTCTTCGTGAAACCGGAACGAGCCGCGCAACTGGAGCTCTTTGGCCGTCAGCGCCTGGACCGGCAGGTTCATATCACCGCCCAGCCCGAGCTGCATTATGACGCCCTGCGGTCGCATGGCAGCAATCGCCGCAGCGAGGGCCTGTGCGACGCCGGTGCATTCAAACAATACGTCAAAGCGCCCCTTGTCAGCTTCATAGGCGCTGAGCGCCTCTGGTTCGGCGCCGGAGTTGATCACACGGTCTGCGCCGTTGGCGGCCGCCATCTTCAACGTGAAATCTGTGAGGTCTGTCGCCACGATCTCGGCAGCACCGGCGCGCCGGGCGACGAGAATACACAACAGCCCGATGGGGCCACAGCCGGTCACCAGAACACGCTTGCCCAGCAATCCGCCGGCCTGGCGTGCCGCATGAAGGCAGACTGCCAGAGGCTCGGCCATGGCGGCCTCACCTGCAGTCAGATCGCCCGCTGGTGCGCATTGGCGCGGATCGACAACGATATGCTGCCGGAAAGCGCCCTGAATATGTGGAAACGGCATCGCAGATCCATAGAACCGCATGTTCAGGCAGTGCTGATGCAGGCCTTCGTTGCAATAGCGGCATTGATAGCAGGGTCTGGAAGGGGACACGGCAACCAGATCACCAACCGACAGGCCGGTCACCCCGGCGCCCAGTTCGGTCACCCGACCGGATACCTCGTGTCCAAGCACCATTGGTTCGCGGATACGGATGCTGCCGAAGCCGCCGTGGTTGTAGTAATGCAGATCTGACCCGCAGATGCCGCCCGCCGCGACGGCGATCCCAACTTCGCCCGGTCCCGGAGACGGAGCTTCGTGTTCTTCGATGCGCAGGTCTTTGGGGGCGTGAATGACGACGGACTTCATTGGGTTTCCTTTGCGGCGGCACATGTGCCGGAGGGTCACTTGACAAGCTGTGTTAACGGTAACATAAATTGAGAACATCCAGAAAGTCGAGCAGAAAGAGACGTAGTATGAGCCTGAGCTTGTTTGATCTGACCGGGCGCCGAGCGCTCATCACCGGTTCTTCGCAGGGTATCGGTTTTGCCCTGGCCAAAGGGCTGCAGGCTGCTGGTGCCGAAATCGTTCTGAACGGGCGGGATACGGCAAAACTGTCTGATGCCGCGGCACAGCTGGGTGAAGGTGTTCATCAGCTTGCTTTTGATGCGACCGACCATGATGCCGTGCGCGCGGCTGTCGATGGTTTTGAAGCGGACACCGGACCGATTGATATTCTGGTCAACAACGCAGGTATGCAGCACCGCACCCCGCTGGAAGATTTCCCGGCTGACGCGTTTGAGCGGCTGATGCAGACGAATATCGCCAGTGTGTTTCATGTGGGCCAGGCCTGTGCCCGGCATATGATCGGGCGCGGCAAGGGCAAGATCATCAATATCGCATCGGTGCAGACCGCGCTGGCCCGTCCCGGGATTGCGCCCTACACGATGACCAAGGGGGCGGTTGCGAACCTGACCAAAGGCATGGCGACCGACTGGGCGAAACATGGTCTTCAGTGCAACGGGTTGGCGCCCGGATACTTCGACACACCGCTGAATGCGGCACTCGTTGCCGACCCAGAGTTCTCCGCTTGGCTCGAAAAACGCACGCCTGCGGGCCGCTGGGGCAATGTGGAGGAACTGGTTGGTACCTGTATCTTCCTTGCGTCGGATGCGTCTTCCTTCGTGAACGGGACCACTGTTTTCGTGGACGGTGGCATTACGGCATCTCTGTGAGCATGCGTCACTATGTGGTGATGGGGGTCTCCGGCTGTGGGAAGACCTCCGTAGGACAGGGGCTGGCCGCTGCCATCGGCGCGGAATTCGTCGACGCTGATGATCTGCACCCACCCGCCAACGTGGCCAAGATGGCGCGTGGTGAACCGCTGGATGATGAGGATCGTGCCCCATGGCTGACTGCAGTAGCCGCCCGCATGGAAGCGGGCGATGCCAGTGTTGTTATGGGGTGCTCTGCGTTGAAACGAGTGTACCGCGACACGATCCGAAATGGTGCAGGGTCGCCAGTGATGTTTCTGCACCTTGCGGGCAGCCGGGAACTGATCGCCAGCCGCATGTCCGCGCGGGAGGGCCATTTCATGCCGCTTTCCCTGCTCGACAGTCAGTTTGCGGCGCTGGAGCCGCCGGCCGCGGATGAGCTTGCGCTTACTGTCGATATAGATCGCAGCGAAGATGAGATTGTCGCCTGGATCGCTGCGCAGATCGGGGCCGCGTCCTAGGCCGCAGCCTTTATCCTGTCGCCAGCGGTGCAAGCCCTGCTGCTGCGCGCCCGTCTGGCGTTTTCAGTGAGAAATCCTGTCCGAGCCATGGATTAGCCGCCTGTGTTCCCAGCCAGGCGATGGCTTTGGCCACGTCGTCGGGCGAAATATGCGCGGCCCAGTCCAACTGGCTGACCGGATTGATGCCGGAGGCGCGGATCGCTGACTGCATGTCCGTAGCGACGGTGCCCGGTGACAAGCCGATCACCCTGACGCCCTGATCGCGGTATTCCTTGTCGGCCACCCGCGTCAGTGACAGCACTGCGGCTTTGGTCGCGCAGTAGTGGCTCCAGCCTTCAAGAGCGCTGGTCGCCGCCCCGGAACTGATGTGAACAAATGTGCCCCCTCCCGCGCCGATCATGCCGGGCAGGGCGGCGCGCAGGCCGTAATAGACCCCCTTCAGGTTCACATCAGCCACCAGAGACCATGCCGCGGGGTCGCTGTCAGCAAGACGTGCGATAGGGTCAATCAGTCCGGCGTTGCTGACCCACATGTCAATCTGTCCGTAGTGGTCACGTGCGTGTTCTTCGAGCGCTGCGATGTCCTCATATCGGCTGACGTCGCAGGCGATGGCATCCGCCCTGCCACCATCCTCGCGGATCTGTTCTGCAATGCTGGTGATGTCATTCGTTGATCTTGCCGCCAGGACCACTGTCGCGCCGAGGCTGGTAAAGTGTTTGGCGGTGGCCGCGCCGATGCCGCGGCTGGCACCGGTGATAACCACCGTTTTGTTTGAGTATTGCATGTTTCACGCTCCTGTCTGGTTTCCCGGAGGAGCTAAGCGTGTTTTTACATGTAAAAAATGGTATAATTTGCAAAACAATAGTGCATAAAATACATGAATGAATACTGATGATCTGAGAATGGCAGCGCTGGTCGCGCGTCTCGGCAGTTTTGCCGCTGCCGCGAGAGCACTGGATCTCGACCCGTCAGCTGTCTCCCGCAGTGTGGCCGCGACCGAAGCACAGCTGGGGTTTCGCCTGTTTCAGCGCACGACGCGACGCATGGCGGTCACGGGAGCTGGTTCGGTATATCTGGAGAGGATAACGCCCTTGCTCGACGGGCTGAGTCAGGCGGCAGAGGACGCTCGCGGCGAGGGCGGCGCGCCGTCCGGACTGTTGCGCCTGACCGCGTCAGTCGCCTTTTCCGAGATCTGTCTTCTGCCGCTTCTGCCTTCTTTTCGGGAGCGGTTTCCCGGAATTACGCTGGAACTGATCCCGGAGGACGCAAATACTGATCTGGTAGCGAACGGAATTGATCTGGCCATCAGGCTGGCAGATGCGCCGAGGGGCGATCTGATCAGCACCCGTTTGATGCAGACACGGTATCTGGTCTGTGCGTCACCGGGCTGGATGGCACAATCCGGTGTTCCGGATCACCCCGGGTCACTGGCGCAGATGGCCTGTCTGCGTTCCGCGCTGCCGGGGTATCGCGACCGCTGGATCTTTCGCAAAGGCAGGGATGAGCCATTCGGGGTGCCGGTCGATGGGTGGTTTCTCACCCGCAGTGCCTTGTCGCTGCGCAGTGCGGCGATCAGCGGATTGGGGCCGGCTCTTCTGCCTGACTGGCTGGTGGCGGGTGATCTCAGGGACGGGAATCTGACGCAGTTGTTTCCGGACTGGCAATGCACCGCGACCGGTTTCTCTACCGGTGCCTGGGCGCTCTACCCCAGCCGCTCTTTTCTGCCGCGGAAAGTCCGGGCGACGCTGGATTTCCTGCGGGCAGAACTGTGCAACAGGTGAAACGCGTGGGGTCAGCCGCCCGCCATCTGTGTGAAAGCCGCCCGCATTTCTTTGGCAGACCGGCGCTGCATCAGGTGTGACAGGCACCGGACGACATTGTCCCGCCAGACCGGATTACCGGAAAGCGTCCGGGGCATCAGGGATGGCAGTGCCGCGATCCCGTCAAACACAGCCGCGGCGCTCTGTCCGGCATGATCGCAGACTGCACGGATGTCCGCTTCAAGAGGGTCACGCAGTGCAAAGGTGCGACCATCGACAGTCCCGGCGCAGTACCGCATCCACGCCGCCGTTGCGATGGCAAAGGTCCCGGCGTCCTGATCCGTGCCCAGTGCTTCCATGGCCGGTTCAAAGATTCGCTGTGGCATTTTCTGGCTGCCATCCATCGCAATTTGATAGGTCTCATGCGCAATCGCAGGGTTTTCAAACCTGGCCTGCAAGGCGCGCGCGTAGTCATCAAAATCAACCGCTGCGAGGTGCGGCAGGGTGCCAGCCGCAGACCGCATATGATCCGTTGCCAGCCGGTTCAGGGCTGCATCTGCCATCACGTCCCGCACATAGGTGTGACCACAGAGAAATCCGGCATAGGCAATCAGCGAATGCGTCCCGTTCAGCATCCGGAGCTTCATTTTCTCATAGGGTGCGACATCCGGCACAAAAAGCACCCCCGCATCTTCCCAGCGCGGACGGCCGTTGCAGAAGGCGTCTTCCACAACCCACTGGCTGAAAGGCTCTGTTTCGACGACGGCGGCGTCCCTTGCGCCGAGGGCGCTTTCTGTCCGGTCAAGCAGTTCGGGCGTTGCCGCCGGCGTGATGCGATCCACCATTGTGGAGGGAAAAGCGCCATACTCCGCGATCCACGCCGCCAGACCTGCGTCACATGCGGCGGCAAAATCAAGCACCCCGGCGCGCAGCAGTGCCCCGTTTGACGGCAGGTTGTCGCAACACAGAACGGTGTAGGGGGGCAGTCCCGCAGCCTTGCGCCGTGCAAGACCGGCCACGATCAGACCCACGACACCTTCCGGCGCATCCGGGCGGGCGAGATCTGCTGAAATCGCGGGATGGTTGCGGTCCACTGTGCCGGTCCCGCGCAGGATGCCATAGGCTTTTTCGGTTACCGTCAGGCTGACAATGCGCGTGGACGGTGCCGCCAGCATATCCAGCACTGGCTCAATGCCCCGCGCGGCGGCAAGTGCGCCGGAAATGCTGCCGATGACCCGGCGGTCTGTGCCGTTCTGTCCCCTGATCTCCAGGCTGTAACGGCCCTCCTGACGGTTCAGCGCATCGACGCTTTCGGTACTGCGCAGGCTGATACCACAGATGCGCCAGTCGCCGCCATGTCTGGCAAGTACATCATCGGTGAAAACGGCCTGGTGCGCGCGGTGAAAAGCGCCGGGGCCAATATGCACGATGCCGGTTCCATGAGCTTCCGGATCGTAGTCCGGCCCATCAATGCCTGGCTTCATGGGTGTTTCAGGTGACAGACTGGCGGGGTGTTCGGGTGATGTCATGCGCGCACAATCCTTCAGAACCTGCGGCAATGTAAAGTGCCCGCACCCCGTATCCGGCTGCGCTGATGGGGCGCTGACAGCGGTTGGAAAAACTGACAGAGTCAGAGGGCCGGGGCTTCGTGTCAAACGGGGCCACGGGCCGGGAAGAACAGGAGAGTTATCGTGTCCGATCAGTTGCCGAACCGCCAGGCCGACCGCCTGAGACAATTATTGTCCGGGGAGGGCATGATCATGATGCCCTGCTGCTTTGACGGCATATCCGCGCGTCTTGTCGAACAAAGCGGGTTTGATCTGACCTTTTTGTCCGGATTTTCTGCCTCGGTCAGCAGGATCGGTGCGCCGGACGTTGGTTTGATGAGCTATGGTGAGGTGCTGGACCAGGCGCGCAACGTGATGGAAGGGATCTCAATCCCGATGATGGTCGACGGCGACACCGGGTATGGCAATCCGATGAACGTGGAACGCACAGTGGAGGGGTTTGCGCGCGCGGGATGTGCCGGTGTCATGATTGAGGATCAGCTGTCCCCCAAGCGCTGCGGACACACCGCGCGAAAGGCTGTGGTGGACCGGGAGGAAGCATTTGACCGGATCCGGGCCGCAACTGCGGCACGCGCCAGGGCAGACATCCTGATCAAGGCCCGCACGGACGCACGCCGGGACCTTGGTCTGTCAGAAGCTATTGCCCGGGCGCAGGTGTTCGCGGAACTTGGCGCGGATATCGTCTTTGTCGAAGAGCCCTTCAGCAAAGAGGAAATGCGTACGATATGCGCCGAGGTCCCGGTGCCCACCGTGGCCAACATGCTGGAGGGCGGGAAGACACCTGTACTGCCACCGGCGGAGCTGGAAGAAATGGGGTTCGCAATTGCGGCCTACCCTCTGGCGTGCCTTTCGGCGGCGATGCGGGCGATGTGTGACACGCTGCAGGCGCTGAAGGCGGGGGTGGACCACACAGGGGGTCTGATGCCTTTTGACGAATTACGCCGGCGCGTGGGTTTCGATGCCTACTATGAGGCAGAAGACCGTTACCGCCGCTGAAGTACGGTTGAGCCAGGGATAAGCCGGTATCCGATGTCCCGTGTGTTCGGCACCGGTTCGCCCGACAGGCGGGCGATCATCAGCTCTGCGGCTGCCTGCCCCAGTTTCAGATGGGGCACATGCATAGAGGTCAGACGCTTTTTGAGAACCGAGGCCACCGGCAGGTCGCCCCACCCGGCGATGCCGATATCCTCGGGCACGCGCATGCCGCGCTGGTCACAATACTGCAGGCCGCCAAAGGCCATTGAATCGTTCTGGTAGAAAACACACTCGACATTGCGCTGAGAGGCAAGAAGCTGCTCTGTTCCATAAAACCCCGGGTAGAACGCCGCAGTGTCGTGCAGGCACAGCTGGCGGACAACCTGGCCGCCGCCATCCTCAACCGCTTTGGTGAATCCTTCCAGACGCGCGGTTGCGGCATTCGCGGTGTCATGCGATGTGCCCACAAAGCCCAGCGAGCGGTAGCCGCAGCTGATCAGGAACCGTCCCATCTCGAAACCACAGTCGAAATGGTTGATACCAACGCTCATATCGAGGGGGCTGGAGTTCAGATCCCAGATTTCGACGACGGGCACACCGGAATTGCGCAGCATCTCGAGCGCCCGCACGGAATGGTACCGCCCGGTCAGGATCAGTCCGGCAGGCTGCCAGGACAGAACCGTGCGGATCCAGTTTTCTTCTTCCTCGTGGGTGTGCTGCGTCAGACCCAGAACGGTCTGATGTCCGAAACTTCCAAGCTTCCGGTCAATCGCTTCGAGCACCTGCGCAAAGACCTCATTGCCCAGATCAGGAATAGAAACGCCGACAAAAGTCGATGACTGGTCGCCCGCGAAAACGGTCGCGAGACGATTCGGAAGGTAGCCGAGCTGGTCAACCTGGGTCATCACCCTGACGCGCGTCTTTTCAGAATAGCCACCTTCGCTGCGCAGCACCCGGCTCGCGGTCATCTTCGAAACACCGGCCGCGCGGGCGACTTCTGCGAGGCTTACCTTGTTGTTTTTATTTGGTTTATCTGCCATTCTACCCCGAGTTGCGTTACCGGTAACTTTTTTCTTGACTTCCCCGGCGCTTCAAGCCGACGATAGGCCTACGTTACGGGTAACGCGATTTTTCATCAAGTCTCCTGTGACCGGTGATGTGGCAACAGCCGCATGGGGAGGAAACATGGCAGAGCACCTGCAACAGGGTCTGTTCTTTGACAGCATCGACAAGCATTTCGGCGGTACATATGCGCTGCG
Organism: Roseobacter sp. S87; assembly: GCF_055693285.1. The sequence goes on from NZ_JBVFTR010000004.1 coordinate 3,823,125, forward strand.
GGATGTGTCTTTGTCGGTCGGCCGCGGCGAAATCGTGGCGTTGCTGGGTGAGAACGGTGCGGGTAAATCCACGCTGATCAAAGTGCTCGGTGGTATCCACTCTCCGGACGCGGGTCAGGTGCTCATTGACGGTGTGCCCTATACACACCGGCCGGCCGGTTTCGGTGAGCGGCAAAAGGTTGCGTTCATCCATCAGGATCTTGGCCTCATCGAGTGGATGACCGTCGCTGAGAATATCGCTCTGGCGCTGGGTTACTCCCGCAAGGGCGGAATGATCCGCTGGGCGCAGGTCGAATCCTTTGCGGCTGAAGCGCTTCTGAAGGTTGATTGCACGTTTGATCCCACGACACGGGTTGAAGATCTGACCCGTACTGAAAAATCGCTTGTCGCGATTGCGCGCGCGCTGGCCGTCGACAGCGAGTTTCTCGTACTTGATGAGCCAACCGCGTCGCTGCCAGCGGATGAGGTCGGACGTCTTTTTGAGGCGCTGCGCCCGCTGCGGGAACGTGGCGTTGGCATGATTTACGTCAGCCACCGTCTTGATGAAATTTTCCAGATTGCGGACCGGGTCGCTGTTCTGCGGGACGGTGCCATGGTTGGCGTGCGCAGCATCGCGCACACAACGCCCGAAGAACTGGTTCAAAAGATTGTTGGCCGCAAAACACGCGCCACGCTGAAATCAGAAGACGCGCCGGGGCAGGACATTCTGAAGTTGCAGGACGTCAGTGTCGGCGAGGTCGGCCCGCTTTCGTTTACGCTCAAGCGGAATGAAATTGTCGGTCTCGTGGGTTTGCGCGGCGCGGGTCACGAGGATATTTCGCGGGCCCTTTTCGGGCTGGAGCAGCATACCGGGGCAGTAACACTGAACGGTGAGACGCCTGATCTGGCCAGCCCGCAGGCTGCGCTGAATTCCGGGATTGGCCTGGTCGCAAGGGACCGTACCGAAGAATCCGTTGCGATGAATCTCACGATCCGCGAAAATACGTTTCTGAACCCAGCGGCTCTCGGCCGGGGCCTGCTGAGCCTGATGATGCCCGCGCGCGAGGCGGAACAGGCCTCGGAAATCGGCGATGATCTTGGCCTGTCGCCCAATGACCCGACACTTGCCATCGAAGCGCTGTCGGGCGGCAACCAGCAGAAAGTTGTCATTGGCCGCTGGCTTGCGACCAAACGCAGACTGCTTCTTTGCGAGGACCCGACAGCGGGTGTCGATGTGGGGGCCAAAGCAGAAATCTATGCGTTGCTGAACCGTGCTCTTGCAGAAGGTATCGGGATCCTTGTTGTCTCCACCGACTTTGAGGAGATAGCGACCATCTGCCACCGGGCAATTGTCTTCAGCCAGGGCGCGATCGTTGACGAGCTTTCCGGCAGCCGCCTGACCACCGAAAACCTGATCCAGTCGGCTTCGGCCGGGAATATCGCCTCCGGGGAGGAGCATACCAATGCAATCGCTTGAATCCGGGGCACTTGAACCGACCCGCGCGGAAATGAACGATCTGAGCACCGGCAAACGCCTGATGCGCCTCCTGCCGGTCTATGGCCTCGTCATTCTGACCGGCCTGCTGATTCTGCTGTTCTCGGTTCTTCTGCCGAACACCTTCCCGACGATGCTGAACCTGCGGGCGATTATCTCGGACAAAGCAATCATTGCTCTGCTGTCGCTTGGCGCGATGATCCCGATGGCTGCGGGCCGGATCGATCTGACCGTCGGATACGGTATCGTGCTGTGGCACATTCTGGCGATCAGCCTGCAGACCATGCTGGGCCTGCCCTGGCCGATGGCCGTTGCAATTGTTCTGATGCTGGGTGCGTTGTCCGGGTTTCTGAACGGTCTTCTGGTCGAAGTGGCCCGGATTGACAGCTTCATTGCTACCCTGGGCACGGGCACTGTGCTTTACGCCCTTGCGCTCTGGCACACCGGCGGCCGCCAGATGGTCGGCGTGTTGCCTGACGGCTTTTACGCGCTCAGCACGACCTTTGTCATGGGCATCCCGATCACCGGTTATTATCTGATCGCGATCACGCTGATCATGTGGATCGTGCTCGAATACACACCCGTTGGCCGCTATCTTTATGCAATCGGGGCCAACCAGCGCGCGGCTCAGCTCAATGGTATCCCCACACGGAAATACGTGATCGCAGCTTTTGCGACCTCGGGCACAATGACGGCTCTGGCGGGTGTTCTGCTGGCGTCCAAACTGCGGATTGGTCAGGCCTCTGTGGGCCTTGAGTTCCTGCTGCCGGCTCTTGTCGGCGCATTCCTCGGATCAACGACAATCAAACCAGGCCGGGTCAACGTCTGGGGCACAATCGTGGGTGTCGCGATCCTTGCGGTCGGCATTTCCGGCATTCAGCAGTTCGGCGGCTCTTTCTGGGTAGAACCACTCTTCAACGGGGTCACCCTGCTCGTGGCCATTGGCATCGCGGGCTACGCGCAGCGCCGAAAGGGCGCTGCAAAGAAATAAAATCCATTCAGCTTCTGGGAGGAAACTATGCTGAAAAGAACATTCCTGAATACAATGGCAGCAACAGCTCTGATGGCAGGGCTCGGCATGCCGGTCACAGCAGAGACCGCATTCGATGGTCCCACATCCGGCCCGGCTGCTGCAGCTGACAAAACCATCGTCGTGCTCGCGGGCGATCTGAAAAACGGCGGCATTCTTGGCGTAACAAACGGTGTCGAAGAAGCTGCGGAAGCGATCGGATGGGACGTGCGCGTCCTTGATGGCGCAGGGTCAGTCCAGGGCCGTACAGCGGCTATCGGTCAGGCGCTTGCGCTGCAGCCTGATGGTCTGATCATCAACGGGTTTGATGCTGTCGAACAGCAGGCAGCGCTCGAAGGTGTTGTTGCGGCGAACATTCCGATGGTGGCATGGCACTCCGGACCCAAGATCGGCTGCGACGCGCCGGGTGGCATTTTCGCGAATGTCTCGACCGACGCCATGACAGTGTCTGAGGTTGCTGCTGAGTGGGCGCTCGAAGACGGTGGCGAAGAAATTGGCGTGGTGATCTTTACGGACAGCACCTACCAGATCGCCATCGACAAAGCTGATCGGATCAAAGAGACGATCGAAGCGAACGGCGGCAAGGTCCTGGAATATGTCGATACGCCGATTGCTGACACGTCGACCCGCATGGGGCCACTGACAACCAGCCTGCTGCAGAAATACGGCTCCAGCTGGACGCATGCGCTGGCCATCAACGATCTGTATTTTGACTTCATGGGCCCGGCACTTGCAGCCGCTGGCATCCAGGGGTCCGGTTCTCCGAAGGCAGGGTCTGCGGGGGACGGTTCTGAGGCTGCATTCCAGCGGATCCGCGGTGCGCAGTACCAGGCGATCACTGTGGCGGAACCGCTGAACCTGCAGGGCTGGCAACTCGTTGACGAGCTGAACCGTGCCATCCAGGGCGAGGCGTGCTCCGGCTATGTCACCGCTCCGGCGCTGGTAACGCAGGAAGGCCTGGCCAAGCTGGGCGACAGCAATGCGTTCGATCCTGACAGCCCTTACCGCGAGTCCTACTCCGCGATCTGGGGTAAGTAATTCTCCCTGAGGCGGCGGGTGTCACCATTTGCCTGCCGCCTCTTTTTTCCATTCATTCATCAAGCGGAGGCTGCAATGGCAGACACCCCCCTGGTCGAAATGCGCGGGATCACCAAACGGTTTGGTGGTGTCACGGCGCTCTCTGACGTCGACCTGACCGCCTATGCCGGAGAGGTGCTTGCGATCGTTGGCGACAACGGCGCTGGCAAATCGACGCTGATCAAAGTCCTGACCGGTGTTTATCAACCCACAGAGGGCTCAATCCACATCGATGGCGAAAAGGCCGAATTCTCGAACCATGCAGACGCTGCGAAAGCAGGCATCGACGCGGTGTACCAGACGTTGGCACTGGCAGATCACCTTGATCCGGCGGCCAACATGTTTCTGGGCAATGAGCTGACCAAAAAGGTGTTCGGCATCACAGTGCTGGACAACAAAAGGATGCGCTCGGAAACCGAAAGGGTTCTGATGGAGCGTCTTGGCGTGCGACTGAGGTCGCTGGATGTGCAGACCGACAGCCTGTCAGGTGGTCAGCGTCAGGCCGTAGCGATCGCCCGGGCGGTATACCACGAGGGACTGCGGGTGCTGGTCATGGATGAACCGACTGCTGCGCTTGGGCCGCAGGAAACTGCGCGGACGCTGAAACTGATCAAATCACTCAAGGAACAGGGCCTCGCTGTGATCCTGATCAGTCACTCACTGGATGACGTTTTCGAAGTGGCAGACCGAGTTCACGTTCAGCGCCGTGGTCAGTGTGTCGGAGTAGCACTCACTGCCGAAAGCTCAACCCAGGAAGTTCTGGGCATGATCGTTGGTGCCAAGGAGGACGCGGCATGAATACCGCAGTTGCGACAAACGAAAAGACACCGCTGACTGAACGGCTTGAGCCTTACATGGCGGTAATTGCGCCGATGGCGATGATCTTTGCCATCTTCCTGTTCATGGCCATAGCGTCGCCGGAACGGTTTTTCCGGATCAGCAACCTGGAGCTTATCCTTCAGGACGCCGCGCTTTACATGCCGATGGCCATGGCGATGACCTTTGTCATCACCCAGCGCGGTATTGACCTGTCCGTCGGATCGGTCGCGGTGCTGTCGGCCATTATCATGGCCTTTCTGGTCAAACAGTTCGGGTTTTCGATCTATGTCGGCATTCCGATTGCGCTGACCATCGGGGCACTGCTCGGGCTGATCAACGGACTGGTGATCACACGGTTCAATGTGCCTGACCTCATCGGTACGCTGGCGATGGACCTTGTCTACAAAGGCCTGGCACTCTTGCTGGCCAAGGGTCTGGTTCTCGCGCGCTTTCCGGATGTGCTGACAGAAATGGGCCGGGGGCAGACGCCTTTCTTTATTCCGACGCCTGCCGTCATCGGCATGCTGACGATGATTGCCGGGTACTACATTCTGAAGCGGACACACTTTGGCCGTTACACGGTCGCTATCGGGTCGAGCCCGGAATCTGCGGAACTGACCGGCATCGGGGTGAAACGCCATAAGGTCTATGCCTATGTCCTTTGCGGTGCCTGTGCGGCGCTGGCAGGGCTGATGCTGACCGGCAAGCAGAACGCCATTCAGGCAACCATGGCGCCCTTCTTCAACCTGCACGTCATTGCGGCGGTGGTTGTGGGTGGTACGTCCCTGTTCGGTGGGCGCGCGTCGATCATCGGGTCGTTCTCGGGCGTGTTGCTGCTGGCGATGATGCTGAACGCGCTCGTCACGCTGCGGATCGAGTTTTTCTGGCAGCCCGTGGCGTCCGGCTTCGTGATCATCAGCTCCGTCGCTCTCTATGCCTGGATCCAGAAAAAGGACCGAGACGGCTCGGGCGGCTGGTTTGCTGATCTCAAAACAGCTGAAGGCCAGAAGCTTGTGCGGTTCTCCGCGCTGCTGATTGGCCTGCTGATTGCACTGCTGGCAATCGGTGGAATTTTTGCCGGTGAGACCGCGCCCAGCGGTTGACGGCACAAAGAGGTGATGCCGGGGGCGGCAGCAACTGAAGCCGGCCCCGGTGCACAAATTTTCCAATGGGAGGAAATCAAATGAAACTTATGACAACTACAATTCTGGCCGCGTCGGTTGCCTTTGGCACAATGGCCTTCGCGGATGGCCATGCCACACTGCCGCTCAAGGAACTGCCTGACATTGCGGACCGCGATTACTGGGTGCCCGATGAGGTGAATGCAGAAGGCAAGCTCGAAGCGATGCAGGCCGTTGTTGGCAGCGAAGCGGTGAAGTTCTCCGGTTCGCAGGACGCGCCGATCCAGATTGCTCTGATCTATCCGTCGTCTGATACCTCTGACTTCTGGGCGCGTAACTATCTGGCGATGACCAAGCGTCTCGATGAGCTCGGCATTCAGTATGAAACCACTGAATTCGCGTCACGTCAGATCGAGCATTCGCTGCAGACAACCTATGCCAACCAGGTGGTCCTCGATAAAGACATCTATGACTATGTTATCTTTGGCCCGTCCGAGCTGGCGATCCAGGCGGACAACATCTCAAAGCTGGCTGCAGAAACCGACGATCTGACTACGTATGTCTGGGCCTTCCATACACCGCTCAAAGAGCTTGAGCATCAGCCCGCAGCCTGGTTTGACTTTTCGTCCGCTGCCGGTGCCCTGACCATGTGTGACTACATGATCGGGCGTCTGGGTGAAGGTGTCACAATGGCGATGAACCGCGGGATCCCGGGCATTACAGACAACCAGCGTTCCGGTGATTTCAAAGCATGCGTCGAAGAAAAAGCGGGCTGGACCACCGTGTACGAGCACTATGGTGAATATCAGCGTGAAGGCGGTTTCGCCGGTACGTCGCTGATCCTGCAGTCCTATCCCGAAGCTAAGATCATCCATAATGCAAATACCGCGATGGCGATGGGCTCGGTTGAGGCACAGGTGTCTGTTGGTAAGGAAAAGGAAATCTTCTCCACGGGCTGGGGCGGAACGGGTCTTGAACTGGACGCCATCCGCCGCGGTGAACTGGATGCCACACCTATGCGCATGGGCGACGATGTGGGTGCCGCAACAGCTGAAGCAATCAAAGCAGACATGGAAGACCGTGCCGGTGACCTTCCGTTTGTCTTCCTGGGCCGCATTACCGTGGCGCATGATCAGATGAGCGCGGATGAACTCAACGCTCTGGAAAAGGAAGCTTTCCGCTTCTCAGGCGTCGGTGCACTCGACCGCTGAGACAACAACAGGCGCCGGTCGCACCGGCGCCTGTTTTACTGTATCGGTACCCGCAGGAGCGACGGTACCGCTCTGCGGTCAAAGGAGAATACGGAAATGTTCGGGGTGATTGAGGGCACAGGTTTTGAAGAGCTGGCGCCGGAATTTGGCAGCTGCCTGATCGGGCACGCACGGGTCGAACGTCTCTGGACAGGCGCGCGCTGGTCGGAGGGGCCGGTCTGGTTCGCCGCAGGCCGCTATCTTGTCTGGTCCGACATTCCGAACAACCGGATGATGCGCTGGGACGAAACCGACGGGTCGGTTTCGGTGTTCCGACAACCTTCCAACAACTCAAACGGCAACACTATAGATGGGCAGGGGCGCATGGTGTCCTGCGAACATCTTGCGCGGCGCGTGACGCGCACAGAACATGATGGCAGTATCACTGTCATCGCCGACAGTTTTGAGGGAAAGCGTCTGAATTCACCCAATGATGTTGTGGTGAAATCGGACGGCACAATCTGGTTCACTGATCCCTCCTACGGCATCATGATGGACTACGAGGGTGACCGCGCCGAGAGTGAAATCGGTGCCTGCCATGTCTATTGTGTTGATCCCGAAACCGGCAACATCCGCATCGTTGCCGACGATTATGTCAAACCAAATGGTCTGGCTTTCTCGCCGGACGAAAGCGCACTGTTCATTGCGGACACGGGCATTACGCATGATGCAGATGGACCCAGACACATCCGGCGGCACAACGTGTCCGCGGATAATACCCTGTTGGAGGGCGGGGTCATCGCCGAATGTACCGAGGGTGTTTTTGACGGGTTCCGGTTCGACAGGGATGGCCGGATCTGGACTTCTGCTGCAGATGGCGTGCATTGCCTGAATGCACAGGGCGAGCTGATTGGCAAAGTGCATATCCCAGAGATGGTGGCGAATGTCTGTTTTGGTGGACCCAAGCTCAACCGGCTGTTCATTTGCGGAACAACGTCGCTGTACTCGGTTTATCTTAACGTGAACGGGGCCCGCTGATGGAGTTCACCCGAAGCAGCAGTGTACTGACCCACACCGGCGTGCTGGCCATGCTTCAGGCTGCGGTCAGCAAGGCGGAGGAAATCGGCCAGCCGCAGTGCATTGTCATTGTGGACGCCAGTGGCGAACTGCTGGGTGAAATCCGTATGATCGGCGCCAAATTTCTCAGCCGCAAAAGCGCGCGGTCAAAGGCACGCACGGCGGCATCCACAGGCGGACCAACCACAGGCATTCCGGAGGCCGTGCGCCCCGCGATTGCTGCGGCAACAGAAGGCGAGATGACCGGACTTGGTGGCGGTCTGCCGATCCGGATCCACGGCGCGCTGCTTGGCGGTATCGGCGTCGGGTCAGGAAGCCCTGACCAGGATCTTGCCGTCGCAGGCGCGGCCCTGGCCGCAGTCGGTGCGGACGTCTGACAATCAATTTCAGAACCGGAGAATGAGTATGAGTGAACGGATTGCACTGATTGGTGCGGGGGCAATGGGCGGTGCGATCGGTACACGTCTGCTGGAAACGGGCAACCAGCTTGCTGTCTTTGATCTCGATGCTGAAAAAGTTTCGGCTTTGGTCGGAAAGGGCGGTGTTGCAGCACCCAGTGCTGCCGAAGCAGCCAAAAACGCGGATTTTGTGATTACCAGCCTGAATGCTGCCCATATTGTCGAAATCGCCGCTTTTGGGGCGGGTGGCATCGCAGAAGGCGCGCGTCCCGGTACGGTAATCATCGACATGTCGTCCATTGCGCCGGATGCGACGCGGGATCTCGCGGCCCGGGCGGCTGAGAAAGGTCTGATGTGGGTGGACAGTCCGCTTTCCGGAGGTGCGCCCAAAGCGCTGACCGGCGAGCTGACCCTGATGGCCGGCGGCGAGGCGGATGCCGTCGAAAAAGCGCATCGTGCACTGCGGCACGTCGCGGCCAATTACACGCATATGGGACCGTCCGGCGCCGGACAGACAACCAAACTGATCAATCAGGTGCTCTGCGGCCTCGGATTTCTGGCGGTCGCTGAGGCGACCCAGCTCGCGCAGGACGCGGGCGTGGATGCCGAAAAAATTCCTCTCGCGCTCAAGGGGGGCGTGCAGACAGCGCTTTGTTGCAGGAATATCTGCCACGGTTTGCGACGCGGGACTATCGCCGCACGGGCCGGATCGACAATATGGTCAAGGATCTGAACGCAGTGCAGGACCTTGCGAGATCCACGGGCACGTCGATGCCGATGACCGCGCTGTGTGCTGAGATCCACAGGATGTTGACCGCCGCGGGTCTCGGGGGCGAGGATCAGGCCGCTGTCATGGAGTTTTTCCGTGGTGCAGGAGAGGAGATCAGCGTTTGAGGTCAGACCAGCTTCTGTTCGGAGTGTGCAGATGACATCGCGTGTCACCATGCGCGACGTCGCGCGCGAAGTAGGTGTTTCGCCTATGACCGTGTCTCGCGCGCTGCGCGGTGACGGAACGGTCAGCCAGCGGACCCGCGACACTATCCGGGCCGCCGCCAGCCGGCTGGGGTATGTCTATGACACAACGGCTCAGGCCTTTCGCGCGCAAAAAAGTGGGTTTGTTGCCGTTACGCTGCCTTCCATCGACAATGCCAACTTCGCGGCAACGCACCGTGGACTGACCGAAACGCTGGCGCAGACGGGGCTGCAGGTGCTGTTGGGCAGCACCAATTATTCGGTCGAAGAAGAAGAACGCATTGTCCGTCAGCTGCTGGAACGCAAACCCGAAGCGCTCATTCTGACAGGCGGGAACCACTCGCAGGGTACCCGGGAACTGTTGAGTGCCCGTGACATTCCTGTAGTTGAGATGTGGGATCTGCCGGCGGATCCGATCGGGCATACGGTCGGATTTTCCAATGCGGATGTCATGGCGGGGGTTGTTGATCAGCTGGCTGCTTCCGGGCGCCGCCGGTTCGCGTTTCTCGGGGCCGAGGGTGACAGTGACCGTCGCGGGGCCGAGCGTTGCCGGGGCGTCAGCGCGGCTGCCGACAGGCACGGCCTTCGTCCGGTGGATGTGATCAGCATCGGCCCGGCGCCTGTTTCCATGACCGAAGGTGCGCGCGCCGTGGACGCTCTGGCCGCGCGCATTTCGGACTACGATGCGCTGATCTGTGTCTCGGATACCGTGGCATTCGGTGCATTATCGGCCTGCCAGCGCCGCGGTGTAGTGGTGCCTGATGACCTGGCGATTACCGGTTTTGGGGCGTTCGAGATTGCCGCCGTGGCTTATCCCGCGCTCACAACCGTTGATGTTTTTGCCTTTGATATTGGTGTGGCGGCAGGCAATACGATCAGTCGTGTTCTGGCAGGTGAAGCCGGCGACAGTCCTCTGAAAATCGAAACCGGTTATCAGCTCCGGCAGGGCGGCACTTCCTGAGTTCATCCATTGAATGAAAAAAGGCCCGGAGGAAACTCCGGGCCTTTTGTACTATTGTATTGGTCGTCAGCTTACTCAGCTGGCGAAGCAAGCTCTTCGTTGGTTGTCTGAACGCCGGCGGCCTCGCGGCGGCCATCGTTCCAGATCGCCTTGATCAGAGCGATACACATCAGCGCCATCACAATGGAGAACGGTAGAGCGCCGATAACCATCGCTGTCTGGATAGCACCGGTGCCACCGGAGATCAGCAGACCACCGACCACAAGAGCCAGCGCGCCACCCCAGAACAGGATGTGCGGACGTGCCTTCGGGCCTTCGTCGCCTGCAGCGTTGATGGTGTTCACGATCAGCACCGCGGAGTCAGCGGAAGTGACGAGGAACGTCATCAGCAGGACCACGATGATTACCGCCATGCCCCATGCCAGGAATTCGGCAATCGGTGCCAGCATGAATTCGGTCATCGCAAAGATCTTGTCACCGTTGGCGGCGTCAAGGATCAGTCCGTTGGCTTCGCCGTTCAGCTCCAGATCGATCGCTGTGCCACCGGCCCACGCAAACCAGACAAAGCACATCAGCGATGGAACGATCATTGCACCCAGTACGAATTCACGGATGCTGCGGCCCCGCGAAATACGCGCAAGGAACAGTCCTACGAAAGGAGCAAATGCGATCCACCAGGCCCAGTAAAAGACCGGCCACCAGCCCTGCCACTGTGTGAGCAGGAAGGCTTCGGATCCTTCGACACCGTCAGAGGCATACACGTTGAAGCTCAGCCACGGCAGAGCGACCAGATAGTCCCAGATGCCGATAAAGAACGCAGACGCTCCGAACCAGGTTGCCCCAAAGATGATGAAGAATCCCAGCAGGAAGATCGACAGAACCATGTTGATGTTAGACAGCCATTTGATGCCCTTGCCGACACCAGACAGCGCCGACAGTGTGGACGCCCCCATGATGACCGCCAGCGCCACAACAATACCAAGTGTCGTTGCAGAACCGTCTTCGAGCGCCAGACCGCTGAAACCAATCCGTGTCAGACCCGCAACAAACTGCTCAACGCCGAACCCAAGGGTTTGCGCCACACCAAGAATGGTCGCAACAACGGCCACAATATCAATGATGTGTCCGACTGTACCCGAAAGGGATTTGCCAAAGAGTGGTGTCAGCGATGACCGGATCGTCAGAGGCAGACCGCGTCTGTAACTGAAGAACGCGAGCGCGAGCCCCGCGACGGCATAGCAGGCCCACGCCCCAAGCCCCCAGTGCAGGTATGACCAGACATAGGCCGTCCGCACATTGTCGGCGTCAAGCGCTGTGGTCAGTCCCTGAATAACCGATGGGTTGTTTTTGAAGTGGGCGACAGGTTCTGCCACGGCCCAGGTCAGCATGCCAACGCCGATACCGGCGCCGAACATCATGGAAAACCATGAAAAATTCGAGAACTCGGGCTTCTCGCCTTCAACTCCAAGATTGAGTCTGCCTGCCGTCGGCCAGAGCGCCAGCCCGATGCAGACAATCACAAAGGCTGTCACAACCCAGATGTACCAGGCAGCGAACTGGGCGAGGATCGCCGTGTTCCAGTCGCCAAGGACCCTGCCGGCCTGTGTGGGCCAGACAATGCACCAGACCACCAGAACACTGATGATGATTTTACTTACGACGGTTACGTTTACGCTGAACCCCCGATAAAACCCCTGATCGGCGGTTTTGATCGGCAGATCCATAAGTGGCGGTTCAATTGCCATTACAGTCTCCTTGTTGGCTTCTCTGCTGATTTTGCGGCTGTTCTGCCCGCACAGAGCTTGTTTTTTGAGCATGTCCGGGAGCGTAGGTCCCTGGAACTCCTCACAGGCAGCCTATACCTTTATTCTCGTTTGATAAGGGGAAACTTTAGCCGGTATAGTTGCAGAAAACGGAAACCTTGGTTTGGCAAAACGTGCACTGCTGAAACGGCTGAGTGATGTCGACATCCGGTTGATACGCATTTTTGTGGCGGTCACCGAATGTGGCGGCTTTGCTGCGTCTGAACTGGAGCTGAATATCGGCCGCTCAACGATCTCGCGTCACATCGCTGATCTGGAGCAGCGGCTGGGATTGCGTCTGTGCAATCGTGGCCCATCCGGGTTCTCGCTGACGGTCGAGGGAGAGAAGGTTCTGGCATCTGCGCGCCGGTTGCTGGGTTCTTTGGATGGGTTTCAGGCCGAAGTGGACGAGATACACCAGACCCTGACCGGGACGCTGCGTCTGGGCATTTTCGATCAGTCCACAACCAATCCCGAGGCGCATCTGGACGATGCCATTCGCCGGTTTGACCAGTCCGCACCGGGGGTCACGCTGGAAATTGCGCTGCATGCACCGAATGTGCTGGAGGCTCAGGTTGTCGACGGATCACTGGATGTGGCGGTTGTTCCGATCCACCGCCAGTCCGGGTCGCTGAGCTATGAGCCGCTCTATGACGAACATATGACGCTTTATTGTGGCCGGGGGCATCCCTTGTTTGACGCGCCATCCGATCCGGATGCCCTTCCGGATCTGAGCAGCTGGAAGTACGCGGGGTTCGGATTCAATTCACCAAACATGATTGCAGGTCAGAAACTGGGCCTGCGCCGTGCGGCACGGGTTCAGGAAGAAGAGGCACTCGCTCTGTTGATTCAGTCGGGGTGTTATCTTGGGTATCTTGCCGATCATGTTGCGGCGACATTCATGGCCAGTAACAGTGTGCGGCCGATCGCGGCGCGGCACTCGGCCTATGTCAGCCGGTTCGCAGCGATCACACGGCGCCAACCGGAACCGGACCGGAAAACCAAAGAGTTCCTGCGGTGCCTCAGACGAGCGCATGCGGAAAACCGGCAATAGTGTTTGAACTTGGCCCTTGGCATGCTGACGCGACCTGGCATAATGCCGGGACTGCTGGCCCGGGGGTGGCGGTGACTGTGGGGACTTGTGAGCGATACATTTGAATTTATTGATCTCTTCGCGGGTATCGGTGGGCTGCGTCGCGCCATGGAATGTGTTGGCGGGCGGTGCGTCTTCACATCCGAATGGGACCGGTTTGCGCAAAAGACCTACAGTGCAAATTACCGCGACAACCGACCACTGGCAGGCGATATTACAGCGGTAGATGCTGCTGATATTCCGGCGCACGATGTTCTGGTGGCCGGTTTTCCGTGCCAGCCCTTTTCCATTGCGGGAGTGTCTAAAAAGAATGCTCTGGGCCGGGCTCACGGTTTTGATGATGAGACGCAGGGCACGCTTTTCTTCGATGTCCTGCGTATCCTGAAATATCATCGGCCAGCGGGTTTCCTGCTTGAGAACGTCAAGAACCTTACCAGTCATGATGGCGGGCGGACATTCGGTGTCATCCGCCGGAAGCTCAGCGAAGAGCTTGGATATTCTCTGCACACGCGGGTTATTGATGCGGCGCACTACCTGCCGCAGCACCGGGAGCGCATTGTAATCGTTGGATTTCGTCATGCCACCGGGTTTGATTTCGCAGACATGCACCTGCCGGCAAAGGGGATTGCGAAAATGCGCTCGGTGCTGCATGTCGGTGACGGGACAGAAGCTGCCGAGCCGCCATTCACCGAGGGAGCTGCCGCAACCGTTGCTGCTAAATACACCTTGTCGGACAAACTCTGGTCTTACCTGCAGGCCTATGCAGCCCGGCACCGTGCCGCCGGAAACGGATTTGGTTTTGGCCTGGTGGGGCCGGACGACATAGCGCGTACCCTGTCCGCGCGGTACTACAAAGACGGCTCGGAAATCCTAGTGCAGCAGGGTGGCGGGCAAAACCCCCGGCGGCTGACGCCGCGGGAGTGCGCGCGGCTCATGGGGTATCCGGATGATTTCCGCATTCCCGTTTCTGACACGCAGGCTTACCGCCAGTTCGGAAACTCGGTTGCCGTTCCGGTGTTTGCCGACGTTGCCCGCCTGATGCATCCGCATATCATGCGGTGTATGGCCGGGGCGATGGCCGAAAGCTGAGGCATATGGCAGACGTGCATTCCCCTGCTGTGCGCAGCCGGAACATGTCGCGTATCGGCGCTGAAAACACGAAACCCGAGATGGCCGTCCGACGGGGCCTGCATGCTGCGGGTTTCCGGTACCGGCTGCACGTCAGGTCATTGCCGGGACGTCCTGACATTGTTCTGCGACGCTATGGTGCTGTAGTTTTTGTGCATGGTTGTTTCTGGCACGGGCATGACTGTGCATTGTTCAGTTGGCCGGCCACGCGCCCGGAATTCTGGCGGGAGAAAATTGGTCGGAACCGGGATCGCGACGCGCAACAGACCGCAGCGCTTCTGGACGCAGGCTGGCGCGTGGCTACGGTCTGGGAATGCGCGCTCAAAGGGCGTCTGCGTCTGCCGGAGGGTGTTGTGCCGGAACGCCTGGAACAGTGGCTGCGCTCTGACGCCAGAATACTGGAAATACGTGGCAGCAGCTGAACCGCCCGCGATGCTTTCACGGTGTTTTGCGTTCACATGTCGTTACGGCAGTTGACATAAGAATCCACTTGCAGGAACGATGAGGACGGCCGCTTCGGACGGTCCATGGAGAGAGTGATCGTGAGCGGTCAGAATACTATTCATGCGTTCTCGAACATCGGCCAGCACTCTGGTGCCCGCCGGTTCCCCGGATTTAACGCACCGGAAAACCTCCACACCATACTGATCGGCCCGCGGGACCTGCACAGATTTGATGTCGGGCCCGGTGACCTGCTGAGCATCAGCCTTGCGCCCGGTGACCGGCTTTCAGTGGCCGTGTTCGACCAGAAGGGCGGCGACGCGGGGGGCTTCTCGGCCTGTCAGGCAATGACAGCATTGGCCTGAGCGACTTTGCATCTGCGCCACTGGTAGGATGGACGGAGCGCATGGGTGGTGCGGTGAGCGGCAGCATCAACTGCACCGACATTGCCTGGTCCGGGGAGCCGGTTGTTCTGAAAGCCCGCGCGACGTGTACCGTCTGGGCGATCCGTGGCGCGCCTGCACGCCAGCTCATTGAGCAGGGGAGCGGTGGCACCGTTACCGTGTCTCATCAGCGTGCCGGCAACACCGGGCCGCTGCTGCCTGAACCGCTCGGAGACATCCGGGAAGAATTCACTGTGCCGCGGGCCAGCGCCATGAGCTATGAGCTTCGCCGCGGGGAGGTGCTCCAGATCATCGACGTCGAAGGCCAGCAGTGTTCAGACTTTCAGGCCTTCCGCAAATCCGGGCTGGATCGCCAGACCGAACTGATGATCGATGCGACCGCCACACGCAGTATGGTGCGCCGTGCTTTTCCGGGGCCAGGTCTGTCTGACAAGTTCTTTGACCAGGACATGGTGCCCATGCTTCAGGTGATCCAGGACACCTGCGGCCGGCATGATACATTCGGGCTGGCGTGCACCGCACGTGGCTACGAGGAACGCGGCTTCCCGGGTCATGTGAACTGTTCGGACAATATCTCTGATGCGCTCGCCGGCTTTGGTGTCGGCCGCCGACCGGCCTGGCCCGCCATCAACTTTTTCTGGAACACCTGGGTGGATCCGCACCACCATCTGATGACCGCCGAAAGCTACTCGCGGCCCGGCGATTATGTGGCCATGGCCGCGCTGGATGATCTTATCTGCGTATCCACAGCCTGCCCGGATGACATTGATCCGATCAACGGCTGGAACCCCACAGATGTGCATGTGCGCATCTACCGGCCGCAGACAAGGATTCAGCGCGCCGTTGCCTATCGGCCAAAAGAGGACGCCCCGATGCTGATCAGTCACGAATCCGCATTTCACCCCAGACTGGCACCGCAGACGGATCACTTCGCACCTGCCCGCGATCTCTGGACGCCTGTCAGTTTCCCGGCACATGGGACAACCGGTGAATACTGGGCGTGCCGCGAGGCTGTAACGCTCCAGGATATGAGCGGGTTGCGGAAGTTTGATATCATTGGGCCGGATGCGGAACGTCTGTTGCAGCAGGCGATGACGCGAGATGTGAACCGGCTGGCTGTCTGGCGCGGGACTTACAGCCTGTTGTGCGACGAAAGCGGTGAAGTAATTGATGACGGCACGCTTTTCCGGATGGCCCCGCAACTCTTTCGCTGGTGCTGTGGATCTGAGGAAAGTGGCCGGTGGCTCAGCCGGATGGCCAAGGAAGCAGGGCTGCAGGTCCGGGTGCATGATCTTAGAAATTCCCTGCCCAATCTCGCGCTTCAGGGGCCGAGGTCACGCGATCTGCTCAGCAAACTTGTCTTTACACAGCCGCATGTGCCGGCCCTTGAGCATATAAAATGGTTTGGGGCGACGGTAGCGCGCCTGAAGGACCGGGAAGGTGCTCCCTTTATGCTGACGCGGTCGGGGTATACCGGCGAGCTGGGGTATGAGATTTTCTGTGCGGAAGCGGATGCCCTGACGATCTGGGACGCGCTGACAGAAGCGGGCGAAGAATTCGGTCTCAGACCAATGGGGTCGGCGGCACTGGAGATTATCCGAATAGAAGCCGGTCTTGCAGCGGCAGGCGCTGAGTTTGCGCCGGGCATTGATGCTTTCGAGGCGGGCCTCGGGTTTGCGGTGGATCTGCGTAAATCTGATTTTTCGGGGCGGGCGGCTCTTGAGCGCAACAGCCAAGACCCGCGCCGGGTCCTGCGCGGACTGATCTTTGATTGCGATGATGTTCCCGCACACGGGTGCCCCGTTCTCAGGGGCGAACGGCAGGTCGGTGTGGTGACATCTGCAACCAGATCACCCGCACTTCAGTCCGCCGTGGCGATGGCGCGTCTTTCCGTTGAGCACGCGGCAACCGGCACGAAACTGCACGTCGGCATGATGGACGGACATATGAAACGTCTTGAGGTTACGGTGTCAGACATTCCATTCGTCGATCCGACACGAAAACGGGCCCGCGCCTGACGGCCGGACCCGGTGACAAATGGAACAGGCCACCGGGAGGCGGCCCGTCTTCAGTCAATCTCTGTCGGTGTTACCACCGTCGGGGTAACGATTGCGCAGGTCGTAGCATAGCAAAGCTGCTTTGCGTATCTGGGCCGTGTGAAGACAAAGTTGTCGATGTTCCGGGTTGAAAGGCCCAGATCAAACACGGGGTCGTGTCGTGTACGTGTTTCGACGACAATGATCTGGTCGTCGTCCGGCATCACGGGCAGTCTGTCGTGCCAACCCGAGATATCGGCGTTGGTGAGGCTGTTGAAAGCGCTCCCGCGCACCCGTGACCAAACCACCTGGTAGCTACCGGATGCCGTATCATACTGGACAACGGAAATCCGCAGAAACGACTCAGTGATGGTTCTCGTCAGCTCGTCGAACAGGCTGCGCGCGCCATCGATGAAAGTGTCATCCAGCGGCGAAACCTGACGCGAAATCATATCTGAAATCGTATAGGTTGCTTTTTGGTTGTTCGTGTATTGCCGGTATGTATCGAATATCGAGAACATTCCGAGATACGCCCAGAAAACGAGCGGAAGGATGATCATCGCTTCGATGGCGACGTTACCGTCTTCGGACCGGCGGAAGCGGTTCAGCATCAGACGGATTGAGTTTAAACGGGTCATCATGTGCCTGGCTCCTGTACGAAGGCCGAGGTTGCCGTCATGGATGCCTGTCCGGCGCCGTCTTTGCCAAAGTGGAACCCAAGACCTGTGGTCGGGAAGATCGGATTGAACTTGACGCAGGCACGCAGCAGCATGAGGTCGTGTTCTTCACCCGTCTGGTAATTTGGCGGATCCTGACTGGTGATCGGCAGCGACCGGTCTACGCAGTCAACGGTATTGTCGAGGCCGACATAAGCGCGCGGGTCGACAACGATCATTTCCAGTTTCAGGCTGTCCGTGCAGTCAGGAATAAATCCGGCGTTCTCACAGATAACGATTTTGAGCGCGTCATGTGACGGGATAGCCTGAGTATTCACGCGAACCTGGCGCACCGCGATGTCCAGCCCCCGGTCAAGCCACATCTGCCGCATGGAATAGATGCCGAGCTCAACGGAAGACATGAACGCGGTGAACAGGATAGGTACCAGAAGCACGAATTCGATCGCGATCTGTCCGTCTTCGTTCTTGCGGAAGAACCGCAGAAAATTCAGAGTTCTCGAAATCATTGTGTCAGCCTCAGTTCGTTGATCTGCCGCGCGATCGCCTTGAAGACCGTTCTGATCTCAACGCCCTGTGCGGTATAGGCATAGGATGCCTCAGTAGCACAGTTGCGCATCTGAGTTACACCTGCGCTGGGGGCTTCAAACGCGATCGTATAAATAACGATGCCCTCCGCTTTTGCTTTGTCACACATTGAGTAAAAGCTGGTGACGTTGTTGCTGGTTGACGAGATTTTTTCGCGATCCGATTTCCGGGCATTCAGTTCTTTGGTCGGGTTCAGCGGATGGTTGTCGTCTTTCGGACGCAGCTGATCCGTGATTTTGCCGTCAGTCATCAGAACGACGAACTTGCGCGTATCCGTATCGGTGAACGGTGCCGGGCGGTCAGCAAACTGCGGCGGCACATGACCAGCTGTTTCCAGTGCGCGGATCGTGGAATTCGACGTCGGGTTCAGCAGCGCCACGCCATACTTCATACCGTAGTGCGTGCCCGTACCGTCATGCAGGCGCATCTCATTGATGAACTTTTTCAGTTCGCCCAGATTGTTCTGCGCATATTGGATGGACGTGTTATTCAGCGGGCACCAGCCCCAGTCCATCGTCGGGTTATCAATTGCCCAGTTCATGAAGTGCGGGGTCTGATCATACCCGCCTGACGGCAGATTGATGTTGTTGAAATCGCTGGAACCCAACTCAAGGCAGGACGACCTGTCGCGGTATGGCACGTACGTCGTCTCAGTCTGAGTGTCACCATCTTCATCCACATACTCGTTGGTCACGTCGCCGCCATAGGGCTGTTCTTCGCCGTCTACTGTGATGGTTTCAGCAAACTTTCTGCCGCCGGCGCGGTTAAAGACAATGGGTCCCGGGTTGGTTTGCCCGGCGTAGGGCACGATATTGATAGAGGTGGTTGTACCAGCCTGTCCGTCGAGAACCGATTCCAGGAATTCATTCGCGGCAACGCGCAGACGGCTGATACGGTCGTCAAACCGCATAGAGCCCGAAATGTCGAGAACCAGGGAAATCTCTGTTTTCTCAATGATTTCTTCAGCCATACCGGACGTGTATACCGGCAGCGAATTGACGCCGGTAATCGCCATGTATGTAGAAGGCGTGCGCGTTCGCGCTGTCGCGGCGACGATCCGGTAGTTGGTTACAGGCAGATGCGCACCGGGTGTGATCTGCACGTCATCGAGGAATTCGGTCATGCCCGCTTTGGCAAAATAGTCGTCCACAACCTGATCTGCCGGAAGTGGCTGATCGAGGTCAGATGCCGCGAGGATCGCACGGTCCAGCGTGTTCTGCACACGTGTACGCTCCATCTCGTTCTGCATCAGGTCAACGGCGATACCGCAGACCATGAGCATCATGATGATCATGAAGGCGGCGAAAATTGTCACCGTACCTTCTTCTTCCTTGCGGAAGTCAGAGACCCTGGCAACAGCTTTCCGCCGGTTCATTCTAGTACTATTCAGGCACGCACGCAGCATTACTCTAACTCACTTTCACTATCGCCCCCGCGATGGTCAGTTGTTGGAACGGTAAGCGGGAAAGTTGTTGAAAGTGAGGCCATCGCGGATTGCTACCTCAGCCTGATGGTTATGATTTTATACACTTTTAACCAGAAACTGTTGCGGTACCGCGCCGGTTTTTGCGCTTTTAAAGGGCATTGTTTGCTGGCGGGAAACGCGACTCGCGGCCTCGGCTGACCGGAGATTTCTGATTGAGGCAATTTTGCGGCGAATGAGAATGTTTGCAGAGAATCGCAGATCTGGCTTAACAAAACCGTCTGTTCACGCCCTTGCCAGGTCTTCAGGCTGGAGCGGGTGCGTCAGATAACTGGTCTGCAAAAGCAGACAACGTTTCAAAGAAGGCGTGTGACAGACCTCTGGCGACATGAACGCGGAAGGTTCCAGGAGTCTGGTATTGGCAGATCAGGATATGGAAACCTGCAAACAACCATGCACATGAGGCGGAACTGTTAGGGACATCGAGTGCGGCTCCGCGTTTGAGAAGTGCGTGTGCATCTGCGCCGCTGATGTCGAAAACGGTAAGACCCGTTGTCATATCAGACGCTGCCAGCCGGGCATCACTGTTCCAGCCGTCCTGCAGCACCGGGCCGCCGATGCGCAGAACGCGGTCCCGCCGCAGTGAAAGAGCGTAATCCGTCTCGGGCGCGATTTCAGGCCAGCCAATGAGTGGCAGGCCTCCGGAAAGCGCTTCTTTTTGTGGCGCTGGTGCACTGACCATGGTCTGCCGGATGCCCATCACTTCGCGGACATGCAGTGAACCCGTTTTCAACTGCTGCAGGGTGTCTGCCGGCTTTTTCCAGTTCGCGGTGTCGTTACGCATCCAACCGGCTCCCTTCCGGATCAAAGGCTGTGGGTGGTGCCAGCATGACGGGGACCTCTTCGCCCATATGCCAGGCGGCCAGCATCTGCCCGGTACGGGAGGCAGCTGCCTCAACCAACCCAAGCGCGACTGGCCTGCCCAGGGCGGGACTGAAGGTGGACGATGTCACGTAGCCGACTGAAAACCGCCTGCCTTCGCGGTACTCGACAATATGGGCGCCGACCGGCAGCGGCAGCGCGCCCTCCGGCACCTGAAGGCCGGTCAGTTGTTTGCGATCCGGGGATTCCGCCAGAGCGCTGCGCAGGCTGCGGTCGCCGACAAAGGCTGCTTTTTTGCGCGTGCGCGGCTCGGAAAAAGCCAGGTCATGCGGCATGGTTTCACCATCCGTGTCTTTGCCGGTCATGATATACCCTTTCTCCATGCGCAGCACCGAGAGTGCTTCAACTCCGATCAACCTGGCGCCTTGGGTGTCACCAGCGCTCAGAAGTTCATGCAACAGGATGTCACCGACGCTGCAGTCGACAGACAGTTCGAAGCTGAGGTCACCGGTGAAACTGACACGTGCGATCCGCAGTGGTCTGCCGTCGAAAAGACCGGGCCGCCAGGTCATATGCGGAAAGGCATCAGCGGCCAGATTAACGCCTGTATTCAATGCCCCGACGATGCGCCGGGCCTCGGGGCCGGTTACGGTCAGCGTTGCGGCAGTCTGCGTCGTGTCATGAATGAAAACCCGGTCCGGGTCATTTCCGTCCTGCCGCCATGCCTCCAGCATTCCGACAACCGCGTCAGTGTGCCCGGAGGAGCAGGACAGCACAAAGTGTTCATCGGATATGCGCAGCACAACGCCGTCGTCGAAAACAATGCCCTGTTCCGTCAGAAGGAACACATATCTGATCGCACTTGGTTTCAGCGAAGACAGAGTGTTGTAACAGATAAAGTCCAGAAATCCTGCGGCATCCGGCCCCATGACGCTGACGCGCCCAAGTGACGAGGCATCAAAGATCCCTGCGGTGGTTCGTGCCGTTTCAGCTTCTTTCTGAGCGGCCTCCGCGCCGGGCAGGTCGCCATACCATGCAGGCCGCAGCCAGCCGCCGTATTCTCCGAGTGCCGCCCCGTGGTCCCTGTGCCGGTTTTCAAGCGGCAGACGTTTCACTGGATGAAAGAGCTGCCCCGTCTGGGCACCTTTGTAGAGAGACAGGGAAACCGGCACGAAGGGAGGGCGGAACGTGGTCGTGCCGATCTCCGGGATCGACAGGCCCCGCAGCGTGGCCATGGCGGCCAGTCCGGTCACGTTGGATGTTTTGCCCTGGTCCATGGCCATGCCCAGGGTCGTATACCGCTTGAGATGTTCCACAGATGAAAAGTTTTCCCGCGCGGCGACCTCGATGTCTTTCAGGGTGACGTCATGCTGGAAATCAATCCATTGCCGGCCTTTGCGTCCGGGATCGGGCCAGACGGGTGTGATCGAAAAACGGCCGGTCTTTCGGTAGGTGGGCGTATTCCGTCCTGCTGCTTCTGCCTGCTCCAGCGACTGTGTCATGTCAAAAACCCCGTCAGCGGCCCCCACCACCGCAATCCGGGTGGGACCGTTAGCAGGAACAAATGCAGACAGTCCGTTGTGCCATTCCAGTTTGCCACCGGCTTGGCGCCACAGATGTACGACAGGTGTGAGACCACCGGATACCAGCAGAACGTCAGAAAGTTGCTGTTTTCCGCCGTCGAGGATACTGACCTGTCCCCGTTTGCCGGTTGCGGTGATCTCCGCCTGCGCGGCATCAATGCGCTGTACCGTCGCTCCTGCTCGGCTCAGGCGGTCGCACTCAGCATCGGCTGCCGAATGGTTGCTCAGCACGGAAACTGATCGCCCGGCCAGAACGCCATATCGCCCGAGAAAGTCCGCGGCACCCCCAAGAGACATGATCCCCGGCACGTCGTTTCCGGGAAAGGTCAGAGGACGGTCCATGGCACCGGTCGCGAGAATGATGCGCCCGGCGCGCATTCGCCACATGCGTGGCGCGCGCTGACCTGACCTCTGCTGGGAAAGACCTACGAGGTTGTGGTCGTAAATCCCGAACGCCGTTGTCCGGGTCAGAACCCGACCGCCGGCAGAGCGAATGGCTTTCTCATGTGTCGCAGTCCAGTCTGCGGCCGGAACACCGTCAGGGCTGGTTCCGAGGGCCCAAAGGCTCCCGCCGGTTTGCGGGTGATCCTCGACCAGAACCGTGTCTTCCCCACGGGCAGCGGCCGCATTCGCTGCACACAGCCCGGCAGCCCCGCCACCGATCACGAGGACGTCGCACTGATCATCTGCCCTGTCGGCCACAAAGCCTTCAGGCGTTTCTCCCTCGAGGTGCCCCAGACCCGCCATGCGCCGTATCGCCGGTTCAAACAGATGCCAGTCCGGCCACATGAAGGTTTTGTAGTAAAACCCGGCACCAAGAAATCGATGGAACATCCCCACCCCGCTTTTGATGTCAAAGCGGGCTGACGGCCAGGCATTCACGGCACGGACTACCATGCCGTTTTCCAGCGGTGTTGTGGTGCCCTGGCAGTTCGGGAAGGAAACGCCGTTAAGTGTGACGTCAAATATCCCGTTGGGATCGTCACTCCACGCACTCCAGAGCCCGCGCGGACGGTGGTATTTGAAGCTGCGCCCGATGATCCGGACACCGTTGGCCAAAAGCGCCGAGGCGATCGTATCGCCCGGATGGCCGGTGTATTGTTGTCCATCGAACGTGAACGTCAGGGTCCTGCTGCGGTCTGTGACGCCGGGATCGGATATGCGATGCCCGGTCATTTTTCAGGCTCCCTCAGACTGCGCACGCCGAGAACCTCCATGCTGACGCTGTCGCGCTGCATGATGAACAGCTCGCGGCAGGTGAGGTGTATCCACGCCTCATCAACCGCGCCTTTGGTGTTGCGCTGGGCATAAAGGTACCGGGCCCAGTCTTCATCGCTCACCCTGGCTGTCGTATCCGGCCGCGTTTTTCCGGCTTCACCGGCAAACCAGAATTCGCGTTCATCGCGCAAACCACAAAAAGGGCATGGAAACTGCTGCATATCCGGCGCTCCTAGTGCGCGATGCCTGATGCGGCACCCTCGTCAATCAACCGGCTGGTGGTGAATCTGCTCAGATCAAAGGGTGCGCTTATGTCGTGGTGCGTGCCCTCAGCCAGGCAATGGGCAAAGAGGTATCCGCCCGCCGGGATCGCCTTGAAGCCTCCTGTGCCCCACCCGCAGTTGATGAACAGTTCCGGCACAGGTGTGGGACCAATCAGCGGTGAACTGTCTGGCGTGACATCGACAATCCCCGCCCAGTGGCGGAGCAGTTTCAGCCGGGCGATTGCGGGAATGTACTCGACCAGTCCGCCCAGAACGTCTTCCTGAACCGGCAGATTGCCTCGCTGTCCATAGGAGGGAATACGGTCCAGCCCCCCGCCCATAACCAGCCCCCCTTTGTCCGATTGGCTGACGTAGCTGCCGTGCGCCGGAGAGAACGCCACCGTGTCCAGAATGGGTTTGACCGGTTCAGACACAAACGCTTGCAACGCATAGGACTGAATCGGCAGGTCAAAGCCCGCCATTGCAGCAAGATGTGAAGCGTGGCCTGCCGCAGCGACGGCGGTACGACTTGCGCGGATCGTGCCGAGGGTCGTTTCCACTCCTTTGCAGGTGCCACCTTCGAGCACAAATCCGGTAACCTCACAGTTCTGTATGATGTCCACGCCCAGCCGGTCAGCGGCGCGCGCGTATCCCCAGGCGACTGCATCATGCCTGCCGGTGCCCGCACGTCCCTGCCAGACGGCCCCTTCAATGGGCAGGCGGGCGTCGCGGCGATAATTCAGGAGCGGTGCCTTTTTCCGGACCTGATCCCTGTCCAGCAGATCTGCATCCACGCCATTCAGACGCATGGCATTCACTGTTCGGGCTGCTATTTCCATCTCATGCTGGGAATGCGCGATGATCAGCATGCCCCGCTGAGAGAACATAACGTTATAGTTCAGCTCCCGCGACAGACCCTCGTAAAGCTGGACGGACAGATCATAGAGTGCCGCACTTTCCGGATAGAAGTAATTCGACCGTATCACGGTGGTGTTGCGCCCCGTGTTGCCTCCACCGATCCAGCCTTTCTCGAGCAGGGCAATGCGGCGAAGACCGTGCCGTCGGGCAAGATAGTACGCAGTGGCAAGGCCATGTCCGCCGCCGCCCACGATCACGATGTCATATTCATCCTGCGGCCCGGGGCTGCGCCAGGCCGGGCCCCAGCCGGTCTGGTTTCGCAGACCTTCCCGGATCACTCTGAACGCAGAGTACTTGCTCATACAGTCTTTTCCGATTGATATGCTTGCGATGCGGAACGCACAGGTATGGCTGCAGGATTGCAGAAAGTACACTACTGTACGTAAATCAGCGAAACAAGCGCCGGGACACAGCATGGCAGAAAAAAGAAAAGCGGTCGTGGACGTGGACCCAAGCGCCATACCAAGGCCGACTGGATAAAAATCGCACTCGATACTCTCATCTCGGAAGGGGAGGAAAATGTGAAAGTGCTGGTTCTGTCCGCCAAAATGGACACGTCGCGGTCGAGCTTCTACTGGCACTTTGACAGCCGCGCCGATCTGCTGGACGACCTGCTGGAACACTGGCGCAGCACAAATACCCAGGTGATTGTTGATGCGGCCGAAGCGCCGGCAGATACGATAAACGGTGCCATCGTGAACTTTTTCGCCTCCTGGATCAGTAAGGGAAGTTTTGACACGCGGCTCGATTTTGCGGTCCGCGACTGGGCCAGAAGATCCGGTTCGGTGCGGGCTCTGCTGGATAAGTCGGACAATCAGCGCCTTGATGCGCTGACAGAAATGTTCCGGCGGTATGGATATGCGGACGGCGAAAGCGAAGTGCGTGCCCGCATCCTGTATTTCACGCAGATCGGTTATGATGCGCTGGACCAGAAAGAGGACTGGGACACCAGGATCAGCCGTGCCGCGCATTACCTCTATTGTCTGTCGGGCAAAGCACCCGCGGAGGCTGACGTGGAAAGGCTGAACCAGGTTCGGGCCACAACCTGACCATCGCCCAATAAAATACACACATGTACTTTTATGTAGACAGGTACCGGCATTCGTGTGAGCGTCCGGCAGCGTTATCGACGACGCGCCGGAGAGCTTTGTATGACACCGACATCTACATCTTCCTCAAGGCCCGCACGGGGGCGGAGACGCCGGAACCGGGAAAACGGCGTGGCAGTTTTGCGCAAACCAGACTACAGGCAGCTGACGCATCCCTTTCCTGCGCAGAACGTCTTTTCGGACGACGAGGTGTGGGCAATTCACGAGACCGCTTTGCGGGTGCTCGAAGAGCTGGGGCTCCGTGTCCTGTTGCCCGAGGCGCGTAGGATTTTCGCGACTGCCGGTGCCCGAGTTGATAATGACGATATGGTTTTTGTGGGGCGTGACATCGTCGAGGCCGCGCTGGCCACTGCCCCGTCTTCCATCCGGCTGCGCGCTGCCAATCCAGCCCGGGAACAGACCTATGAGCAAGGCGCGATGATCTTCATGCCGGGCGTGGGTTGCCCGAATGCGAATGACGCCGAACGCGGCCGCAGGCCTGGCAGTCTGCGGGATTTTGAGGAAGCGGTAAAACTCTGCCAGAGCTATGATATTATGCATACATTTGGGCCTTTGACGGAGCCGCAGGATGTGCCGGTACACCTCAGGCATTACCAGACGATGCGCGCGCAGATGGAATTCGGGGATAAGCCGCTCTTTCTGTTTTCGCGCGGCAGGGCGCAGGTGGAGCAGGGGTTCGAAATGACACAGACCGCACTGGGTCTGTCGGGCGACGACTTTGAAGACGGCGTCTGGGTGACGACGATCATCAATACAAATTCGCCGCGCATGCTCGACAACCCGATGGCCCAGGGAATTATCGACTTCGCGCGTGCCGGTCAGATGTCAGTCATTACGCCGTTCTGTCTTGCTGGCGCGATGGCGCCTGTCACACCCGCAGGTGCGCTGACGCTGCAGCATGCAGAGGCCCTTTTCGGGATCACGCTCGCCCAGCTGGCGCGGCCGGGTGCGCCGGTCAGCTACGGTGGGTTCAGCTCGAACGTTCATATGAAATCCGGGGCACCGGCCTTTGGCACCCCGGAGCATATCAAGATGCAGATCGGGGGCGGGCAACTGGCGCGGCTGATCGGGTTGCCCTGGCGTACGGCATCGGGTTCGGCCTCTAACGTCGCGGACATGCAATCGAGCATGGAGACGGTCATGGGGCTGTGGGGCGGATCACTGGCCCATGGAACACTGATTGTGCATTCGGCTGGCTGGCTGGAAGGGGGGCTGACCTTTGGCTATGAGAAGTTCATCAATGACATTGAAGCGCTGCAGGTGTTCGCTGAGCTCTCCACGCGCCCGCGGGCGGACGCCGAAGAGATCGGCTTTGACGCGCTGCAGGACGTCCAGCCTGGCGGGCACTTTTTTGCGACTGATCACACAATGGCGCGCTACAACACGGAATTTTACGAGAGCATTGTTGCTGACCTGAATAATTTCGGTACGTGGTCTGAGGCCGGGGCACGCACTTCTGCAGATCGTGCAACAGATGTCTGGAAAGACAAACTGGCAAACTTTGAGCAACCTGCAGGTGCAGTAGAAGCAACTGAGCGTCTGGCACCTTGGATTGAGAACGCAATCCGCAATGGTGGTGCCCCGCCATTGGACTGACGCGGCACTTGCAGTTTGCACTCCACAGCCTTCCCGCGCGGGAGGAAACGCCATGAAAGATCAATCTGACCAGCGCGCTGGGTTTTATTCGGAGGCAGACTGCCGACATCAGCGCTGCGTTTCCCGCGCATGTACATGCGCTGTCGCCGGTTCTTACCCTGCAGGGGGCAGTTGCACATACCGATATGCCGATAGAAAGCGGGTCAACAAAACTGCTGCCCAATTCGCAGGCGTATCTGCCCGGGTATGCTGCCTGGCGCCGGGATGATTCCCGCGCGTTTTTCGAGGAGAACTACGTTCAGTTACCGCTGGCAAAAGGTGACGCTGTGTTTTTCAGTCCTGCGCTGTTCCATGCGGCGGGTGCCAATACGTCAGCCGATATCCAGCGCCTCGCTAACCTGCTGCAGATTTCTTCACCATTCGGGCGCGCGATGGAGACGCTCGACCGGACTGCTATGTGTAATGCTCTTTATCCGTTGGTCCGGGCTGCGGCCGATGCTGGCCGGTTGACCGCTGCAGAAGTCAGCGCAGTGATCGCGGCAACTGCCGAAGGGTATTGATTTCCCACGAACCTCGACCGTGACCCACCCGTCGGCGGCCTCGCTCAACAGACGCAGCAGGCGTATTTTCATGAAGCTCTGGAAACAGGGATGTCTGCGGAAGACTTTACGTCTGGTCTCTCGCAGATGGATGCCCGCCGCCTCCCGTGAGGCGACGGGTATTTTTTCAGACTGTGCCGCCCAGACTGCCTTCGAGCGTTGCCATTTCTTGGCCGCCCGCCATCATGTCCTGAAGCTCCTCGGGTGTGATTTCACCCCTTACAGCAGTTCCCAGGGTCTGGCCGCGATTGAGCACCGTGAAACGGTCGCCCACGGCCATAGCGTGACGCACATTGTGCGTAATGAATACCACGGCGATGCCCTGCTTGCGGACCTTGTCGATCGTGGCCAGCACGTTGGACGTCTGCCGGACACCCAGAGCCGATGTCGGCTCATCGAGGATGAGCACCTTGGCACCGAAGTGAACGGCCCGGGCAATCGCAACAGTCTGACGTTCCCCGCCGGACAATGTGCCTACGGCCTGATCCGGGCCGCGCAGGTTGATACCCATTTTGCGCATTTCTTCCATGGTGATGCGATTGGCATAGTCATGGTCAAAAAAGCTCAGCCCAGCCACTTTCTTCAGAGGTTCATTGCCCATGAAGAAATTGCGGCTCACGGACATCAGCGGGATCATCGCCAGGTGCTGGTGCACAGTCGCGATACCGGCCGAAATCGCATCACGCGGATCGGCAAAGTCGAGCGGTTTGCCCTCGAAAATGATCTCACCGCTCGTGGGCTTGTGCACGCCGGACATCGTTTTGATGAAGGTCGACTTCCCCGCGCCGTTGTCGCCCAGCAGGCAGTGACATTCGCCCGGGAACACATCCACCGACACACCGGCCAGAGCAATAACACTGCCGAAATGCTTCTGGATGCCTTTCATCTGAATGATCGGATCTGACATATCAGCGCTCCCCCGTGATGATGCGGCGGATGTAGGTGTTCAGAATCACCGCAAAGAGCAGGATGACCCCGAGGAAAACCCGGAACAGCGAGCTTTCCACTCCGGCAAAGAAAAGTCCCTGCTGAACGACACCGAAAATCAAAGCGCCGAGCGCGGCACCGATGACAGAGCCGTATCCACCGGTCAGCAGTGCGCCGCCGATGACCACTGCGATGATCGCCTCAAACTCCTTTAGGAGGCCGCGGTCGGCACCGGCGGAGCCGAACTCCATCACCTGGCAGACTGCGAAAACGGTGGCGCAGAATGCGGTGAACATGAACATCAGGATTTTGACCTTGTTCACAGGTACACCTGAATTGCGTGCGGCTTCGGCATCGCCGCCGGACGCAAAGATCCAGTTCCCGAAGCGGGTTTTCGTCAGCAGGACGTGGCCAAATACGATGAGGATGATGGCCCATACTATCAGCATCGGAATGCCATCGACAACCGGTTGTCCGGCGCGCGACCCGCGCTCAAAAACACCGATAATGCCCATGTCGCCAAGCCACTGAAACAGAGGCTGACCGATTTTCCCGCCAAAGACCGGAGCAAGCCAGTCACCTTCGGCAGCATCCCGGATGCCGCCAATAATCGTTTTGCGCTCGACCGTCTGGGGAATGTAAATCGTGAAGCCGCGCAGAATGAACAGGAACGCCAGCGTCACGATAAAGCTGGGCAGTCCCGTACGCACCACGATCCAGCCGTTCAGCGCACCCAGCGCGCTGCAGATGACGAACGTGATGATAATGGCCATCCACATGGGCCACGCCAGAACCACACCGAATACGGCGATCATCATGCCGGCGAAGCCGATCATGGATCCAACGCTGAGATCAAATTCACCGGAAATCATCAGCAGGCAGGCACCGACGGCGATGATCATGAACTGGGCGGAAACGATGGTCCAGTTCAGAACCCCCTGACTGTTGAACATACCGCTGTCAAAAGCGAACAGGGCAAAAAGAGTGAAAACAGCGACTGTGCCGACGATACCGCCCAGTTCGGGCCGGATCAGGGCCTGCCGCAAAGGAGATATGTCCTTTATTCGCTCGTCTGTATCAGTAGATTCTGCCATTGCGTGTCCCCCGGCTTGCAGAATGAGAAAAAAAGGGCGGCCCTCCTGTTCAGAAGGCCGCCCCGTAAGTCCGGATATCAGCGGTATTCGCCGGCGAACTCTTCAACTTTGGTCAGGCCGTCTTTGGTCACAAAGCCCGGGCCGGAGTTGATGTTGTTGCCCGGCAGGACGCCATAGCGGTCCCAGTTTGCCAGGATCACAACGGGCATATACGCCTGCAGGAAAGGCTGCTGGTCGATACCCCAGTTGATGGTGCCGTCCTTGATGCCTTTGACGATTTCTTCGCCGAGGTCAAAGGTACCGAAGTGGATATCACCGGCCATGCCGTTTTCCTGCAGCGCCGCGATGGTCGGGTCGGCGGAAACCGGGCCCAGTGTCAGGATACCGTCAACGTCAGGGTTCGCGGAAAGATAGGCCAGAACCTTGTTCTTGATCTCCGACGGGTCGGTGCCGCTGTCCATCATTGCGTCGCCAAGGTCGATGCCCAGGCCATCCGCGTAGCCGCGGCAGCGTTCGCCCACTGTGGGTTGCTGGATCGCGTGGTTCACGCAGAGGAAGTTGGTCACGCCTTCGCCTTTGGCGCGGACGCCGGCCGCAAAGCCCGCGTCATATTCCGGCTGACCAACGTACATCAGAGCACCGATTTCACGGGCCTGCTCTGGCGTACCAGTGTTCATGATGATCACATCGATGCCCTGATCGACGGCGTTCTGGATCGGGCCTTTAAGCACGTCAAAGTCGGCCAGTGTCGTGATGATGCCATCGGGGCCGGAAGCAGCGGCCTGCTCGATGATGCGGGCCATGTCCGCGATGTCACCGGTCGGCGGGTTGCGGTACTCAACGTCGGCACCAACCTGTTCGCCTGCAAGGGCGATACCGTTCTTGATGGTGTTCCACCACGTGTCGCTGTCAGGCGCGTGGCTGACCAGAATGTACTTTTCACCTTCGGCCGCAGCAGTCTGCGCCGTCATGAAAGGTGCGGCAACGATGGCTGTCGCAAGCACCAGCTTCTTCATCAGTGTTGTCATGTTTTTCCTCCCGGGATTTACCGTTTTCATGGCAAAAGAGTGGCCTGTGCCACCTCTGTGAATCGACTTAAGCACAGTCGAATTTAGTTTGCAACCGGTTGCAAAAATCGACTGTAGATTTCATAGTTGGTCAAACTGATGCTCAGAGACTGACCTGACGGGTCCGGAAAATACTGATTTATGGCCATTACGCTGAAAGAAGTTGCTGAACGTGCGGGAGTTTCCCGGTCGGCTGTTTCGCGAACCTTTACCGATGGTGCTTCGGTCTCGGAAAAAATGCGCCGCAAGGTCGAAAAGGCCGCCCGTGATCTGGGCTACAGTCCGAATGCGCTGGCGTCTTCTCTGACAACCGGACGCACAAAGCTGATCGGTCTGGTGTCGAATAACTTTCATAACCCGATTTTTCTGCAGGTCTTTGATCTGTTCACGCGCGGGCTGCAGGACCGTGGTCTGCGACCGCTTCTTGTGAACCTGTCTGATGAAACGGATCCGGAGGCCTCGGTCCGGATGCTGCGTCAGTATTCGGTGGACGGCGCTGTGGTGGCGTCATCAACCCTGTCGCCGGAGTTTGCCAAGGCATTCCGGGACGCGCGGGTTCCGGTGGTGCACAGTTTCGGACGGCACACGACGACCCCTGAGGTGCATGTGGTTGGCATCGACAATGTCGAATGTGGCCGTATGGCTGCGCGAACCCTGATTGCGCGCGGATACCGGCGCATCGGGTTTCTGGGCGGACCCGAAGATGCAACATCGACGCAGGACCGTTTCGCGGGATTTATGGGAGAGCTTGAAAAGCACCCGGGCCTCACTCTGTCGCACAGTTTTGCTGAGGCATATTCATTCAACGCGGGCCGTGCGGAAATGTTGCGGCTGCTCAGCCGGAAACCGGCGGAAGCCTATTTCTGCGGAGACGATGTTCTGTCGATCGGTGTGCTGTCCGCGATCACAGACAGCGGTCTGTCAGTGCCGGACGATATCGGGCTGATCGGGCTGAACGATATGGAAATGGCGGGGTGGCAGAACATAAACCTCACGACCATCCACCAGCCGATCCGCCAGATCGTAAACTCATCTATCGAGCTGATGGTGGCTATGCTCGACGAGCCGGACCGCTACCCTGAGGCACGGATCTTTCCCTGTTCGATTGTTGAGCGGGGCACGCTGCGCCCCGCTGACTGAACGCCTTACCGAAACATAGGTGGCCGCGCGTCGACCCATGTGCCGCCTGCCCCGGCTGATTCCACAGCTGCGTAAACCGCCGCCATAGAACGCAGGCCATCGGAGGCCGAAGGCAGGGCGCTGCGGGTTTCCCCACGGATCGCGGCGGCCAGATCGACGTAGATATTCGCCACGGCAAGCGGGAACCCTTCAGGGTGGGCTATGGCCACACGGGACAACCGACCTGCTTCGTCCGACAGGCTGCCCTCGCCCTTCTCCATGATCTGCGTGCGCCCTCCGACAGGTGTGTAGAACACCTGGTTTGGCTGTTCGGATGCCCACCGCAAACCGCCTGTTTCTCCGAAAACCTGAATGTCGAAGCCGTGCTGACGGCCGATCGCCACGGACGATGTCCAGAGACGGCCAACCGTCCCGCCGGACATCCGGAAGTTGACCATGGCGTCGTCCTCCAGCGTGCGTGTCGGAATGGTGGACGCGAAATCGGCGGAGACTGACGTGACTTCATCTCCCGCGATGAACCCGGCCATATGCAGAGCATGAATGCCACAGTCGGCAAACTGTCCCGACACACCGGCCATCGCCGGATCATAGCGCCAGCGCACACGGGGATTGTCCGCGTCGGTGGCGTCGCCGTGGTGACCGTGGCTGAAATTTGTCACAACCAGACGGACTTTGCCGATGTCCCCGCTGGCCACCATATGCCGCATCTCGCGCACCATCGGATAAGCCGAATAACAGTAATTCACGGCGCATATCTTGCCCGAGGCTTCGGCCACGCGCACGATTTCCTCGCCTTCCTCCACCGTCATCGTCATCGGCTTTTCGCACAGTACGTTAAAACCCGCTTCGAGGAACGCTTTGGTGATCTCAAAATGCGTGGAGTTCGGTGTTGCAACGGTCACCAGGTCCACACGGTCTGTGCGGTCCTTTTCGCCGGCGAGCATCTCCTGCCAGTTGGCGTAGGCGCGATCAGAGGCCACGCCAAGGCTCTGTGCATAAGCACGCCCTTTTTCTGCGTCCACGTCCAGCGCGCCGGCGGCGAGAACAAAGTTGCCATCTGCCTGTGCGCCGAGGCGGTGCGCCGGTCCGATCTGGCTGCCTTCGCCGCCACCGATCATACCCCAGTTCAGTTTTGTCATCTGAAGTATCCTTCAGTTAAAGCCAATAGATTCAAGGTATTCACGGTTTGCACGCGCGTCTCCAACCGGGTCGGGATCGAGCGTCGGGTCGCAATCCTGTTCGACTGTGCACCAGCCTTCAAAGCCTGCGTCCAGCAGGGTCTGGCGTACCGCTGTGAAGTCGACATCGCCCTGGCCGAGGTTGCAGAAAATGCCCTGGCCACAGGCGTCATAAAAACCAGTGCGTTTCGCAATGACGTCCGCCTTCACTGCCGGGTCAATATCCTTGAAATGCATGTAGGATATCCGAGCAATGTGACGTTTCATAAAGGCGACGGGGTCGAACCCGGCATAGGAGTGATGACCGGTGTCAAAGCAGATTTTCAGAATGCTCTCGTCCACTTCGTCCAGCAGTCTTTCCAGTTCCGGCTCAAAGTCCATGAAGCCAGCGGCGTGAGCGTGGATGCCTACGGTCAGCCCGTATTCCTCGGCGCCCATCCGGGCCACGGTTGCAATGCGGTCGCGGTACGCAGCCCATTCGGCGGCATCCATCTGTTCTGCTTCGGCTGCGCGGCCGGCTGTGGGGGCGCGGCGCTCGGAAATGGAATCGATCAGAACAAGGTGCTTCGCCCCATGAGCCACGAGCGCCTTACAGGTCCGCACTGAACCATCAATCACATCATCCCAGGCTGCCGCATCGTGAAACGGGCGGAACACCACGCCGCCGATCAGCTCAAGATCGTTCTCGGCCAGCGCATCGCGCAGCACGGCTGGATCTTCGGGCATGAAGCCTACCGGGCCAAGTTCGATCCCCTTGTACCCGGCGTCCGCGCAGTCTTTGAGCACGGACCGCCAGGTCGGATTACGCGGATCATCCGCAAATTCCACGCCCCATGAGCAGGGCGCATTGCCAATACGGATTGTCATGTCTGGGGTTCCTTTCCCAAGTCAGAAAGCGGAAACGTCTTTCCATGTTTTCTCGCGCGATGACGCCATGGCTGCCGCAACGATCCGGTTGACCTCCATCCCGTCGCGGAAGGTTGGCCAGATGGATTTGCCGGTCGCAATTGCTTCCAGGAAATCGCGCGCTTCGATAATGATCTGATCCTGATACCCGGTGCCGTGTCCGGGTCCCTGACAGAATGGCTCATAGTCGGGGTGCGCAGGGCCGGTCAGAATTTTGGTGAAACCACGGGCCGCCTCGTCACCTTCCGCACGGTACAGCCAAAGCGCGTTCTGATCTTCCTGATCAAAACGGATCGCTCCCTTTGTGCCGGTGACCTCATAGGCGTAGCCCATTTTTCTTCCAGTGGAGATGCGGCTGAAATACATCTGTCCCATGGCGCCATTGGCAAAGCGGCACATAAGCTGGCCGTGGTCATCGTTGTCGACGTCCCCGCCCGGTCGCTGTCTGTGCACGGTTTCGACCTCTGCAATTAACCGGTCAATCGGACCAAGCAGGGCGAGTGCGGCGTTGATCATATGAGGTGACAGATCGCCCATTGTGCCGTTGGCGTCACCCGAGGTGCGCCAGCTTGCCGGTGTCTGCGGGTTGGCCAGGAAATCTTCGGTATGCTCCCCCCGGAACCATGTGACATTGCCAATCGCGCCATCTGCGATCAGCTGCCGCGCATATTGGCTGGCTGGCGTCCGGATATAGTTGAACCCGGTCATGTTGGGAACGCCGGATGCCTCCGCTGCGTCGACCATAGCGCGGCTGTCATCAAGTGACGCTCCCAGCGGTTTTTCGCAGAAGACAGGTTTGCCCAGGTCGAATGCCGCCAGAGCAATCTCTCGGTGGGTTTCCTGTGGTGTTGCGATAACGATCGCTTCGACTTTCGGGTCATTGACCAGAATGCGCCAGTCATGGGTTGCACGGGCAAAGCCGAAGGCGGCCCGGTACCGTTCGGCACTTTCGGGGGTGCTGGCACAGATCATCTCCAGCCGCGCGCGCAGGCTGGTGTTGAACACAGCACCCACTGCGGCCATAGCGACGGAGTGCGCCTTGCCCATGTATCCGCCACCCAGAATGCCGATACCAATCTCTGTCACGCCAGCACCTTCATGAAAATCAGTTTGCAACCGGTTGCAAAATTAGTATCGTGGGATTCTGAACAGCGCAAGACGCGAAATGGGCCTGCCCCTCAAATCGCCCGAAGGACGGCACTGAGAATGACCACCAGTAACACCATCACCCTCACCACAGCACAGGCGATCATCCGGTGGCTTGAAAACCAGTATATTGTCATTGATGGCGAGGAAATGCGCGTCTGTGGAGGCGGGTTTGGTATCTTCGGTCATGGCAACGTCACCTGCCTTGGCGAAGCGCTCTATGGCGTGAAAGAAGAACTGCCTCTCTACCGCGGGCAGAATGAGCAGAGCATGGGATTTGCCGCCGCCGGCTATGCAAAGCAGTGGCTGCGGCAGCGGTTTATGTTCTGTACGGCGTCGGCCGGTCCTGGCACGTCCAACCTCGTGACGTCAGCGGCACTGGCCCATGCCAACAGGTTGCCGGTGCTTCTGCTTTGTGGCGACACCTATGCGACGCGT
The DNA here is from genome assembly GCF_055693285.1 of Roseobacter sp. S87. Next base: position 3,858,897 of record NZ_JBVFTR010000004.1, read on the forward strand.
CTGCCCGACCCGGTTCTTCAGCAGATGGAGAACTTCGACGATCCGACCTTTGGGGTGAATGATGCCTTCAAGCCGGTCAGCCGGTACTGGGACCGTATTATGCATCCTGCACAGGTGATCCAGTCTCTGCCGGCGGCTCTTGCCACGATGCTGGATCCCGCCGACTGTGGGCCAGCGTTCATTGGCCTGCCCCAGGACGTGCAGGGATGGACTTATGATTATCCGACGGCGTTCTTTGAAAAACGCGTGCACCGCATCCGCCGTCAGCAGCCGGATGCCGATGAGATTGCGGATGCCGCAGCTCTGCTGAAGACTGCTTCACGGCCGATGATCATCGCCGGAGGCGGCGTGCAGTATTCCCGCGCGGTCGATGAGATGCGCGCATTCGCTGAAGCCCACCAGATTCCGGTTGTTGAAACCATTGCCGGGCGGGCAAATCTTGTTGCCACGCATCCACTCAACATCGGGCCCATCGGGGTGACCGGATCCGACAGCGCCAATGCCATCGCCGAAGAAGCGGATGTGATTCTGGCGGTCGGCACGCGGCTTCAGGACTTCACCACAGGGTCCTGGACCGCTTTCAGCGAGGAGGCGAAATTTGTGTCCCTGAATGCTGCGCGCCATGACGCGGGCAAGCATATGTCGCTGCCTGTTGTCGGAGATGCGCGCGAAGGTATTGCCGCGCTTACAAAGGCGCTGGAGGGGCACAAAGCACCGGCAACCTGGGTGGATGCAGCCAGGGAGCATCGTGCAAAATGGGATGACTATGTGGCCGAGAACGTATCTTTCGGAAACAACCGGCCCAATTCCTATGCTCAGGCGATTGGTGTTGTGAACGCATTGTGTGACAGCAGGGACCGGGTGGTCGCCGCAGCAGGCGGGCTGCCCGCAGAAGTCACGGCCAACTGGCGTACGCTTGATGTGGGGACTGTTGACGTAGAGTTCGGATTCTCCTGCATGGGCTACGAGATTTCGGGGGCCTGGGGTGCCCGTATCGCGCAGGCGCAAAGGGAGCCCGAGCGCGATACGATCGTGTTTGTGGGCGACGGTTCCTACCTGATGATGAACTCTGACATCTATTCGTCCGTTCTGACGCAGAAGAAGCTGATCATTCTGGTGCTGGACAACGGTGGTTTTGCTGTCATCAACAAATTACAGAACAACACCGGCAACGAGAGTTTCAACAACCTGATCGCGGATGCGCCGACAGTGCCCGAAGCCTTTGCCGTGGACTTTGAGGCCCACGCGGCCGCCATGGGTGCACACGCAGAAACGGTAGCGAACCCGGCTGAGCTGGGGGATGCTTTCCAGAGGGCTCAGGCGGCTGACAAAACATCTGTCATTGTCATGAAGGTGGATGCCTATGAAGGCTGGACCACAGAAGGGCATACATGGTGGGAGTGCGGGACGCCGCATACGTCCGGATCGGCAAAAGTACGTGAGGCTCATGCTGAATGGGAAAGCGGCCGCGCCCGGCAGCGGAAAGGCGTATGATGCTGTCTGAGGCTCTGGCAAAACGCAGCTTTGTGGTGGTCGGCCGCGTCGGAATGGACTTCTTTCCTGATCCGCCCGGAACCCGCGTGCGGGACGCGAAAGAGGTGCATGTCGGCATGGGAGGGTCATCGGCCAACATTGCCGCGGGTCTGTGCAAATTCGGCTGCAGTGCCGCGCTTGTAACGTCCGTGTCAGACGATGCTGTGGGCTGGTACTGCGAAGGGCAGCTGGATCACTATGGGGTCGATCGCAGCCACGTTAAACGGATCACAGGTGAATACCGCACATCTCTCGCAGTCTACGAGACGCGTGTTGAGGAGCACCAGTCTGTCATTTACCGCAACAATGCAGCAGATTTTCAGATGACATCAGAAGATGTCGAAGGCGTAGACTACGCATCTTTCGGCGCGCTGATCACCGCCGGGACCGTCTTTGCTGCGGAGCCGTCGCGCTCGGCTGCGTTTCGGGCTTTTGAGCTCGCGCGGGCGGCTGGTCTGCCGATCATCTTTGACGTTGACTACCGGCCATACAGCTGGCCATCGCCGCAGGTGGCCGAAGAGGTGCTGAGCCGTGCAGGCGCGATGGCTGACGTTATCGTCGGCAACGACGAAGAGTTTGGCTTTATGGCCGGCGACATCGGAAAAGGGCTGGAGAAAGCCCGAACGCTGGCCAAAACATCCGCAGAGATTGTGATATACAAAAAAGGCCCGGACGGAGCGGTGACATTTGCAGGTGGTGAGGAAATCAGTACAGGCATCTATCCGGTCGAGGCGGTGAAACCCACAGGCGCCGGCGACAGCTTTATGGCGGGTTTTCTGGCGTCAATGTCAGAAGGCCGGACTGTAAAAGAGGCTGTGCTGCGCGGTTCCGCCTGTGCGTCCATCGTTGTGGCCCGACCGGGCTGTGCGCCCGCTATGCCCTACCCGGACGAACTCGAAGAATTCCTGAAATCGCATCCCGGCCCGACAGAGCCCTGAGGAGGAGAGACCCATGCATATCGCCCCACATGACAACCAGAACAAACCTATCGTGGACGCCGAAGATCCAACGGTTCCGCTGAACTATTTCAACATTGTCAAGCTGACCAGGGGCCAGAGCTTTGAATATCAGGTGCCGGGATACGAGACATGCATCGTCCCTGCGACCGGCACTGTTGATGTCGAAGTGGAAGGTGTGAGTTTCACCGCATTGGGCAATCGTGGCGAGGATGTGTGGGACGGAGAACCTGAGGGTGTTTATGCACCTGTCGGTGCAAAGGTCCGGATGACGTGCGTATCGGACGATACTGAAACGTTCATTGCGGGTGCGAAATATGACAAGGTTCTGGAGCCCTTCGACGTGCGCGTGGCCGAACTGGACAAGGTGCAGTACGGATCAGACGACACAAAGACCCATCGCAAAATCAAACATATCCTGGGCCAGAAGCAGCACGACAAGGTGGGTCGCCTGCTGGTTTCCGAGCTGTTCACGGTCGGGCAGGGCGGATGGTCGGGTTTCCCTGCGCACAAGCATGACACAGATAATCTGCCGCATGAGACGCGACACGATGAAACCTATAATTTCCGGTTCCGCCCAAAGCATGGATCCGGTGTTCAGATCCTTCAGCGGGAGGAAGGTAAGCCGGGCGACGCATATCAGCTTATGGATGGCTCCACGATCTGCATCGACAAAGGCTATCATCCCTGTGCGGTGATGCCGGGATATGAGATGTACTACTTCACCATTCTGGGTGGCCTGTCACAGCGCAGCCTGGTTCAGTTCTTCCAGCCTACACATGCCTACCAGGTTGAAACCATTCCGGGCATCAAGGACATGGTGGCCAAGTTCAAATGACACTTGCGACGCTTGCAGACGTCCTGCAGCCGGCGTTGCGGGACGGCCACGCGGTGGCGGGGCTGGTCACGCTTGGCTGGGAGGATATGCGCGCCTATGTGGCGGCCGCCGAGGCCGAAGGGGTGCCTGTGATCCTGCAGGCCGGACCATCGTGCCGGGCGCATACACCGCTTCCCGTTCTAGGGGCGATGTTCCGGTACCTGGCCGCGCGGGCCACCGTTCCGGTCGTCGCGCATCTGGATCATGGTTACACCTTTGATGAATGCCGGGAAGCTCTGGACAGTGGGTTCACATCGTTGATGTTCGACGGCTCACGCCTGCCGCTGGCAGAAAACATCGCACAGACAAAAGCGATTGCGGATATGGCCCACGACGCCGGTATTTCCTGCGAGGGCGAGATTGGTTTTGTCGGCTACTCAGGTGGTGAGGAGTCCGCTGGTACAGACCCGGAGGAGGCGCGTCAGTTCGCCGAGGAAACCGGAGTGGACGCGATGGCCGTCTCTGTAGGGAATGTTCACCTTCAGGAAAACAAGGAAGGCGGGCTGGACCTGGACCGCATCCGAGCCATCGAAGACCGGACCAGCGTGCCGCTCGTTATTCATGGCGGTTCAGGTGTGCCTGTCGAGCAGCGTCGCCTGCTGTCCCGAGGCTCGTCGATCTGCAAATTTAACATCGGCACCGAACTGCGTATGGCATTCGGCGACGCGCTGCGCGCTGCTGTGAACAGCGATCCGGCGCGTTTTGACCGGGTCACGATCCTGAAGGACATGCATGCGCCGCTGGTCGACGCGACGCGGCGTGTGCTGCACGGTTTTAAAGGAGAGACGCAGTGCTGAAAATCGGATTGCTGGGATGCGGGCGGATCGGCCAGGTCCACGGGCGCACCATTTCCCGACTGGATAACGCCCGGGTCACGGCGGTTTCCGACGCGCTTCCCGAGGCAGCTGGTTCAGTTGCCGCGCTGTCAGGTGCGGCCGTGATGGAAAGCGACGCGCTGATCAACAGTCCTGATGTTGAGGCAGTGGTCATCGGGACACCGACGGATACCCATTATGATCTGATCCATGCTGCAGCGGGCGCAGGCAAAGCCATCCTTTGCGAAAAGCCCGTGGATATGTCCGCCGACAGAATCCGCGACTGCATCCGCGTTGTCGAAACAGCCGGCGTGCCGTTTATGACCGCATTCAACCGCCGGTTTGATCCGGGTTTTGCCGATCTGCAGGCCCGGCTGGCGCAGGGCGAAATCGGTGAACCGGAACTGGTGACGATCCTGTCCCGTGATCCCGCGCCGCCGCCCATCGGCTACATCAAAAGCTCCGGCGGGATTTTCAGGGATATGATGATCCATGATTTTGACATGGCGCGTTTTCTGCTGGGTGAAGAGCCCGTTTCCGTATTTGCCGTTGGCAGTGCGCTGGTTGATCCAGAAATCGGTGCTGCAGGCGATGTGGATACAGCGGCCGTTACTCTGACAACCGCCGCGGGCAGGATCTGTCAGATCAGCAACTCGCGGCGCGCTGTTTATGGATATGACCAGCGGATCGAAGTGCATGGTTCGCATGGGATGCTGCGTGCGGCCAATATCCGCGAGAACAACGTTGAGGTCGCAACCGGAGCTGGTTTCAGATCCGCGCCGACGAAGCATTTTTTCCTTGAGAGATATGAAGCTGCATATGCGGCCGAAATGGTTGCGTTCATTGATGCTGTGGCGTCGGGTTCAGCGGTGTCGCCCGGTATCCACGACGGGCTGCGCGCGCAGGTTCTGGCCGATGCCGCCACGCGGTCATGGGAGGAAGGTGTTCCTGTTTCCCTGACCTGAGCGTCCTGTTCCCTGGGCGGAGATATGGGCCGGCCGTGAAGTCTGATCGCTGCAGAGCGGGTGTGTTCAGATATTGTGCGCGGCTGTCTCGCGCGCCGAATTGCGCCGTGTAATGCGCAGACGTCTGACAAACGCCAGTACAAAAGCGGCTGTCAGTATCAGAATGATTGTCGGTGCCGGTGCGCTGTCGATAAAGAAGCTGAGATAGGTGCCCAGAAACATCGCACCTGTGCACACAGCGACTGCGACACAAAGCATAGCACCGAAACTGCGCACAATCAGGAATGCAACAGCACCCGGGGCAATGAGCAGCCCGATGGCCAGAATAAGGCCCGTTGCTGAAAGGGTCGCAACAACCGTCAGCGACAGGGCCGCGAGCAGGCCATAGTGGAGTACCTGTACCGGAAGCCCCGACGCCTGCGCCTGTGCCGGGTCAAAACTGTGCAGCAGCAGATCTTTCCATTTCAGGATCAGCAGCCCGGTCACGACAGCTGAAATAATCGCCGACGTCAGGATTTCGTGATTCTCAACACCCAGCATATTGCCAAACAGGATGTGATCGAGGTGAGCATTGGTTTCGATGGCGACGTAAAGCACGATGCCCGCACCAAACATGCCAGAAAAAACCACACCCATGACGGTATCCTGCTTAACGCGGCTGTTGTTGGCCAGATAACCGCTGGCCACTGCGCAGACCATGCCGGCCGCGAAGGCTCCGAGAAGCAGGGGCAGGCCGAAAATATATGCAAGAACAATTCCGGGCAGGACAGCGTGGCTGACGGCGTCTCCCATAAGCGCCCAGCCTTTCAGGACCAGAAAACACGAAAGAAGGGCCGCAGGAACAGACACAATTGCCGCGATGATGAATGCCTTCTGCATAAAAGCAAAAGCGAAAGGCTGCATCAGAACATCAGTCATACGCGCCCCGCATCTTTCGTTCTTCCTGCTCCTGTGTGCACGATCCTGGCGCGCCGCCGGCTGGCCAGCAGCCCGTGGGTCGGCGCGAGCAGGAAAGCCAGCAGGAAAATCAGGGTCTGCAGGGTGACGATAACGCCACCGGTTGCGCCGTCGAGAAAGTAACTGATGTAAGCGCCCGAAAAGGCGGTGCCGGCACCGATGGCAACGGATGTGGCTATGAGGCGTGGAAAACGGTCGCACAGCAGATAGGCTGTGGCACCGGGTGTCACGACCATGGCGATCACCAGAAACGCGCCGACTGTCTGCATGGCCGCGACCACACTGGCGGACAGCAACGTGAAAAAGACGGCTTTTAGCAGCCCGGGGTTCAGCCCGATTGTCCGGGCATGGTTTTCATCAAAGAAGGTGACCATCAGGTCCTTCCACTTTGCCAGAAGCACTGCCAGTGAAACGAAGCCAATCAGCGCAAGCTGCAGTGTGTCCTCTGGCGTGATGGCCAGAATATTACCCATGGTAATCGTCTGAACGGACACGGACATCGGGCTGAGCGAGACAATGAACAGGCCCAACCCGAAAAATGATGTGAAAATCAGGCCGATGATCACGTCAGGCTTGAGGCCGGATCTTTCAGACAGAAAGAGCATGGAACCAGCCGCAAGGCCGCCCGTGATAAAGGCCCCCAGCGCAAAGGGCAGGCCCAGAATATAGGCACCCGCAACGCCCGGAACGACCGAGTGCGCAAGCGCATCGCCGATCAGTGACCATCCTTTGAGCATGAGATAGGCGGAGAGGAACGCGCAGACGCCGCCCACCAGTGCCGAGACCCACATCGCATTGGTCATGTAGCTGTAGGAAAACGGCTCCAGCAGAACTTCCATCACTTGCGGTCCTCGGTACGCTGGGTCTTTTCTCCGTATTGTACGAACGGGCGTTCATCATCCGTCAGAATGGTCACTTCACGACCGTCTTCGTCGTCGTGCAGCGTGTTGCCTCCCAGTGTGAAGTGACGCAGCACGCCGCCGAAGGCCTGTTCCAGGTTTTCACGGGTGAAGGTCGTGTCGGTTGGACCATGGCCCAGCACCGTGCCTTTGACCAGAATGGTCCGGTCGCAGAATTCGGGCACGGAGCCCAGGTTATGGGTCGAGACAAGCATGACCCGGCCCTCGTCCCGCAGTTCCCGCAGCAGCGAGATGATCTGTTCTTCTGTCTTCACATCAACGCCTGTGAAAGGTTCATCAAGCAGAATGACCTGACCGTCCTGCGCGAGGGAACGGGCCAGGAAAACGCGCTTGCGCTGACCGCCGGACAATTCACCGATCTGCCGATGGCGGAAATCCTGCATGCTGACTCGGCGAAGTGCCTCATCTACAGCGGCATGATCGGCCGGACCCGGGCGCCGCAGGAAGCCCATATGGCCATAACGGCCCATCATGACGACATCTTCGACCAGCACCGGGAAGGCCCAGTCCACATCCTCGGACTGCGGCACATAGGCCACCAGATTTTTGCGCAGCGCGTCGCGTACGTTCATGCCCAGGATTTCGATATGTCCGCTGGCAGCGGGGACAAACCCCATTACCGCCTTGAAAAGCGTCGACTTGCCTGCTCCGTTCACCCCGACAAGTGCGGTGACCGATCCGCGGGGTATTTCGAAACTGGCGTCCCAGAGCGCCGTGTGGCCGTTCCGGTACGTAACGGTAACATTATGTGCGCAAAGCCCCGGGGCTTCCGGAGCCGTTTGCTGTGTTTCGGCAGCGCTGGTCTCAACCGGTTGCATAACTCACTTCCCGGGCTTTCGCCCCTGGTCCTTCCACGTATCAAACCCGCAGTGCGATAACTGCGGGTCTGTACGTTCTGTTTCATGTCGCGACGTTCAGTTCGTCGCGGCGGTCAGTCCTTCAGCTACCGTGCGCGAGGTGACAGTCAGAAGGTCAAGATAGGTCGGCACCGGGCCGTCAGCACCGCTGAGGCTGTCCACGTAAAGCACACCGCCGTAGGCGACCCCGGTTTCCCGCGCAACCTGTTCGGCTGGCGCAGTATTCACGGTGCTTTCGCAGAACACTACGGGAATGTCATTGTTGCGGACACCGTCGATGACCGAGCGGACCTGCTGGGGGGTGCCGACGCGGTCAGCGTTCATCGGCCACAGATAAAGCTCCTGCATGCCGAAATCCCGCGCCAGATAACTGAAAGCGCCTTCACAGGTCACCAGCCAGCGCCTATTGGCCGGGATTTCCGAGATGGCTGCACGCAGGGGTTCAATGGTGGCGCGCAGCTGTTCTTTGTAAGCTTCCGCATTCCGGGCGTAGATATCCGCATTTTCCGGATCGTGTTCGCTGAATGCCGTGACGATGTTGTCTATGTAGATCAGAGCGTTGTCGAGGCCCATCCAGGCATGTGGGTTCGGTTTGCCTTCATAGCTGCCTGATGCGATGGGGATCGGTGCAATACCTTCAGTCAGCGTGGCAGAGGGGACGTCTGACAGATTGGACAGGAACTGTTCAAACCAAAGCTCCAGGTTCATCCCGTTCCACAGGATCAGATCGGCGTCCGACGCCCGCACAATGTCGCGCGGGGTTGGCTCATAGCCGTGGATTTCCGCGCCCGGCTTGGTTACCGACACCACATCCGCTGCATCGCCCGCAACGTTCGACGCCATATCCGCAAGCACGGTGAATGTTGTAACAACCTTCATCCGGTCTTCTGCAAAAGCGCCTGTTGCCAATGCCCCTGTCAGAAACGTTGCAGCGCCCAGTCCCAAAATATGTTTCAGCATCCTGTCCTCCTTTGACGGAGATATAGTACATCTTTCTGTAAATGCAAATCACTCGCAACTAGATGCGGGAATTTCTTTTCCGTTCCCCTGCGGGCAGAACGCCGGATGCAGCAATTCGCTGCCGTCGGGGCCGCATTTCCGGTGCGTGAAAGCGAAGGTCAGAGTTTGCCGCACTTGTCCCGTGGTAACAGGTGAAACAGCCGGATGTAGGTGCTACAGTCATCACCGGTCACCATGCCGTCAAGCCACTGGCGGGACCCGTCCAGGGTTCCGACCCAGCCCAGCATAATGTTGTCCCGGCGCACTTTGCCCTTGCCGCCAAGGTCGGCGATTACCTGGTTGACCACTACGGGCTCAAGCATCAGCAGTTTGGTCAGGATCAGCGTGTTATACACTGCAGGTACATCCTCGACCCTGAAATGCTCAGATGGGTTTTTGTAGGCGGTGTCCCTGATCCCCAGATACTCGGTATTGAACCTTTTCAGCGTGACCTTTTCGCCGAGTTTTCCGGACTGCATTGCAGTGTCGAAATAACGGTCCGGCCGGGTCAGGTATCCTTTCAGTTCGTCCTTGGTCATGCCGGTTGCGCTCATCAGGATTGTGTTCAGCAGATTTTCCTTAAGCCGCCGGATGGGCGCCAGCAGAAAGTCTGGCGTTACGGCATCGATCAGTTTGCCGATCGCGCGGGCGCTCAGGCCTACGAAATCCGGCGCACCAGCCATAGAGAGCAGATGCAGCTGTACGTATTCGGTGAGAATCCGGTCGGCCTCGTCTGTATCCGCTTTGCGCTGAGGGTTGAAAAACAGCGCCAGCGCAACACGGTGACTGACGCCGGGCCAGGCTTTCAGTCCGCTGTCGATATCCCGGACCCAGTGTTCCTTGTAGGTGGTCGGGAGCCCGTGAATGGTTACATGCGTGGTGAGCTGCCCGCCGAGGAATGTTTTTGAGCAGGAAAAGTCGAGCCAGTCACAGTCATCAATCGCCTTTTTCAGCTTTTTCTTCCGTTTGTAGTACCACTTGATGTCTTTATCGAGCTCGTGCTGCATGGTCGAAAAAATCCGGGGCACCGACAGACGTGCGGCGGGGCTTTTGGCCGGCAGCAGCTTTTTGTCCAGAGCGGTGCCGGGTCTCGCATCCACCATCGTTTTGTAGATTTTGGTCTCAAGGCCGCGGATTGATGTTCTGAAGACGGAGGCATCAAACTGATCCGATGGAAACCGCTTGTCGATGTAGCCTTCAAGCACGACGTGCCGGATCGCATTGTCCGCGGGGTTAAACGTGAACGGGGCACCCGAGAAATGATTTACAAAGCTGTGGCCGTAAACATCTCCGGCAACATGTGTGATGAACCCAAGACGAAACGCACGTTCGTTCGCGTTGCCGTCAAAGGAATTCCAGATGTGATCAATCCATTGCGATGATCCGCGCCGGACCAGTGACAACGTCTGTTCGGGGTGGATGTATTGCTGGCCGGTCGCCATGTCCGGATAGGCATCAGGGCCGAGCACGCCTGCGCGAAAGTGCCGGCGCCCCTTGTCCAGTGCCTCAAGCGTCTGCGCGGACACAGGGTAGCGCCGGACGGTGCCGGTCTGGAGGTCCGGAATGTCGATATGGCCGTCGTCCAGGGCATCAAGCGCAGCCATTTCGGCGATGAAGACGTGCGTTGTGGGTTTCCACGCAACGGCTGGCGAGGCAATTGCCAGGGCCGCGATACTGGCAATTATTTTTGACAGCCGGGATTTTCTGAAGAACGGTGAAATCAGTTTGCAGGACCGGGGCAACGTGGCCTCCTTCAGTAATTCGCGTCAGCTGTCTTCAGATTGATACCAGCACTGTTGATTTTGAACACATATTTTCAGCATACGGCCGCGTGTCGGGCGTGTGGGGTGACTGAAGCGCATCGCAGCAGTCAGCGGGCCAGGATTGCCTGCTTGTGCGGCATTCCATTTCGGGATGCCTGATCGTGGCGACTATAAACTTGACCGGATGGTAAAAGGACAGTCAAGTGACCGGATAACAAACGTCACAGGGGAGGTCTGCATGAAGACCACAGGATTTATTGGCAGGCGCCTGATGCTTGCCGGCGTTGCTGCTTTTGGCATGGCACTGTCTGCGGGTGCTGCGGCTGCCGAAGCCACAAAAGTCGCCGCAATTTACACGCTGCCTGTCGAGCAGCAGTGGATCAGCCGTATCCATAAGGCGCTCAACGCGGCCGCGGACCGCGGCGATATCGAGTATGTTTTCTCGGAGAACGTGGCCAACACAGACTATGAGCGCGTCATGCGCGAATATGCTGAACAGGGCATGGAACTGGTGGTCGGTGAAGTCTTTGCCCTGGAACGGGCTGCGCGCAAGGTTGCCGCTGACTACCCGGACACGGCCTTCCTGATGGGCTCGTCTTTTGGTCCGTCCGCGCCCAACTTCGCAGTGTTTGACAACTGGATCCACGAACCCTCCTACCTGACCGGTATGGTTGCGGGTGCTGCGACGGAATCCAACGTAATCGGCATGGTTGGCGGTTATGCCATCCCGGAGGTGAACCGTCTGATGCATGCCTTCATGGACGGGGCACGTGAAGTGAACCCGGACGTGAAGTTCATCGTAAACTTCATCGACAGCTGGTACGATCCGCCCAAGGCCAAGGAAAGCGCTTTCGCTATGATGGATGCGGGTGCTGACGTTATGTATGCGGAGCGTTTCGGCGTGTCTGATGCGGCGGTGGAGCGCGGCGTCAAAGCCATCGGCAATGTGATTGATACGTCTGGCGACTATCCGGGCACGATCATGGCGTCAGCGCTGTGGCACATGGAGGCGACCATTGACCGCGCCGTAGCCAGTGTGAAGGGCGGTACGTTCGAGGCTGCGGATTACGGCCAGTACAGCTTCATGGCTTATGGCGGTGGCTCGCTGGTGCTGGATGAAAGCCTTGTGGATGCTGACACCGTGGCTGCGGTGAAGGAACGTGAAGAGGAAATCCTCGGCGGTCTTTTCCGGGTGAATGTCAACGACGCACGTCCGGTATCCGATAACTGATAAAGGAATGGCCGGCCCCGGTGGCCGGCCGTTTTACCAATGACCCAGCAGAAAATACTGTCACTGGACGGGCTGACCAAAAGGTTTGGCACCGTGCTCGCCAATGATGCGGTGGACCTGCACCTCCACCGTGGCGAGGTTCTGGCGCTGCTGGGTGAAAACGGTGCGGGCAAGACAACCCTGATGAACATGCTTTTCGGCCACTACATGCCCGACGCGGGCAGTGTGTCGGTGGCTGATACGTCCGGTGCGATGGTGCCACTGACGCCCGGGCACCCTCAGGCAGCACTGGATGCCGGGATTGGCATGGTGCACCAGCATTTCACACTGGCGGAAAACCTCACTGCGCTGGACAATATCCTCCTTGGCGCCGAGCCGCTTTTTTCCCTGCGCCGGGACCGGTCAGCTGCGCGGGCAAAAGTCAAAGACATCATGGCCCGCAGCGGCCTGACGGCGCCGCTGGATGTGCGCGTTGGTCGCCTGAGTGTCGGGGAGCGTCAGCGCGTTGAGATCCTGAAGGCACTCTACCGGGATGCACGCATTCTCGTGCTTGATGAGCCGACCGCGGTGCTGACACCCCAGGAAGCGGACACCCTTTTCGCCAATATCCGCAGCATGACGTCGAGTGGTCTTTCAGTGATTTTCATTTCGCACAAGCTGCGGGAAGTCCTTGCATTCTCAGACCGGATCGCAGTCCTGCGTCACGGTGCCAAGGTGAGCGAAATGGCAACCGCAGAAGCGGACCAGCGCAGCATTGCCCGCATGATGGTCGGCGCGGATACACCTGTGGCGCAGCGAAGTGATGCGGAACCCGGCGCGCCCGTCCTTGTGCTGGATGATGTGTCGGTGCGCGGGCGCTCGGATCGCGACAGCCTGAACAACGTCACCCTCGCGGCACGGGCACACGAAATTCTGGGTATTGCGGGCGTCTCCGGCAATGGCCAGTCGGCGCTTGCGTCTCTGATCTCGGGCCTGACGCCTCCGGATGGAGGGCAGGTGTCGTTGTCCGGTCAGACACTGTCGGGGATTACACCGGCCGGCATGATCCGTGCGGGTGTCGGGTCGATCCCCGAGGACCGGCATCATGATGGAATCGTGGGGGCCATGAGCGTTGCTGAAAATCTGGTGATCGAACGCCTCGGCGATCCGGATGTACAGTCGCGGGGGCTGTTGAAACGCGATGCCATAGCACAGCATGCAGCCGGCCTGACACAAAGCTACGACGTTCGCGGGCCCGGCCCGGATGCCGCTGCGCGCCTGCTGTCCGGTGGCAATATCCAGAAACTGATCCTGGCGCGTGTTCTTGAAAGGCAGCCGAAGCTCATTCTGGCAAATCAGCCGACGCGCGGGCTCGATATGGGTGCCGCGGCAGAAGTCGCGCGCCGCCTGCTTGAGGCCAGAACGCGAGGGGCGGCGGTGGTGCTGATCTCGGAAGATCTGGACGAGATCCTGGGCCTTGCAGACCGGATACTGGTGATCCATGACGGACAGCTGCATCCGGCACAGACGCGCGACCGCGAAGCAATAGGTCTGATGATGGCGGGAGAAGCGGCATGATGCGGGTAGAACCGAGGAACGCGCCCTCGCGCCTGCTGACCGTGGGCGTGCCGGTGCTTTCAGCCATTGTTGCGCTGGGGCTGGCCGCCATTCCGCTGGCTTTTGCAGGGGCTGGAATCGCCGAAGCCTACCGCGAGATGTTCCGTGGTGTTTTCGGTTCAGTTTTTGCCTTCTCGGAGATGCTGACCCGGGCGACGCCTCTGATCTTCACGGGTCTCGCTGCAGCTCTCGCGTTCCGTGCAAAGCTCTGGAACATCGGGGCCGAGGGGCAGCTTTATCTGGGGGCGATGGCCGCTGTGGCTGTCGGCGCAGGCCTGACAGACGCCCCCGGTATAGTGCTGATCCCGCTGATCATTCTGCTGGGTGCCGCAGCAGGGTCCGCTGGAATGATGCTGCCTACATTGCTCAAGTCACGGTTCGGGGCCGATGAGGTCGTCACTACCCTGCTTCTGAACTTTGTCATTCTGATCTTTCTGCAGATGATGCTGGAGGGGCCGCTAAAGGATCCGATGGGTCTGGGCTGGCCCCAGAGCCCGCCGATCCCGGATCAGGGTATGCTGCCTGCGCTGATGGACCGGATGCGCGTGCATTCCGGGCTTTTGATTGCCCTCTTTGCAGCGGCGGTGGCGCAGTTCATGCTGATGCGCTCGGTCTGGGGGTTCAGGCTGCGCGCAGTGGGGGAAAACCCGGCAGCCGCACGTCACGCCGGGATCGGCGTGAACAGGTCTCTTTTCGGTGTGGCGATTATCTCGGGCGGGCTGGCAGGGCTTGCGGGGGTCAGTGAAGTGGCGGGCCTCAAGGGATACCTGACAGCGGACCTGTCGCCCGGATTCGGGTACACCGGGATTGTCGTGGCCATGCTTGCAGGGCTGTCTCCGGCCGGTGTTGTGATCTCCTCACTCTTTATCGCATCCGTGTTCGTCGGAGCAGATTCAATGAGCCGTGCAATGGGGGTGTCCTCTTACCTTGCCGACCTTGTTGTTTCGGTTTCGCTGCTCTGTGTGCTCATTGGCGGATTTTTTGCGCGCTACCGTATCATCCGGGTCCGCGAGCGGAGGGCGGGCGCATGATGGACATCCTGAATATTCTGATGAGCGAGAGCTTCTGGGCTGCGTCGCTGCGGATTGCAACGCCGCTCATATTTGGTGTGCTTGGCGCTTTGCTCTGCGAGAAATCGGGCGTTCTGAACCTGGGTATCGAGGGCATCTTTGTCGCTGGCGCAATGGCAGGCTGGATGGCCGTCTGGCTGGGCGCAGGGCTTTGGGGCGGCGTTCTGGTCGCGGCCGTCGCAGGTGCATTTTTCGGCCTGATACATGCGATCCTGACAGTGCCTCTGGGGCTTTCGCAGCATGTCTCAGGTCTCGGCGTCACTCTGTTTGCCACGTCTGTTAGTTATTTCACCTACCGTACTGCTCTGCCGGACGTGTCGTCCCCGCCGCGCATTGAACCGTTCCGTGCGCTGGACATTCCTGTTTTGTCGGACCTGCCTTTCGTGGGGCCGGTGCTGTTTCAGCAGACCGCGCTGACCTGGCTTGCGCTGCTGCTTGTTGTGGTCGTCTGGTACACGCTGAACCGTACCGCGCTGGGCATTGCGATCCAGGCGGTCGGGGACAATCCGGACAGTGTGGATGCGCAGGGTCTGTCTGTTTATGGACTGAGGATCGGCGCGGTGGTCGCCGGCTCAGCGCTGATGGCGCTTGGCGGTGCCTTCCTGACCATGTCTGCGTTTGACGCGTTCTTTTTCGGAATGGTCAACGGCCGGGGCTGGGTCTGCATCGCCCTTGTGATTTTCGCGAGCTGGCGACCTGGAAAAGCGCTGCTGGGCGCGCTGCTTTTTGGGGCATTCGATGCATTGCAGGTACGGCTGCAGACAGAGGTTGGCGCCCTGGTGCCCGGCCAGGTGTTCCTGATGGTACCTTACATCTTGTCAATAGCGGCGCTTGTGATTGCTGCCCGGAGCGCGGACTATCCGCGTGCATTGCTTACGCCCTGGTTCAAAGGACAGAGATAGAGGCCCGGAATGTTTGATCTGATCATCAGAAATGCCACGCTCGCCGATGACCGGACGGGTATGGATGTGGCCTGCCGCGATGGCCGGATCGTCGCGGTGGAGCGGGCTATCGAAGCCGAGGCAGGCGAAACGATTGATGCGGATGGCTGTCTGCTGTCGCCGCCCTTTGTCGATCCGCATTTCCACATGGATGCAACGCTGTCACTCGGCACACCGCGTATGAACGTATCCGGCACGCTGCTTGAAGGGATTGCCCTTTGGGGGGAACTGAAAACGATCCAGACGGTCGAGGAAATTGCGGAGCGCGCGCTGAAATACTGTGAGCTTGCGGCGGCCATGGGCATCGGTGCGATCCGCAGCCACGTGGATGTCTGTGATGACACTCTTAAAGGCGTGGAGGCACTTCTGCACGTCCGCAGGGAAGTGGCGCCGTACATTGAACTGCAGCTTGTCGCGTTTCCTCAGGACGGTGTGCTGCGCGATCCAACCGCCAAGCAGAACCTGATCCGTGCGCTTGACATGGGGGTGGATATTGTCGGTGGCATCCCGCATTTCGAGCGCACGATGGAACAGGGTGCAGAGTCTGTCCGGTTGCTGTGTGAGATAGCCGCTGAGCGCGGGCTGATGGTCGATATGCATTGTGATGAGAGCGATGACCCTCACAGCAGGCACATCGAGACACTCGCCTTTGAGACGGAACGGCTTGGCCTGCAGGGCAGGGTGGCCGGGTCGCACCTGACGTCGATGCACTCTATGGACAACTACTACGTGTCCAAACTGATCGCACTGATGGCTGAGGCGGATATCCGGGTGATCCCAAATCCGCTGATCAACATCATGCTGCAGGGCCGCCATGACAGCTATCCCAAACGGCGCGGCCAGACCCGTGTGCGCGAGTTGCGTGATGCCGGTCTTGCGGTCGGGTTCGGATCAGACTGCGTCAAAGACCCCTGGTACTCGCTGGGGCGTGCTGACATGCTGGATGTCGCCTTCATGGGGCTGCACGTCGGTCAGCTTTCCAGCCGGGCGGATATGGCCTGGTGCTTTGATGCGGTGACCCGCAATTCCGCGCAGATTATGGGGCTGGAGGGTTATGGCATTGAGCCTGGCTGCAGGGCTGACATGGTACTGCTGCAGGCCAGCGACAGAATTGAAGCTATCCGTCTGCGCGCCCATCGCCTTGCCGTGATACGGGCGGGTCGGGTGATTTCGCGCAGCAGGCCTGCTGAGGCGACGATGAACCTCTCGGGGCAGGAAAAAACACTGAGATTCTGAGTTTGCCGCCGGAATATCCGGCCTGCCGCCTATGCGGAGAAATTTCAGCTTATGCTCTTTTATCGGACTTCAGGATCGGATTCCCCAACTGGTGGCGCCTTGTCCGGTTCTGACATGCCAACAACTGCACCGCTGATGCTGTTTGCGATATACGCGGGGTCCTGTTTCTCCGGCAGTTTCGGTCCGTAAAGCGCACGATTGAAGCGAAGGGACCCTTCGACGGCATAGCGGTTGTCTGTTATCTTCCAGACATCACCACATTCAACCAGCGTGGACATGACCCGGAATGGCTCCTGGACCAGCGCCGCGTCCCGGAACAGTTTTGCTTCATGCACCGACAGGATGGTGTCGTCCTTAAAAAACTGAGATGCCAGAAGTCTGCGTTCGATTCTGGTAACGCCAAGCGCTCTGTAGTGCCATCTGACGCGCCGGAATATTTCCTCGTTCTGTTCATGCGACGTAACTTCGGTCTCGCCCAGGTCCGTAAAAAGCGTGAACGGCACAAGGAAGCAGGACCCGAACGCTTCGTAGTCTCCGGAGATCAGCGCATCCCGGGTGCGTGTCATGATATTGCCGGCAATTCGTCTTGCCCGTGGTTCGATGGAAATCTTCATGCAACAGCACTTCCGGTCCACTGAAGGACGCTCAAATCGGGTTTGCCGGATGGGATTCGGCGTGCATCCCGTGGTCTTTCCTGACGGGGCGGTCCGGAAATGCCATAGCCAAATTCGGCGCGATGCGGTACAATCACCGGCATTTGATATTCAGATTTCCATCGGATCATTATGAAAGACAGATTTGATATTCTCAGGCGTATCCGGGCCGAGTTTGGCAGCGAAGTGGCAGCCGTGACAAGGATCGATATTCTCGACGGCATGTTTTCGCATACTGCATCAACTGCGTTTTCGGACACTCTTGAAACATTCGAAACACTGCGCACGACCAATACATGCTGTGCGAAGGTCATAGACAGCGCAGCTTTTGTCGCTATCAGCGAGGTGAGCCTCGCCAGTGGTGATACACGTTGTCCTATGATGACTGCCGAAGGTTTTGAGGCCTATCTGGGCGTGCCGCTGTTTGTTAACGAAGAAGTTGTGGGAGCACTTGAGGTCATTGCCAGTGCGCCCAGACACTGGAGAAATGACGATATTGCGCTTCTCGAACGGTTTGCGAGGATCTTTGAGACGCAGCTGGATGGAAACCGGGCTGCGGATAACGTCATGAAGCTCCGTCAGGTCAGATAGACCTTTGCCGCGCAAGCACACGTCAGCCAGATAGGCTGCCAGTTTCCGGTGCTGCAGGTGAGTTGGCTGGGATGGTAGGATTCGAACCTACGGTACACTGTACCAAAAACAGTTGCCTTACCACTTGGCTACATCCCAACGTGGTGCGCTAATTAAGCCCATGAAGCGCAACGTGCAAGACCCGTTTTCCAGAAATTCGCATTAACCCGGCCAGATTGCCCGGCCCGGTTCGCAGGGGCGTGCGCATGCGGGCTCAAGCCGTCACATCAATGAGTACAGTTCCGGTCCGGCGTCCGGCTTCGACGCTTTCATGTGTCCTGTGAGCCTCCCGAAGCGGGTGGGTTTCTGCCACGGGGCAATGCAGTTCGCCGGCATTAACAGCGGCATGCAGACGGTCAATACATGCGTTCCGTTCTTTGTCCGGAAGAATATAGATCAGACTGATGTCGATCTTGACAGCTTTGAAGAGCAGCGGGCCAAATGGAACAACCGGCGCCATGTTCTGCGCTGATCCATAAACGGCGATGGTGCCGCCGGGCGAAATGACCTCTGTCGTCACGTTTATGTTCGCGCCAAATTCAACCTCGGCCACCCGGTCGAAAGTGCGCCCCTCATTGGCCGCCAGGATATGTTCAGCACAGTCTGGATCAGTGTAGTCAATGACCGCGTCAGCGCCCGCGTTGCGGCAGCGCTCCGCGCCCTCGCCGCGGGCGGTGGCAATCACATGCGCGCCCCCACGTTTCGCAAGCTGGACGGCAAGGTATCCAACGGTTCCTGCTCCGCCCTGAACGAGCAACGTCCTGCCCGCGACATCACCTCCACCGAACACAACCTGTGCTGCTGTAAGCCCGGGAATGCCCATGGCGGCGCCCTGTTCGTCAGTCATGTTGTCGGGCATCGGCACCGCCTGGGTTGCGGGCAATGTTATGGTTTCGGCAGCTGTGCCAAACGGCCTTTGCCACTGCCCGTTCCAGATCCAGACCCGCTGGCCTTTGCGAGCGGGGTCTACGCCCGGGCCCACAGCGCTGATGACACCTGCGCCATCGCTGTGCGGAACAATCTGTGGAAAGGGAGGGGTGGTAACGCCAGGGCGCGCGCCTGCACGTGCCTTCACGTCCGAGGGGTTCACGGCTGAATACCTGAGTGCGACGGTCACTTCGCCGGGACCGGGTGCCGGCGCGTCCATTTCGGTCAGTGTCAGGACGTCTGCTGCCGGTCCGAAACGGTTGTATGTGATGGCAAGCATGGCGGTTCCCTGTAGTATTTCCCGGTCAGCTCATGATGATGCCGGATTATGGGGGCGCTGCAACCCCTGCGGATGCAGTGGTGGTATCAGTCGCGGATTTCACCGGGGGCTACCCCCCACAAATGATCCTTGCGAGCCCACCCGCGATAGCCACCGGACCGCAGCCGGCACCATGTCTCATCGCATTTTCCAAGGCGCGCTATGACACCCTGTTCGAGTGCGGCGGCAACCGGCGCTTCTGCGTCCGGTCGCTGATGAAGCGTCAGCATATCGTGTTCAATGATAACGGTACGGACACCTGAAAGCAGTGAATAGTGTACCCATCCGCCCTGACCTTCGCGATCTTCAACTCTGCGCCAGTGGCCATGTTCCGCCGTGATCTGCAGCGGCATGTCCCGCCGGGTAAAGACCCAGTCGATCCGGTGTGTCAGCGAAGGTCCCCGCCGCACGTTGCCTTCGGAGGCTTTCATGGAAACGTAGCGCGGCAGCGGCAGATTGGTCACGGGGCCGGTTTCTGCCACCGCCTGGGAAAACAGCGTGGTTGCCGACAGGATCAGTCCGGCGATTGCCCGGCAGAATACTCTGGTCATCGGATGCAGCCCGTAATTCTTATTTTGCTCAATTGATGGCCCGGGGTTCTTGTGCCTCGTGACCAGTTCCGTCACCATGCCAAAAAACAGAATGTACGCCAAGTCCCGGGAGGCCCAGAATGTCAAAGCCGCGGTTGAGTGTTGTTGTGACGCGACGGTTACCGGAAGCTGTGGAAACCAGGCTTTGCGAATTGTTTGACGTCAGGCTGCGCGACAGTGACGCGCCCATGACCCGCGAGGAACTTTCCGCCGCTGTGCGCGAGGCGGATGTGCTGGTCCCGACCGTAACAGATGTCATTGACGCGTCGCTCATCGGTCAGGCAGGTGATCGCCTGAAACTGATTGCCAATTATGGCGCCGGTGTTGACCACATTGACGTGGCAACCGCCCGCCAGCGTGGTGTGCTGGTGTCCAACACGCCCGGCGTTCTGACGGATGATACAGCAGACATGACAATGGCACTGATTCTCGCCGTGCTGCGCCGCATGTCGGAGGGTCTGGCAGTGATGCAGGCGGATGAATGGGACGGATGGGCTCCGAACGCCTTTCTGGGCGGGCGCGTCGGGGGCAGGCGCCTCGGCATTCTGGGCATGGGTCGTATTGGTCAGGCCGTTGCGCGCCGTGCGTCCGCGTTTGGCATGCAGGTTCATTATCACAACCGCCGCCGACTGCGTCCGGAGCAGGAAACAGCACTCGATGCGACCTGGTGGGAAAGTCTGGATCAGATGGTGGCCCGCATGGATGTCATCTCGATCAACTGCCCGGCGACGCCGTCCACGTTCCATCTGATGAATGCCCGGCGGCTGAAACTGATGAAACCCGAAGCCGTGATCGTAAACACCTCGCGCGGCGAGGTGATCGACGAGAACGCGCTGACACGGATGCTGCGCGCGGGCGAGATCGCCGGGGCGGGGCTCGATGTCTATGAACACGGGACCCAGGCGAACCCCCGCCTGCGCGAACTGCGCAATGTGGTACTCCTGCCGCATATGGGGTCTGCTACCCGCGAGGGCCGGATGGAGATGGGCGAAAAGGTCATCATCAACATCAAAACCTTCGACGACGGACACAGGCCACCGGATCAGGTGGTCCCCTCTATGCTCTGATTTCTGCAACCCGAAAGGACCGATTATGCGTTTCTCTGCCGTTCTTCTCGCTCTTACCGTTGCCTCCGCCGCGCAGGCGCAGCAGGCAGCCGACGCTGTCCAGCCGGAGCCCGCGACGCAGGGCGCATTCGAGGCCTTGTCTCCAGAGATTGCTGCAGCCTTTGCCGCAAAAGCGGCACGTCAGCCGGTGCAGTCGGAACAGTGGATGGTCGCTGCGGCGAATCCCGGGCTGTGCAGGCGGGCGCGGATATTCTGGCCCAGGGGGAACTGCCGCAGATGCGCTCGTGGCGGTTCAGGCCATGCTTGGCCTTGTGGAACCACAGTCATCAGGCCTCGGCGGCGGGGCTTTTCTGGTATATTATGACGCCGGGAGCCAGACACTGACCACCCTTGATGGGCGGGAGACCGCGCCGCTGGCCGCAACACCACGCCTGTTTCAGGACGAGAATGGCGAGCCGCTGAAGTTTTTCGATGCTGTTGTGGGCGGGCTGTCTGTCGGCACACCCGGCACGCCTGCTCTGATGGGTGAGGTTCATGCACGCTGGGGCGCGCTGGAATGGCAGAACCTGCTGGCACCTGCGATTGAGCGGGCAGAGGAAGGGTTTGCGGTCTCACCGCGGCTTGCAGGGCTTGTCGCGTCCGACGCCGAGCGTCTGGGCCGTTTCCCTGAGACGGCGGCGTATTTCCTGCCGGACGGCGCGCCACTGGCTGTCGGCGATATGTTGCAGAACCCTGAGTATGCCGAAACCCTGCGCGCAATGGCGCGTGGTGGGGCGGACGCATTCTACACCGGTGATATCGCGGCGGATATCGTGGCGACGGTACAGTCGGCACCGGGCAACCCGGGCGTCCTGTCCGCTGTTGACCTGAGCATCTATGAGGTGAAAGAGCGCGCGCCTGTATGCGTGACCTACCGTGCGCATGATGTCTGCGGCATGGGGCCGCCCTCGTCCGGTGCGCTGACGGTCGGACAGATTCTTGGCATGCTGGACGGTTATGACCTGTCTGCCGGGCCTGGCGATGCGGATGTGCGCCGGCTGATTGGTGACGCCTCGCGGCTCGCTTTTGCTGACCGGGGCCGGTACATGGCCGACAGCGATTTTGTTCCGGTTCCGGCGGCAGGTCTGGTTGATCCTGCGTATCTGGCGGACCGTGCGGGGGAGCTTGCCGGTGACAGTGCGCTGAGCGACGTGGGCGCTGGCGCGCCTGCTTTTGATCACGCGCTGAACTACGCCGATGATGTCTCGATAGAATTCCCGTCCACGTCGCACATCTCGATTGTTGATGCGGCGGGCAATGTTGCGTCGATGACGACCACCATCGAAAACGGTTTTGGCAGCCGTCTGATGGTGCGGGGTTTCCTGCTCAACAACGAACTGACGGACTTCTCGTTCCGGTCTCACCGCGAAGGCGTGCCCATTGCGAACCGTGTTGAGCCGGGCAAGCGCCCGCGCTCCTCCATGGCACCAACCATCGTGATGAAAGACGGCGCACCGGTGCTCGCCATCGGGAGCCCCGGCGGCAGCCGTATCATCGGCTACGTCGCCGAGAGCATCATCGGCTGGCTGGACTGGGGACTGAACGTGCAGGAAGCGGTGTCTGTGCCACATGCGGTGAACCGGTTCGGCACATACGATGTTGAAGTGGGTACCGGAGCGGAGGCACTGACCGCACCGCTCACCGAAATGGGTTTCGAAGTGAACGCCCGTGCCCTGACCTCCGGTTTGCATGCAATCGCCATTGGTGAAACACTTCAGGGCGGCGCTGACCCGCGCCGTGAAGGTATTGCGCTGGGCGACTGACGCCCGGCTGCAACGGTCCGAAGGAGCAGAAATTGGCAGAAATCGCGTCTCTTCCACGCAATGAAACCGGTATCAGAACGGTGGTGGACATCCTGCGCCAGCAGTTCGGAGAGCGCCTGCACACGGGTCAGGCCATCCGCGAACAGCACGGTCATACCACCACCTGGATCGAAAATCAGGCGCCCGATGCCGTTGTCTATCCCGCCAGCACGGCAGAGGTTTCTGACCTGATCAGGGTTTGCGCGACACATGACGTTCCCGTCATCCCCTATGGCACGGGTACATCTCTTGAAGGGCATGTGAACGCGCCGGCCGGTGGCATCTGTATTGACCTGAGCGAAATGAATGCCGTGCTGGAGGTGAATGCAGACGACCTCGACTGCCGCGTCCAGCCTGGTGTCACACGCGAGGATCTGAACACCTGGCTGCGCGACAAGGGACTGTTCTTTCCGATTGACCCTGGCGCCAATGCTTCGCTGGGTGGCATGGCCTCGACACGGGCGTCCGGTACCAATGCTGTGCGCTATGGCACGATGAAGGACAACGTGCTGGCGGTCGAAGCGGTGATGGCAGACGGCCGGATCATCCGGACCGGCACAAGGGCGCGTAAATCCTCAGCGGGTTATGACCTGACGCGTCTGCTGGTCGGCAGCGAGGGTACGCTGGGGGTCATTACCGAGATAACGCTGCGCCTGCACGGTATTCCGGAGGCCATCAGTGCTGCGCGCTGCTCATTTCCGACGGTTGAGGCTGCCTGTCAGGCTGTCACGGCGGTCATTCAGTATGGCGTCCCGGTGGCGCGGATTGAGTTGCTCGACACGATCATGGTCCGGGCGATCAACGGATATGCGGACCTGGGCCTGCCGGAAACGCCGCTTCTGCTTCTTGAGTTCCACGGAACCGGGGCAGGCGTCGAAGAACAGGCTGGTATTTTCGGGGACATCGCCGGGGAACTGGGCGGCACCGGTTTCGAGGCAACCTCGACGCCGGAAGAACGCAACCGCCTTTGGAAAGCGCGGCATGATGCCTACTGGGCGATGCTGCAGTACCGGCCAGGTGCAAAGGGTGTTGCGACGGACGCCTGCGTGCCGATTTCGAGGCTTGCCGAATGCGTCACGGCTGCGCAGGAACGCGCGCTGGAACTGGGTCTCATCGCGCCCATCGTCGGACATGCCGGAGACGGCAATTTCCACGTTACACCTCTCGTGAACATGGATGATGCCGAAGAGGTGGCGAAGGCACAGGAATACACAAGCTGGCTGAGCCAGCTGGCGATTTCAGTGGGCGGAACCTGCACCGGCGAACATGGTATCGGGCAGGGAAAACAGAGCTATCTGCGCGAAGAGCTTGGCGATGCAACACTTGTTATGAGCGAGATCAAGGCAGCGCTCGATCCTGCCAACATCATGAACCCGGGTAAGATCTTTGCGCCGCTGGACTGAGGTGTTTCGCAGGGTGTTCGGTCGGCTCGTACTGGCCGCGCCGCTGCTGGTAACCACCGTCGCCGCGGCACAACAACAGGACGCCATCTATGCGGTGACGGTCTCGCTGAACTGGTCAGAAGAAACCGCTGCGGCGCCACCACCTGGCGCGCACTGGTCAAGACTGATCGCATTCGCGCATTCCGACCGCTATGCGCTGTTTTCAGACGGGGATACCGCATCCAGCGGCCTGGCTCTGGTGGCAACCAACGGGCGCACCACAGTGCTGGAGGCGGAACTGGCCGAGGGAATGCGCAGAAAACGCGTCGGAGCACATATTGTTCTGCCGGGCTCCGAAGGCGGGCAGGCAACTTTTGCCTTTGAACTGCCGGTGACGCCCCGCCAGAACCGGATCTCCTTTGCAACCATGCTGGCCCCCAGCCCGGACTGGTTCAGCGGTATCTCCGGTGTGCTGCTCTATGAGAACGATGCGTGGGTTGACCGGGTTGAGCGGCCCATCTGGGTCTGGGACGCGGGTGCGGACAGCGGCCCGGATTTCGAAGGGCCCAATCTGCCGACCCAACCGCGGCAGTCGGTCAGATTGCTCAGCCATCCGTCCTTTTTGCGTGCATCAGGGCTGCGGCCCATCGGCACCGTTGTTTTTGAGCGCAGGTAGACGCTGCGATCAAACAATCTGTTGCGCTCTAAACGTCGTTTTTGCGCGCCGTGCGGTCGGCTGGGCAAGGCGGAAGCATGCCGCTCTTTCCTAGAAATGGCTCAGGATCGCAGGACGAGGGAATCGCGCTATGAAAACCGAAGTTAAGGCACTGGTTGTTGGCGGTGGCGCCGTGGGGACATCCATCGCGTATCATCTGGCGCGCGCGGGCTGGGATGATGTGATGCTGCTGGAGCGTGATGAACTCACCTCCGGCTCGACCTGGCACGCGGCCGGTCTGCTGCCCTATTTCAACATGTCCTATGCGACGACCCACATCCACGACTACTCGATCCGCTTTTACAAAACGCTCGAAGAAGAAACCGGCCTGAACGCTGGATTTGCCGTTGTGGGAAACCTGCGCATGGCGCAGACGCAGGAACGCATGGATGAATACATGCTCTATGCCTCCACCGCTGAGACCTGCGGCGTGCCCTATCAGTGGATGACACCGGATGAGATCAAAGCCAAATGGCCGCTGATCCGCACCGAAGACCTCAAAGGCGCGCTTTATCACCATACGGACGGCTACATTAACCCCGCAGACGTGACGATGGCGATGGCCAAGGGTGCCCGTCAGCGCGGCGTGATGATTGAGCGTAAATGGCAGGCGGATGCATTCCACTGGAATGGCACGCACTGGGAAGTCACGGCGACAAAGATGGTCGAAAAGGGTGGCAACCTGGTGCCGTCTGACGAGCAGATTGTGATCACCGCAGAGCACGTGGTCACGGCTTCGGGCAACCACGCGCAGCGCACCGCGAAAATGCTGGGCATCAAAATGCCGGCCATCCCTGTTGAGCATCAGTTCATCGTTATGGATCAGGACCCGGAGCTGGTGAAATTCCGTGCCGAAGGGAACGTGGAACATCCGGTCGTGCGGGACGCGGATGCGCAGTCATACGTGCGCGAGGAGCGCGGCGGCTGGATCCTTGGTGTCTACGAGAAAAACGCGCCTGCGCGGTTCGAGTACGGCGTGCCGGACAGCTTCCGTGCGGACCTGTTCCAGCTCGATCTGGAGCGGATCGAGGAACAGTATCTGGCAATGATCCACCGTATCCCGTCCTGCGAGGAGAGCGGCCTCAAGGACGATTTCAACGGCCCGATCTGCTACACGCCGGATGGTAACCCGCTGGTGGGGCCTGCGCCGGGACTGCGCAACATGTGGCTGGCCGAAGGGTTTTCCTTCGGGATCACGGCTGCGGGCGGCACAGGATATTACCTTGCCCAGCTGATGGTCGAGGGCGAGGCAGAGATCGATATGGCCTCTCTCGATCCCAAGCGGTACGGCGATTGGATGACCACCGAGTTTGCCGCGCGCAAGAACGAGGAATGCTACGATCACGTCTACATCCTGCATCATCCGGACGAAGAGCGCCCGGCCTGCCGTCCGCTGCGCACGTCGCCTGCCTATGACCGTCAGGCAGCGCGTGGCGCGCAGTTCGGCTGGGTTAATGGCTGGGAACGCCCGAACTACTTCGGGCCTGTCGATGCGCCGGAGGATTTTGATCACAACAGCCGGTCTTTCCGTCGTGGCGGATGGTGGCAGCACGCGGTCGACGAAGCAAAAGCGATCCGCGAGGGTGTGGGCCTGATTGATGCGACGGCCTTTACCAAACATCTGGTCAAAGGTCCGGGTGCGACGCAGTTCCTGGACTGGTTCACCTGCAACAAACTGCCCAGCGTTGGCCGGATCAACCTGACATATGCGCTGACGGGCCACGGCACAACGCGCACTGAATACACCATCGTGCGTCTTGCGCAGGATGAGTACTACCTCGTGTCCGCTGGTGCATGGACGGCCTATGATGCGGATTACCTGCGCAAGGCGATCGAAGATAAAGCGCCAGAGTTTGGCTATATCGAATGCCACGACGTGACCACTCAGTGGGGCGTATTTGCTATTGCCGGGCCAAAGTCGCGCGATGTTCTGAATGAGCTGGTCAAAGACGCAGATCCTTCCACGGTACTGTCCAATAAGCGGTTCCCGTGGCTGACCATGCGCGACATTGAGCTGGGTATGTGCCCGGTCCGCGCGATCCGCGTGGCCTATACCGGTGAGCTGGGCTGGGAACTGCACCACCCGATCGAGATGCAGAATTACCTGTTCGACCAACTGGAGAAAGCCGGGGAAAAACACGGGATGAAACTGGTCGGTGCGCGCGCGCAGAACTGGCTGCGTCAGGAGAAATCCTATCGCGCCTTCGGGACAGAACTGGGGCGCGACGCAACACCACTGGAGGCAGATCTGCCGCGGTTTGTCGACCTGTCCAAAGATTTCCATGGCAAGGCAAAGCTGGAAGAAACCGGCGTGCGGGCAAAATGCTGCACACTGCTGATCGATGGACCCGAGGATGCAGATCCCTGGGGGCGTGAGGTGCTCTACCACGGTGAAACGCGTGTTGGCCGCCTGACGTCCGGCGGCTACTCGGTGCATTTCGGTAAATCCATCGGTCTGGGTTATGTCACGCCGGACCTTGCTGTGCCTGGCACAAAGCTGCAGGTCAAAATGCTGGACAGGCTGTGGGATGCGGAGGTTGTCGAGGACAGCCCCTATGACCCCAAAAACGAACGGATCCGCGTGGACGGCTAGGACCGTCCTGCGACAAAGGCCAGGTTGTTGGCGGGCATTTCCTGAGGATTGATGTCTGCCAGACCGGCTTCTGTGAGCCAGGCGCGTATGTCGGCGTCATTTTTGTACCCGATGGCGGGATCGGCACGGCGCAGGTCCGCGTCAAATCTGGTGTCGCCGTCGCTGGTGAGCAGCCCGTCGCGGCGAAACGGTCCGTAGACGATCAGAATACCCGATGGTGAAAGGGCGCGGGCTGCCTCCGTTATGACAACCCGGGTCGCCGCTGTGCTGATCAGATGTAGCAGGTTGATAACGATGATCAGGTCAAAGCCGTTCCGGTCGCCGGACCAGCCGGGACTTGTCGCATCAAGCTGCCGCGCCGGGGTAATGTTTTTCAGCCCACTTTCAACGGCGTATGCGTCAATACTGGCCATTCTGTCGCGCGCGAGTTCCGTGGGATGCCAGCGCAGATCCGGCATCCGGCGTGCAAATGAGGTCACGTGCTGACCGGTTCCACTGGCGATCTCCAGCGCATTTCCCTTTGACGGTGCGTGCGCGGCGATCATGTCGGTGAGCACAGCAGCATTCCGCATTGCAGCGGGTGCGTGCATTTTCACCCCGGTGATCGGGGTTGCAACACTTGCGCTGGGTGGGAGTTTGCCACTCATCGCAGCCGCTCCGGGCGCAGCGCCGCGACGTTCTGTGGGTCGATGCCTGGCGCGCGGTCAAAGACCAAGTCAGCCAGTAACTGCGATGCTGCGGGTGCCGTCTGCATCCCGTATCCGCCCTGACCGGAACACCAGACGAACGCCGGCAGGTCAGGGTCCGGCCCAAGCACCAGCGTCCGGTCCGGGGCAAAGCTGCGCAGGCCTGCCCAGTTGGACAGCATCCGTGTGACCGGCGTTGTCACCACCTCTTCATAGAGCGCCAGCCCCTCGGCGAGCGCCATGTCGTCGGCCCAGGCGTCATGCGGTTCCACCGGATCTTCATCTGCGGGCGAGACCAGCAATGCCCCGGCATCCGGTTTCGCGTACCAGCTTTCGTTCACCCCAAAAAACATGGGCCAGCGGCCGACATCGTGGCCCTCTGGTGCGGCGATCCGGGCCATGGACCGTCGGTGCGGGACAATGCCCAGACCGCGCAGACCGGCAAGACCGGCGATCTGGTCGGCCCATGCACCGGCTGCATTGACCAGCATGTCTCCGGTCCATTCACCGTCCGGGCTGCGGACCAGCCATCTGCCGTCCGAGTAATCTGCAAATGTAATCCTGTGTCCGGTTACGATCCGGCCGCCGTTGGCCCGTACCGTGCGGGCAAATCCCTGAAGCAGTCGGTCGGTATCTATATCGTGTGCATCTGCGTGCCACGCCGCCATGGTGACGTACTTTCGATCCAGCACAGGCACCCGCGCGCAGGCGTCCGCGACAGTGATCCGGTCCACGCCCATCGCATTGACGTCGGCATCAAAGGCGTCCCGGTCTTTGTCAGCAGCAACGATCATCAGCCCGCGCTGGGTCAGATATCCGCCGTCATGCGTGCGCAGATACGCCACGCTGGCACGGTTCAGCGCTTGAACCGATGGTGCGCCATAGTTCTGTTCTATCAATGCAGCCGACCGCCCCGACGCGTGATATCCAAGGGCGTCTTCGGCTTCTATTACCGTCACGTCTGCATCTTCCGACAGGCGCGCGGCGGCGGACAGCCCGGCGATACCACCGCCGATGACCAGAATGGCGGTCATGACTGCTCTTCGAGCCGATCCGTTGCAGGTGGTGGCGTCGGGGTCAGAGCCGCGAGGCGCGCATAAAGCGTTTCATCCATATTGAATTCCAGGGCCGCGAGCGACGGTTCCAGCTGTTCAGCCGAGCGTGCGGAAATGATCGGGGTTGGCCCCGTCGGGTGTGCCGCCGCCCAGGCAACGGCGAGCGTCGCAACATGCGTGCCGGTTTCTGCGGCAATCTCGCCAAGGCTGACCGCAGCATCATGCATCCATTTCGGGCCGTAGCGTCTGGCATATCCCTGATCCTCGGTCAGGCGACCGCCGGAACCTGCTGCATATTTACCTGTCAGCAGACCGCCCCCGAGCGGCGAGTACGGGATGCAGGCGATGTTCTGATCCGCGCACATCGGCAGGATTTCAACTTCGGCCTGGCGCTTCACCAGGTTGTACATCGGCTGCAGCACATCAACAGCACTGCCCGCCCCTGCTGCGATGGCGTTGGCTTTCACGACCTGCCAGGCCGCAAAGTTGGACACCCCGATGTAGCGGATTTTGCCAGCGGCCCGGAGGTCGGTGAGCGCGCCGATGCTTTCGGCCAGGTCGGTGTCCGGATCAAAGCGGTGCATGTAGAGCAGGTCAATCGTGTCGAGGCCGAGACGCCGGCGGGACACATCAAAACTGTCCAGGATGTTCTGGCGGGACCCACCGCCGCTGTAGGCTGCTTTGGTTGCAATCAGCAGGCTGTCCCGACGATCACCGATCAGGGAGCCGAGGATTTCTTCGGACGCACCGCCGTTGTACATATAGGCGGTGTCAAAATGATTGATGCCAGCTGAAATGCTGGCCTCGAACATGGCGCGAGAGGCGTCCTTGTCTGCGCGTCCGCCAAACTGCATCGTACCAAACGCAAGGCGGCTGGCGGGGCTTCCGTCGGGAGTGGTCAGAAGTTTTGTCATGCCTCAGGAGTGGCATGCACGCACCTGCCATGCAATGCTGATCTGTGAAACCTGGCCCGGAGCAGACTATGATAGTCACAGATCGCAGAGACCTTGAGAACACGCCGCGCGATGCAGCGGGCCCGGGGTGGACCAGTATGCGACTGCTGGTTCGTTCGGATGGCATGGGGTTTTCCATGACAGAAACCCGGGTGCTGCCGGGAGCGGAACTGGAACTGCATTACCGCCATCACATAGAGGCCTGCTACTGCATCGCAGGCGAAGGGTATGTGACAGAGCACGAGACCGGTGATGAGCATCACATTGTACCTGGCGTTCTCTACGCGCCGGACCGGCACGACCGTCACCGTGTGGAAAACCGGGGCACCGTGCCTTTCCATCTGATCTGTGTCTTCTCACCCGCCCTCGAAGGTGATGAGGTGCATAATCCGGATGGCAGTTATTCAGCGTCCGGGTGATCCGGCACGAAGGCAAGAACGAAATCGGTGACTTTCTTTGAGCTCATCTCGCAGGGGCGGAGCCTGTCGCCGTTTTCGAGCATGTAGAAATTCAGGCTGATGTAGTCGCTGCCGCCCAGTTCTTCGGCCACTAGTTTTACCGATCGCCCCGCGTTGAACAGTGTCTTGGTCGCGACATAGCGTTTGCCCCCTGCCGTGCCGTTTTTTGTTCCGGCGGGCAGCGCGGTCAGAGCGCTGGCAAAGCAGCGATCCGGATGCGGCATCAGGATTTCTGACCGATCCGTGGTTCGGTTCCCGCTATCAGTCGGGAGATGTTGGCGCGGTGGCGCCAGAAGATCAGCACCGCCAGAGCCAGGCTCAGAAGTACTGCAGCAGGCATGCTAAGAAGCAGCATCAGCACTGGCGCTGCCGCCGCAGAAACCAGCGCTCCTATGGAGGATATCCGGACAGAAAACGCGCCGATCAGCCAGGCGATGCAGCAACCGGCACCCACGGGAAAGCTGAGAGCCAGAACGATCCCAAGGAATGTCGCCACGCCCTTTCCGCCGGCAAACCGCAGCCAGACGGGATAACAATGCCCGATCATTGCAGCCAGCGCTGCAATCTGGGCGGTGTCCTCACCACCTGCCGCGCGGGCCAGCAGGACGGCGACCGCGCCCTTGCCGCCATCCAGCAACAGGGTCAGGGCCGCAGCTGTCTTGCTGCCGGTGCGCAGCACGTTGGTTGCGCCGATATTTCCCGACCCGATTTCGCGCAGGTTACCGAGGTTCATCACCCGTGCGAGAACCATCCCAAACGGAATCGATCCGAGCAGGTAGCCAGCAACGGCCCAGAAAATCAGCAACCCGGATGTGCTTTCAATATCAGGGATCATGGTTTTTCGTACACGCAGGTACCTCCCACCCAGGTCGACAGCACGCGGCCCTGCATGCGCGCCCCGTCAAACGGCGTGTTGCGCGATTTGGACCGTAGTGTCGCGCGGTCCATCAAAAAGGGGGCGTCCGGGTCAAAGATGACCAGATCTGCCGGAGCACCCCGGCTCAGACGGCCCGTATCGAGGCCCAGCCTGCGCGCCGGGTTGAGCGACATCGCGCGCCACAGGCAGGGCAGGCTGATCAAACCGCTATGCCAGAGCCGCATGGCCGCCGGCAGCAGCGTTTCCAGCGCCACAGCGCCCGAGGCCGCCTCTTCAAACGGCAGGCGTTTGCTTTCTTCGTCCTGCGGTGTGTGCATCGACGAAATGACATCGATCAGCCCGGTGCTGACGGCATCCGCGATGGCCAGGCGATCCTGTTCGTCGCGAAGCGGGGGTTTGATCTTGAAGAAGGTGCGGTAGTCAGCGACATCCAGGGCATTCAGCGTCAGGTGATGGATCGACGTGCCCGCGGTTACGTCCAGACCATTGGCGCGGGCGCGTTCCAGCGCCGGCAGCGCGCGTGCGCAGGTGATCTGATCCGCGTGGTACCGCGCGCCCGTCATCTCGACCAGCGCCATGTCGCGGTCCAGGGCCATCCGTTCGGCCATTGGTGACACTGCAGGAAGCCCACGCAGGGAGGCAAACTTGCCGGACGTTGCGGCGGCACCGGCGCTCAGGCCGGGATCCTGCGGATGGGCAACTACCAGCGCGCCAAGGGACCGCGCATAGGTTAGCGCCCGTGAAAACACTTTGGTATCCGTGATGACACGGTCGCAGTCTGTGAACGCGACAGCACCCGCATCCATCAGAAAACCAATTTCAGTCATCTCGCGCCCCTCACGGCCTTTGGTCAGGGCTGCCATCGGCAGGACATTGACCGGTGCAGCCTCGTTGGCGCGCCGCGTGACAAATTCCAGCGTCTCCGGGCTGTCAATGGCGGGTGTCGTGTCGGGGCGGGTGATCATTGTTGTGACACCGCCCGCCGCAGCGGCGAGACCCGCGGAACGATAGCTCTCTTTGTGACGCTCGCCCGGTTCGCAGACTTTGACGCCGAGGTCCACGAGTCCGGGTGCCAGATACCGAAGGCCACAATCGACGACGGTAGTGTCCGACGGGGCGGGCACATTATCGGTTGTGACGTCACCGATTTTGCCATCCTCGACCAGAACGCTGCCGACAGTCATAGCATCACTTTCCGGGTCGACGAGACGAACGTTCAGAAAGGCCAGTCTGCTCATGCGTCAGGCCCCGACCCAGACCATCAACCCGACGACCGCGAAGGCGACAAGCAGGGCAATCATCGCGATGCGACCGGACATTTTGGGGTCTTTTGGTTCGTTCATCTGCCAGTCTTTCGTTGTGTCATGTCAGCAGCCACCACAATGCCAGCAGCAGAACCGCAGCCGCAATCAGCAGAACCACGAGGCTGCCGAACCCACGGCGGGGTGCTGCAGAGGGTACGACGCCGGGCACACCGGTGTAGGGCAGGGCGCTGTCTGCCGTGAGGGATCCCGTGGGGCGCCCGGGCCGGAATTCCGGATAGGTGCCGATCAGAGTCAGATCCTGGCCAGGGGTCAGTTCGTACGCCTGTCCCGAAAAGCTGTCAGAAAACACAAGAAGGACATATCCGTCCAGCGCCTCGAGCTTTGCATGATCGGGTGCGAGGGCTTCATCAGTGACTGCGTATCCATCGCTGAGATAGGCGGCAAGACCGACACCGGCCAGATCGCTGACCGGGAAAAGCTCTGTGCCCGCCGTATCCAGATGCGGGTCTCCGAGCAGCCCGCGGGCAACATCAGCAACCGGCGCATCCTTTAACAGGGCCTGTACCTCGGCCACCGGGCGGTTCACCGCAAAGACACGAATAGTGCCTGTTTCGCCGGCAGGTATCCCGATGGTCTGGCTCATGCGGCACCCTCGCGCGTCAGGCGCAGGTTGCGCGCAAGAAGGTCCATTGCAGCCATGCGCACGGCCACACCCATTTCAACCTGGTCCTGAATGACGGAGCGGTTGATGTCGTCCGCCAGGGTGCCATCGATCTCGACACCACGGTTCATCGGCCCGGGATGCATGACGATGGCGTCCGGTGCTGCATAAGACAGCTTTTCAGCATCGAGCCCGAAACGGTGATAATACTCGCGCTCGGAGGGGATGAAGCCCCCGTCCATGCGCTCCTTCTGCAGACGCAGCATCATCACGACATCCACATCGCGCAACCCCTCGGCCATGTCGTCAAAGACCTCTACACCGAATTCGGCAATGCCCGCAGGCATCAGTGTCGGTGGTCCGATCAGCCGGATACGGTTTTCCATCTTGCCCAGAAGCATGATGTTCGAGCGGGCAACGCGGCTGTGTGCGATGTCTCCGCAGATGGCGATTGACAGGCGATGCAGGCGGCCTTTGGCGCGGCGGATGGTCAGCGCATCGAGCAGCGCCTGTGTCGGATGTTCATGACGCCCGTCACCGGCGTTCAGCACTGCGCAGTTCACTTTCTGCGCCAGCAGATCCACAGCACCCGAATGCGGGTGCCGCACCACCAGCAGGTCGGGATGCATCGCATTCAGAGTGAGAGCCGTGTCGATCAGCGTCTCGCCCTTTTTTAGAGAGCTGGCCTGCATCGCCATGTTCATCACGTCAGCGCCCAGGCGTTTGCCCGCTATTTCAAAGCTGGCCTGGGTGCGTGTTGAATTCTCAAAGAACATGTTGATCTGCGTCAGGCCGGTCAGGGCATCCGCATGTTTGTCGGGCTGTCTGTTGAGCGCCGCATAGGTGTCGGCAAGATCAAGAAGAGTGGTGATTTCCGCCGGGCGGAGGGCCTCGATCCCAAGCAGGTGTCGGTGCGGAAACGTCATTGCGGCAACCTCAGGCGATTTTCCACCTTATAGGGAGGCATACCGTTGCGGGCAAGCACTCGCAAAGCAAATCCGCAGGTTCAGTCTGCCGGGATCAGCAGTTAGAGTGAGTTTATGGAATCATCCGATTTTCATCATTCGCTGGCGTTGCTCGACTGGCAGATCGAACTGGGCGCGACCGAGGCCATATGTGATGCGCCGGTCAATTGTTATGATCTGCCTGCCGCTGCACCCGGCCAGCCAAGACGTGCAAAGCAAACGGAGCAGCCATCGGCACCAGCGGCTGCACCGAAAACGCCCGTCGAAGCGGACGGTGCTGCGCAAGCGCGTGAGGCTGCACAGGCCGCACAGTCGCTGGACGCGTTGCGGCAGGCGATGGCCGGTTTTGAGCACTGCGCGCTGAAGAAGGGTGCACGCAATCTCGTGTTCAGTGATGGCAGGCCCGGTGCGCCGGTGATGATCGTCGGCGAGGCCCCCGGTCGGGATGAAGACCGCGAGGGCCGGCCCTTTGTCGGTGCTGCCGGTCAGTTGCTGGACCATATGTTCGCGGCGATTGGCATGGGTCGGTCGGATGAAAATGCGCCGGTCTACATCACAAATGTGCTGCCCTGGCGCCCGCCGCAGAACCGTGATCCGTCCCCGGAAGAAATTGCGATGATGAAGCCGTTTCTCGAACGGCACATCGCTCTGGCAAAGCCAAAGGTCCTGGTTGTGATGGGCAATATCAGCGCTCAGGCGCTGCTGGGCAAACGCGGGATTACGCGCCTGCGGGGCACCTGGACCGAGGCACATGGCGTGCCGGTCATGCCAATGTGCCACCCTGCATATCTTTTGCGCAACCCGGCGGCCAAGCGGGAGGCCTGGGCCGATCTGCTCGACATCCGCGCGCGGATTTCTGCACACTGAAACTGCTGCAACCAGAGAGACATGCATGAGCCGAATTGACGAAACTCAGGATTTCATACCCGTGCGGATCGCTGTCCTGACCGTATCAGACACCCGGGATCTGGGATCAGACCGGTCGGGTGATGTGCTTGTGTCGCGCTTGCTGGAGGCGGGGCACGAACTGGCCGACCGGCGGATCCTGCCCGACGAGCGCGAGGAAATCGCACGCCAGCTGCGTGCCTGGTGCCGGGACAGTGGTATTGATGTTGTGCTGTCGACCGGTGGTACGGGCCTCACCGGGCGGGACGTAACCGTCGAGGCGCACCGGGATGTCTATGAGAAAGAGATCGATGCCTTCGGCACGGTCTTCACGATTGTATCGATGAAAAAATCGGGACGAG
Source organism: Roseobacter sp. S87 (assembly GCF_055693285.1). Next base: position 3,894,497 of record NZ_JBVFTR010000004.1, read on the forward strand.
CGCTGTTCAGAGCCGTGCAACAGGTGGCGTCGCAAACGGGACCTACCTTTTCGCACTGCCGGGCAGTCCGGGTGCCTGCAAGGACGCCTGGGACGAGATTCTGAAAATGCAGCTCGATTACCGCCACCGGCCCTGCAATTTTGTAGAAATTCTGCCGCGCCTGACCGAAAGTCAGCGACGGAAATAGCACCACGATCCGTAACACCCTTGTGGGTTGGTATTTTTTTCCGCCTCCTAGGTTATAGTGCGAGTTAACGTTACGACGAATTCAGGGTGCCGATGCGGTTTCTGAGGCAAAGTATGACAGGGCTGTTCCTGGCGTCTCTGACGCTGGGCATGCTCGCTTTTGCCGGTATTCTGATCCGCGATGCGCTCGAAGTGCGCTTTGCAGATGCGCCGCCTTCCAGGGCAGCCGAAGAGCGGGTTTTCGCGGTCACCCTGACCCGCGCCGAACCCGGTACGCAGCAACCGGTGCTGCGCGCGTTCGGTGAGATTTCCTCGCGGCGGACCCTTGAACTGCGCGCGGCGCTGGCGGGCCGCATCGTGTCGCTGGCGGAAAACTTTGAGGATGGCGGTGCTGTGACCGCAGGGAGCGTTCTGCTGCAGATTGATCCCAGGGATGCACAATCGGAACTCGACCGGCTGACAGCGGATCTGGCAGATGCGCGTGCGGAAGTGCGCGATGCGGCCCGCAGTCTTGAGCTGGCGTTTCTGGAGCAGCAGGCGGCTGCGGACCAGGCAGATCTGCGTGCCCGGGCCTTTCAGCGGCAATCCGATCTGTCCGGCAGAGGTGTCGGCACAGCGGCAGCAGTTGAGACGGCAGAACTGGCAGCCGCCGCCGCCCGGGCCGTTGTCATATCGACACGCCAGGCTGTGACCCAGGCTGAGGCACGGATTGATCAGGCGGACACCCGCCTCGCACGTGCTGAAATCGCTGTGGAGGAGGCGCGGCGGACGCTGGCAGATACAACGGTGACAGCGCCCTTTGATGGCGTGCTCAGTGATACAGCGGTGATCGCAGGCGGGTTGGTCGGCGTAAACGAACGTCTGGCGGATCTTGTTGATCCCGATGATCTTGAGGTTGCCTTCCGTATTTCGACGGCACAGTACACCCGTCTTCTGGACCCATCGGGACGTCTTATCCCCGCGTCCGTTGTCGCCACACTTGACGTCACCGGCGCCGATGTCCGGGCCACCGGGCGGATCACCCGGGTCAGTGCCGGAGCAGCCGAAGGTCAGACCGGGCGTCTGATTTTTGCGACACTGGAAAACCCGCGTGGTTTCCGGCCCGGGGACTTTGTCACCGTGATGGTGGATGAACCGGCGCTGGACGGTGTTGTGCGTCTGCCGGCATCAGCTCTTGGTGCTGGGGGTGACGTCCTTGTTGTCGACGACAACAACCGGCTGCAGTCGGTCCCGGTTGTTCTGCTTCGGCGTCAGGGGGACGAAATTATCGTTTCCGGGGAAGGCATCGATGGCCGTGATGTTGTGAATGCGCGAACGCCGCTTCTGGGGCCCGGTATTTCTGTGCGACCGCTGGACGGTTCTCTTTTGTCTGATGAGCAGGCCCGGCTGACAATGCCTCATGCGGGTCCGGCGCAGGCGCGGTCCACCCGCCGTTCGTCTCCGGAACCAAAGTACAGAGCGAACGCTGCGCCAGGGGTGCGGGATCAGGTGCTGACGGCAGTTACTGACCTGAACGCCCGGCAGTTAAGGCCGTCTGAAACCGGGACAAGCGGCTGAGTATGCGGGGAGTTGCAAAAGCATCATCCACCGGCCTTCTGTCCTATTTCACCCGGCACCGAACCGCTGCCAACCTGTTGCTTTTTGTGCTCCTGCTCTCGGGACTGGTGTCTCTGCCCAATCTGCGCACGCAGTTTTTCCCGGATGTCGTGCGTCAGACCGCTTCCGTTTCGGTGGTCTGGAAAGGTGCCGGTGCCGAAGAAGTGGATAGCGCCATCATCGATCTGATGACGCCATCCCTGCTGGGGGTTGAGGGCGTCGAGCAGGTGAGTTCCACAGCAAGAGCCGGGCGCGCCGGGTTCCGGATCAGCTTTGAGCCCGGCTGGAGCCTGGAGCAGGGCGTTGCGGACCTTCGCGTGGCGGTCGAGGAGGTAAGCGATCTGCCTGAAACGGCAGAGGAGCCTGATGTCAGGGCATCCGGGTGGCGGGAACGTGTGACCAATGTTGTCCTTCATGGGCCTGTTGCGCCTCTGCAACTCGCACAATACGGCGACGAGCTTGTTGATTTGCTGTACGCGCGGGGCGTCACACGCGTGACCATTGCGGGCGTTGCGCCGTCGCAGACTGTCGTCGAGGTGCCGACGGTAAATCTGGTGGCCCATGATCTCTCCATGGCGGATATTGCCGCGGCCATCGCGGCAGAAACCGATACAGACCCGGCCGGTAATGTCACGGGGACCAGTACCCGGATTGCAACCGGTTCAGGCAAACGAACACCTGACCAGATCGCGTCGATCGTTCTGAAGACCAATGATGATGGATCTCAGCTGGCGCTGGGAGACATAGCCGGGGTTAACCGTCTCGCATCAGACCGGCAACTCAGCCTTTTCGTCCGGGATAATCCGGCCGTTGTGCTCAGGGTGGAGCGGTCCGCGCAGGGTGATGCGATCGACATTCAGGAATCCGTTGAACAGACCGTTGCCATGCTGCAACCTACGCTGCCCGAAGGCGTTACCGCAGAACTGACGGGTACGCGCTCTGAAGCGATCTCTGCCCGGCTCAGTATGCTGATTGAGAACGGTCTGACCGGGCTTGTGCTTGTCGTCGGGCTGCTCTTTCTGTTCCTGAACGCGCGCACGGCGTTCTGGGTGGCAGCCGGTATCCCGGTTGCGATGCTTGCAGCATTGTCGATCATGTATATCGGCGGCCTGACCCTGAACATGATCACCCTTTTCGGTCTGATCATTACACTTGGCATTGTCGTGGATGACGCCATTGTGGTCGGTGAGCATGCGGATTTCCGTGCCCGCCACCTGGGTGAGCCGCCTGTTGTTGCCGCAGAGAACGCGGCCCGCCGTATGGCGCTTCCGGTGCTGGCGGCCACACTGACAACGATAATCGCCTTTGCAGGACTTGCGGCGATTGATGGATGGTATGGCCGGTTTATCCGGGATATTCCGCTTACCGTCGTTGCGGTGGTCGCAGCCTCGCTTATCGAGTGCTTTCTGATCCTGCCCAACCACATGTCCCATGCATTGGCTGCGCGGGCCAAAGAGCGCTGGTATGACTGGCCAAGCCGGCAGGTAAATCGAGGCTTTGTCTGGTTTCGCGAACGACTTTTCCGTCCGTTTATGGGGCTTGTGATCACGTGCCGGTATGCGGTTCTTGCCGGCGCGATCCTGTTACTGGCCAGTCAGATCGCGGTATTCCTACGCGGTGATGTGCAGTGGCGGTTTTTCAATGCGCCTGAGCGCAGCATGCTCTACGGCAATTTTGTCATGGCCGAGGGGGCGACGCGGGACGACACCCTCGTGATGATGCGACAGCTGCAGCGCGCTGTGGATGAAGTGTCTGTCGAATACGAAGAACGGTACGGGGTGGCACCAGTCCGGTCGGTAGTCTCACGGACCGGTGGCAATGTCGGCCGCAGGTTGTCCGGCACAGAGGGAAAGGGACGCGACCTGCTCGGTGGCATTACCGTCGAGCTGGCAGACGCGGATCTGCGGCCCTTTACCAGCGGCGCCTTTGTTGCGGATCTGCAGGAACGGGTGGTGGAACACCCGCTGGTCGAAATCGTGAGTTTCCGGCGCACACGCTCGGGGCCGGAAGCGGATACAATCGACATTGATTTATCCGGTGCGGGGGCGACTACTCTGAAGGCGGCCAGCCTGGAAATTCAGTCTGCGCTGAGTGGGTTTCCCGAAGTCTCGGCTCTGGAGGATTCACTCAGGTATGGCCGCGACGAACTCATTCTCGATCTCACAGCGCGGGGCATTGCACTTGGGTTCAACAGCGACTCACTGGGGCGTACGCTGCGCAACCGGCTGGGCGGTATCGAGGCGGCAACCTATCCTGAAGGCCGTCGCAGCGCCGAAATCCGGGTTGAGCTTCCGGAGGACGAACTGAGCGCAGATTTTCTGGAAAGCACTCAGCTGCGCACGCCTGATGGGCTCTATGTGCCGCTGACAGACATTGTTACCGTGCAGCAGCGCGCGGGGTTCACCGAAATTGCGCGCCGTAATGGCATACGTGTGGTTTCCGTCAAAGGGGACATATCCGAAGACAACCCGAGACGCGCCAATGAAATCATGGAAACCCTTGAGAAGGAAATCCTGCCGGACGTCGCCAGCAGGTATCAGATCCGTTATCAGCTGGCGGGTTTGTCTGAGCAGGAAAGTGCTTTTCTAAGCGGCGCCATGAACGGTCAGATCCTGTGTCTTGTGGGTATTTATCTGGTGCTGGCCTGGATTTTCGGCAGTTGGTCGCGACCGGCGGTGGTTATGGCCATCATTCCCTTTGGGCTGGTCGGGACAATTTATGGGCACGTCGCCTGGGACGTTCCGCTTAGCATGTTCACCGTTGTCGGGCTGTTGGGAATGACCGGCATCATCATCAACGATTCAATCGTTCTGGTGACGACCATCGATGAATACGCGCAGGACCGTGGCCTGATCCCGTCTATCATTGATGGTGCCGCCGACCGGCTGCGGCCCGTGATCCTGACCACACTGACCACCGTTCTGGGAATGATGCCGCTGCTTTACGAAAAAAGCGTTCAGGCGCAGTTTCTGAAGCCGTCCATAATCACGCTGGTTTACGGCCTTGGGTTCGGGGTGGTGCTCGTTCTGCTGGTTGTGCCTGCCATGCTCGCCATCGGCCACGACCTGTCGCGGCAGACGATGGCGATGCGTCGCGGGCTGCGGTCCCCCCTTCGCAGCGTGCGGGTCAGCTTTGCGGCGCTGTGGGTCATGATCGTGGCCTGGGCCGCATTCACACTGGGTTGGGTTGGCCTCGAGGGTGCTTTGCCGGGACCGCTGGTGGCTGCCGCGCCGACGCTGTCATCCATGGCGCCAATGGGCGCAGCTCTGCTGCTGTTTCTGGTGGGTGCCGCGCTTATTGCCCTGCTGGGCTGGCTGGTTGCAGTGCTTTGGGTGGCGCTGATCCGCCGCACGCCTCAGCCCGGTGTGCATCCCTGAATATCAACAGCGTGCTGACTTCCGAGCACCGTGATCCTGATGGCCTGCCGGTCGAGCGCTATGACCCCACCGTCCGCGTGGATCATTTCGGACACAGCGGTAACTCTGCCGCCTGAGCGGGAAGTTTCTGCTTCGCTGACCCAGACACCGGGAACGCCGGATTCAATCACCGCAACTTCGCGCCCCCCGCGGATGGCATTGTAACCTCAGCTTTCAGGCGTATCCCGTCTTCGGTCGGCTCGATACGGCATGTAGCTGACGAGACACCGGCTTCCCGCGCGGAGAACGGACGCTCTGCGAGGGCTGCGGCGATTGCCGGGGTCGGCCGGGTAGCATCCGTGTCGAGCACTGCTTCAAAAGACAGCTGGTAGGGAATGCAGATGTCCGAACAGATGCCGAGATCCATTCCAACCGACAGACTTACAGGTTTGCCCGGGCTTGAAGGCGTGATCGTGAGCGGAATGACAAGGTTGTTTTCGTAACCGATCGAGCGCATGCCGTTCTGGTCGAAAACCTCCGGCGCGGGCCAGGAAATACCGACAGAATGCAGGTTCCGTGAACCGGACCAGTCGAAGGACGGCGGGATACCGGCATCGCCAGGCGCGCGCCAGTAAGTTTTCCAGCCGGGCTCCAGCGCGAGCTGCAGCGCAGCCACCCGTGTGCCGTCAGCGCGGACCCAGCCGGGCAGGACCTGAGCAGTCACAGGATCGGCAAAGCTGTCCTGCGCCGATGCGGTCGTTGAGGCGCTCATGCAGAGTATCGCGGTCAGAATGCTGTTTTTCATAGCCCCGATATGCGCGCAGAGGGTTGAAATGCCAAGTCACGATCCGGTCAGCGATGTTTCGTGCCATCGGAGCCACCCGGGGCTTGCGTGCTTATGGACTACAGGTCATGGTTGTATCATGACGGTCGCGCTGAACTCTGAAAACGGCTTGCATCTGACGGGTCGCCTGCTGGTCGCCATGCCGGGCATGGATGACCCGAGGTTTGTGCAATCTGTCGTGCTGATCTGCGATTATTCGGACAAAGGCGCGATGGGGCTGATACTCAATAAGGTCGCAGAAGACATCCGGATGAGCGATGTGCTGGATCAGCTGGAGATCGACCCCACCGATGACGCGAAGGCCATGCCGGTGCATTTCGGGGGTCCCGTTGAGACCGGCCGTGGGTTTGTCCTGCATTCCGGAGACTATCAGTCGAACCTGCATACGCTGGCTGTCCCTGGTGGGTTCGGCATGACGGCAACCCTGGATATCCTTGAGGAGATCGCCCGCGGAGAAGGGCCACGTCGTGCGCGCATGATGCTGGGGTATGCCGGTTGGGGGCCGGGTCAGCTGGAAAGCGAGATTGCGCGCAATGGATGGCTGATTGCAGAGGCGTCGCCGGGGCTCGTTTTCGGCACCCGTGCAAACAGACAGTGGAGCGCGGCGCTCAGAACGATCGGAGTTGACCCGGTGGTTCTGTCGAGCGAGGCAGGTAACGCCTGAACGGTTCAGCGGGGTGCTGCTGCCCTGCGCAGACGATCATTGATCGCCACCCCCAGACCTTTTTCCGGCACCGGCGCCACGGCGATCGGTTTTCCTGTCTGATCCAGGCGATGAAGGTGATCGAAAAGATTTGCCGCAGCCTCGTGCAGATCACCCCCAGCAGACAGGTTCAGGTCACAGGACACAGGGCCAAAACCCAGCAGCACTTCGCCGGGCTTCGCGTCTGTTGCTTTCAACCGTACTGATGCGCCGGGGGCGTAATGCGACAGAAGCTGGCCGGGGCTTTGGATATCATCTGTCTGCGGTGGCACCGGGCGGGTGCCAAGAACCTTCTCAATGTCCCCCAGTGCAAGCCCGCCCGCGCGCAGCAATGTGGGCTCCGGAGCCGGTGCGATAATCGTGCTCTCCAGACCTACGCTGCACGGTCCGTCATCCAGCACGGCTGCGATACGTCCCTCCAGTCCCGAAAGAACATGGGCCGCGCGCGTCGGACTGATCCGCCCGGACGGATTGGCTGACGGTGCAGCGACCGGCCCGTCAAATGCGTGCAAAAGGGCCCGCGCAGCCGGATGTGCCGGGACGCGGATCGCGACAGTCGGCAGACCGGCCGTCACCAGCGTTGCGAGACCGTGATCCGCGCGCAGCGGCAGAACGAGTGTCAGCGGGCCCGCCCAGAAATGTGTGGCCAGCAGGTCCGCTGTTTCATTCCATTCCACAAAGCTGCGGGCCGCGTCCTTGTCTGCGACATGTACGATCAGGGGGTTGAACGACGGTCTCCCCTTGGCTGCGTAAACAGAGGCCACGGCGCTGGCGTTGCGCGCATCAGCTCCAAGGCCATAGACCGTCTCGGTCGGGAAAGCCACAAGACGGCCTTCGTGCAGGAGGCGCGCAGCTGTGGCGATACCCGGCGCATCAGCCCGGAGGGTTTGTGTCTGTGTTTCGGTCATCTTTGTTCGTGACGCCGCGTTCTGGTTGCTGCGGGGGACGTGCCGCTCCATGATCCTGCTCATGCCTTATAAGCTGCCATGCGCCTTGCCAAGCCAGTGCGCACCGGAGCCGGAGAACACCTCATGCCTTATACATCCCCCCTTGATGATTTCTCATTCCTGCTTGACCAGGTGGTTGGATTTGACCGCGTCGCCGGAACTGAACGGTTTGCAGAGGCAACGCCTGATATGTCGCGGGCTATTCTGACAGAGGCCGCACGCCTGTCCGAAGATGTCCTGGCACCGCTGCAGAGGCCGGGTGATCTTCATCCCGCCCGGCTGGAAAATGGTGTCGTACGCACGTCACCCGGATACGCCGAAGGCTACAGGGCGATTGCCGAAGGTGGCTGGGTCGGGATCTCGGCTGATCCTGAGCACGGGGGTATGGGACTGCCCCAGACCCTCGCTTCGGCCGTCAACGAGATGATGAGCGCCGCCTGCCTTTCGCTGCAGCTGGCCCCGCTGATGAGCCAGGGCCAGATCGAAGCGCTGGAGCATCACGCAAGCGACGCCCTGCGCGCCCTCTATCTGCCAAAGCTGATTTCGGGGGAGTGGACCGGTACGATGAACCTGACCGAGCCGCAGGCCGGATCGGATGTCGGGGCTCTGTCGACGAAAGCCGTGGATAATGGCGATGGGACTTATGCAGTGTCCGGGCAGAAAATCTATATCAGCTGGGGTGACCACGACGTGGCGGAAAACGTCTGCCATCTCGTCCTTGCCCGCCTGCCGGGTGCGCCGGACGGAACGAAAGGGATCAGCCTGTTTCTGGTGCCCAAGTTCATTCCCGACGCATCGGGTGCGCCAGGAGTTGCAAATGGTGTGCGGGTTGTCAGCCTTGAGCACAAACTGGGCCTGCACGGATCCCCGACGGCGGTGATGGAGTATGAAAACGCCACTGGCTGGCTTATCGGCGCAGAACAGGGCGGCATGGCGGCGATGTTCACAATGATGAACAACGCCCGTCTTGGCGTGGGTATCCAGGGCATTGGTGTTGCCGAGGCAGCATTCCAGCACGCGCTGGCCTATGCCACGGAACGCCGTCAGGGGCGGAGTTCTGTCGAAAACGGCACCGGGACGATCATCGATCACGCCGATGTCCGCCGCATGCTGTTGACCATGAAAGCGGATGTATTTGCAGCACGCGGCATTGCGCTCAGCTGTGCTGTCGCCATTGATATGGCCGCGGCAACAGAAGACGCCGCCTGGCGGGCGCGTGCGGCACTGCTGACGCCGGTCAACAAATCCTTCGGGACCGACACGGGTATTTCTGTCAGTGACATGGGTCTTCAGGTGCATGGCGGTATGGGGTTCATTGAGGAAACGGGTGCCGCTCAGTTCTGCCGCGATGTGCGTGTCACGGCCATCTATGAGGGAACAAACGGTATCCAGGCGATGGATCTGGTCGGTCGTAAAATGATGGATGGTGGCGATGCCGCGTTCCGGCTGATGGATGAGATCGAAGCCTGCGCTGAAGAGGCGCGGGGTGTCTGTCCGGATCTGGCCGAAGCCGTCTGGCAGGCCAGCGAGACTTTGCGCGAAACCACGGAATGGTTGGCGTCTCAGGACGATATGAACATCCGGTTCGGCGGGGCGGTGCCTTACCAGCGTGGATTTGCACGTGTGCTGGGCGCCTGGGTGCATCTGCGCGCAGCACTGGCCGGGCAGGGGACCCCGCGCGAAACGCTGGCACGGTTCTACATCACCCGGCTCTTGCCGGAATATGCCGGTCTGCTGGCGCAGGCGCGGGAGGGCGCCGGTGATCTGTATGCCCTGAGCGCGGATGAACTGGCCGCCTGATGAAGGACAATGATACCAACGGGCTGAGATATCCTTGGTCTGAGCCGCCCGCTGAAGGAACCGCGACCGAGGTCGCGCCCGGTGTGCTCTGGATGCGCCTGCCGCTTCCGATGAAACTGGACCATGTGAATGTCTACGCACTCGACGATGGTGATGGCTGGAGCATCGTGGATACCGGTTTTGCTTCGGACCGTGGCCGTGCGATCTGGCGGAAGCTGATCGAGGGGCCTTTGGGTGGCAGACCGGTCAACAGGGTGATCGTGACGCACCATCATCCGGATCACGTGGGCCTCGCAGGCTGGCTGATGTCGGAATACGGGGCGGAACTCGTGACCACCCGGACCTCCTCGCTGATGGCGCGCATGCTGACACTTGATGTCCAGGAGGTGCCGCCGCCGGAAGCTCTGGCATTTTACCGCGAAGCCGGCATGTCCGCGGACATTCTGGAACAGCGCAGGAACGAGCGCCCGTTCAATTTTGCGGATGTGGTGGCGCCGCTTCCGCTTGGGTTCACCCGCATCCGGCAGGATGACACCATCCGGATGGGTGGGCGGACATGGGATGTGCACATCGGCAACGGGCACGCGCCTGAACACGCCACATTCTGGAGCCGGGACGATAATCTGGTACTGGCAGGTGATCAGATCCTCTCATCGATCAGTCCGAATATCGGTGTCTACCCGACCGAGCCGATGGCGGACCCGGTTTCTGACTGGCTGGAGGCTTGTGAGAGGTTGTCCGGGCTTGCCCGCTCTGATCATCTTGTGCTCGGAGGGCACAAGCTGCCCTTCACCGGGCTGCCGTTGCGGATGCGGCAGCTCATTGACAACCATCACGGCGCGCTGGACCGGCTGCTCGATTTTCTCGGCACACCCAAAGCTGCCGGCGATTGTTTCGCGCCGCTCTTCAAGCGAAAAATCGCGCATGCTGAATACGGGCTTGCGCTGGTTGAAGCCTTTGCACATGTCAGCCATCTGTATCAGCAGGGGCTTGTCACGCGGAGCATGCGCGCCGATGGTGCGTGGGAGTATCAGCGCAAAGGATAAGCCATGGGTGATGAGATCAACACATCCGCTGAGGCCCGCGAAGCCGAAGTGCGCGCCGGGCTGCACGAGGTGCACACCCGTCCCGGCGCAAAAAACGCTGGTGACAAACCAGTCCCCAAAGCCCTGTCAGACAAACCTGCGACCCAGAAATCGCCTGCACGATGGGCCTATGAGCGGCTGATCGTATATTTGCGGAACTTCGAGGAAGAGCTCGACAACGCGCATGAGGTCGCAATGGGGTTTGCCGGAGGCGATACCGGCGTTCTGCGGATTGAGGGCATGGGATATTTTGATCCGGACATCGTGACGTTCTACGGCAGCGACGATTCCGGCGCCCGGATGCAGCTGGTACAGCATGTCAGCCAGCTGAACGTGATGCTGCGTGCGCTGCCGGTCCCGCAGGAGCGGCAGGGCGCTGCCCGCATCGGGTTCCGTCTTGTCGAGGATCTGGAAGCGGAAGCTGACGCTCAGGAGAGTGCTCAGAGCTGAACGCGCGACGGCGGCGCGGGCATATGCGCGCATCCCGTGCAATGCGGGTGACAGCGCGATCCGAATCCATTAGGGCTGGTGCCGAACATTTGAATTAAGGGGCTGCGGCAATGGCAGATCACAAGCACGGCGAGATGGATACGTCGGTTCAGGAAAAAACATTTGACGGTTTCATGGCATGGACCAAATGGGCCGTGATCGTCATCATTGGCATCATCATCTGGATGGCCATTTTCATCACCTGATCCCGTAAACTGAAAGGCAGATCTGTGCGCTTCATTGTGGCTCTTGGTCTTGTGCTGCTGGTGGCAGGCTGCACAGCTGTTTCCCGACCGTTCGATGCATCTCCCGAACGGGTGGCGGCATCCGCCTACAAGGCGGACGGACCGCCCACAATCACGGTTTTCACGATGGTCAACAACCGGTCCGAGACCGGCGGCCATACAGCGATTATGGTGAGTGGATCACAGCGGGTGATCTATGATCCGGCCGGGTCCTTCAAGCATCCCGATATCGCGAAACGCGCTGACGTACTTTATGGCGTAACCCCTGCCTGGCTGCAGAGCTATAAAAGTGCTCACGCCCGCAGCACGTACCACGTGGTCTCTCAGGAATTTACCGTGACCCCGGCACAGGCTGAAACGGCGCTGGCTCTGGTCAAGGCGCGGGGTGCTGTCCCAGGTTCTATGTGTACCAACGCGACATCTGGCGTGCTGCGGCAGGTTCCGGGATTTGAGGAAGTCGACCAGACCTGGTTCCCGATCAGGCTTATGAACCAGCTGGCGCAGCGCCCTGATGTGGTCACCGACCGTTACTATGAAAATGATGAGGGTGACGTGGTCGACGGGATTGTTTCGGCGCAGAACTGACCGCTGTCAGCCCAGCAGGGACAGCAGGACAAACAGCGTCGCAGCACCGGCAAACAGGCCCGCGAAAACACTTTTGGACCAGTAGCCGACGCCCAGCGTCACAAGGGCTGCTGCCATGCGGGCCGTGTCGGGCTCACCACCTGTCGCCGCGGGCCAGATGACCTGCGGCGCCACTAGTGCAGGCAGAACGGCGACGGCCGTATACCGCAGGTGCAGCAACAGCCACGGGGGCATCGGCCGGTCGCCTACCAGACCGATAAAGGTGAAACGCAGCAGATAGCTGCCAAGCCCCAGTCCCGCGATCACAATCCAGAGTGTGTCTTTTTCGATCATGAGGACAGCTTTCTGGCCTCAAGCCAAAGCTCGGCGCGCGCGCCGGCCATCATGCCGCACATGCCGGCGATGATCAGCCCAAGAGACCATGGAATGCCCGCCGCAAGAAGGCTGACCACGATTGAAACAAAGGCTGCAACCATGTGCGCCGGTGTGCGCAGCATGGGTGCTACGAGCGCCAGAAACGTGATCGGCAGTGCAAAATCCAGTGCGAGCGTTTCCGGAATGCGGGTGCCCAGCAGCGCGCCTGCTACTGTGCAGCCATACCATGTGGGCACCACGGGCAGAACCGCACCAGCGAAATAGGCGACCCGTTCCGGTACGCTCATCTCAGGTTCTTCCTCGTAGCGCGCAATTGAGCAGGCGTACGACTGGTCCAGCGTGAAATAGGCCACCAGGGCACGCTGCCAGAGCGGGGCCGCCCCGATCCATGGTGTCAGCGACGCCGAATACATCGCCATGCGCAGATTGACCGCCAGTGCCGAGGCCAGGACGATTACTGTTGGCGCATTTTCCGTCATCAGCTGCAGCGCCGTGAACTGTGCGGCTCCGGCGATAACTACGACGGAAAACGCGAGGATCTCGAGCACGTTCAGGCCTGCTTCGGAGGCCAGAACGCCGAAAAGCACGGCAAAAGGGCCGACAACCAGGATAAACGGGACGCCGTCGCGGATGCCCTTCCAGAAATAGCCGGAGGTGCCTGGTGTTTTCGATGTGGTGGCGGACATGAGATGCTTTATAAAGTGATGCGCGAGACCTGGCACAGACGCAGGGGGATGCAATTGGCCCGCATCGAAGACAGCAGCGACTATGTAATCGCCCCGGATCCCGGAGCCGCCAGGCTGACCCGGGCGGTCACAGGCACGGATCAGAACGGCGCGGAAATTACGGCCAGCGTGGTCGAGGAACGCCCGCTGACCATTTTTCTGAACGCACAGGAAATTGTTACGGCGATGACCATCGGCGATTACCCTGATTATCTGGCGCTTGGGTTTCTGCGCAATCAGGGCATGCTGAGCGATGCCGATGAGATTACGGGTGTGGATTATGACGAGGAGCTCGAAACCGTCATTGTGCGCACCGCCCGCAAGACCGACTACGAAGAGAAGATGCGCAAGAAAACCCGAACCAGCGGATGTGCGGTTGGCACCGTTTTCGGCGATATGATGGAAGGTCTGGAGGGTGTCACGCTGCCACAGACCCCGGTCCGGACATCCTGGCTCTATGCGCTGTCCGCGCGGATCAATCGTACGCCTTCGCTCTATCTGGAGGCCGGAGCCATTCATGGTACTGTCCTGTGCCAGCAGGACCGGCCGCTGGTCTATATGGAGGACGTGGGCAGACATAATGCGGTCGACAAGATTGCGGGCTGGATGCTGTCCGAAGGTATCCCGGCGGATGACAAAATCCTTTACACAACCGGGCGGCTCACCTCGGAAATGGTGATAAAAACGGCGATGATGGGTATTCCTGTTCTTGCGTCACGGTCGGGATTTACAGCCTGGGGCGTTGAAATCGCACGGGAAACCGGACTGACCCTGATTGGCCGGATGAAAGGAAGCCGGTTCGTCTGCCTGTCCGGTGAAGAGCGACTGGAGCGGGATGCGGACCCGTCGGATGTCCCACAGGAACCGCGCCGTGCCGGCCGAAAAGGTGCCGCGTGAAGCAGCCGCTGGGGGTCATTCTGGCCGGTGGGCAGGCCACGCGTATGGGCGGTGGCGACAAGGGGCTGCTGACGCTCGGTGGGCAAACGCTGCTGGCGCGGGTGATCGACCGGCTTGAGCCGCAGGTGGCGGGTCTGGCCCTGAATGCAAACGGTGATCCCGCCCGGTTTGATGGGTTTGGTTTGCCCGTGATCGAGGACAGTGTCACAGGTTTTGCGGGTCCGCTGGCCGGTGTCCTGGCGGGGCTCGACTGGGCCGCGGAAAAGGGTGCCGACACAATTGTCACAGCGGCAGCGGATACGCCGTTTTTCCCGGCGGATCTGGTTCCGCGGCTGTTGCTGGCGGCGGATGGTATGGCGCATCCGCTGGCTCTGGCGGCGACGCCGGACCCGGTGCGGAAAACCGTGCGGCACCCGACCTTTGGCCTCTGGCCCGTGGCACTCCGTGATGATCTGCGCGCAGCACTCAATGACGGTCTGCGTAAAGTAGTGCTTTGGACGGACAGGCATGGTGGCCGCCTTGCCGAGTTTCCGGTCGCCGGGACAGACCCGTTTTTCAACGTCAATACGCCCGATGATCTGGCGCAGGCCGGAGCAATGCTATGAAAATCTATGGTGTGGTCGGCTGGAAAAATGCAGGCAAGACGGGCCTGATGGAACGGCTGGTGACGGAGATCACAGGCAGGGGGTTTCCGTGTCCACCGTCAAGCATGCCCACCACGTTTTTGATGTGGACCACAAGGGCAAGGACAGCTACCGCCACCGGCAGGCCGGTGCCACCGAAGTCCTGCTTGCCTCGCGCAAGCGCTTTGCGCTGATGCACGAGCTGCGGGACGAGGATGAGCTAACGCTGGACGAGCTGTTGGCGAAACTGGCGCCCGTCGATCTGGTCCTAATCGAGGGGTACAAAAGGGATGCTCATCCGAAAATCGAAGCGTTTCGCCAGGAGCCGGGAAATCCACTGATCGCGGAAACCGACCCGACCGTCCGGGCGATTGCCAGCGATACACCGCTGCAGACCGACAGACCCGTATTCGATTTGGATGATACGAGCGCCGTCGCAGATTTCATCCTTGCCGAGGTTGGTCTGTGACCACGTTCGACACCTTTGTGATGGTGGACTGGTCGGGCGGCAACGACCGGGGTCCGCGCCCCTGTGCGGATGCGATCTGGGCCTGTGTGGCGCGCGGTGGCCGCAGTGAGGAACCCGTGTACCTGCGCAACCGCACCGTTGCTGAAGAATGGCTGACAGACTTCCTGACCGCCGAACGTGCCGCCGGGCGCAGCGTCTTCGCCGGATTTGATTTTCCGTTCGGTTATCCGCAGGGCTTTTGCCGGTCGATAACGGGATCAGACGATCCGCTGGAACTTTGGGCCTGGCTGGAGGACCGGATAGAAGATGCACCTGATGCCAACAACCGTTTCGACCTTGCCGCTGAGATGAATCGTACCCTTGGCGGCACCGGGCCGTTCTGGGCGAATGCGCTCAAACGCGACATCGAAGGGTTGCCGCGTAACCTGAAGAACTATGCCAATCCCTTTCCCGACAGGCGCAGCGCAGAAACTGAGGCTACGGGGGCTTTCACGTGCTGGCAACTGGCAGGTGCGGGGGCTGTGGGCAGTCAGGTGCTGATGGGGTTGCCGGTCCTCGAACGCCTGCGCAGGAAGTTCGGGGCCGCTGTGTGGCCGTTTCAGGTGCTGGACGCCGGTATCGCTTTTGTTGAAATCTGGCCGTCCCTGACCCTGGATGCGGCACCCGACGGAATGATCAAAGACGCCTGGCAGGTGCGCGAGACGGCGCGGATGTTTTCGCTCGTCCAACCCGGTCGCCTTGCGGCGATGCTGGATGTGGATGCCCCTGAAGAGGGGTGGATTCTGGGTCTTGGCTTCGAAGATGAGCTCCGCGAGGCGGCAGCTTTACCCCGTTGCTGACCAACAGCTGCTTTGCCCTGCCGCCCGGCGTGCACTGGACCCCAGTGCAGGACGCTCTGGACCTTCTGCGCCGTAACCTGGCGCCTGTGACGCAGGTTCGGGACGTGCCGGTTGCACAGGCAACAGGCCGAGTGACCGCAACAGCGGTACTGGCTGAACGCAGCAACCCGCCGCTGCCAAATACCGCAGTCGATGGGTACGGTTTTGCCGGTGGCAAACCCGAAGGCGTGCACCGGATGCCGCTTGCCCCAGCACGCGCCGCTGCGGGCGATGCTCCGGGCATTCTGAAGAAGGGCGAAGCAATGCGGGTCCTCACGGGTGCTGCTTTGCCGGAAGGCGTCGACACCGTTGTGTTGCAGGAAGATGTGACCGTGGCTGACGGTGCCATCTCCTTTCGCGGACCAGTCCGGCAGGGCGCGAACACCCGGAAAGCGGGTGAAGACGTCGAAGCCGGAGAGGTGGTGGTCGCAGCAGGCAGGCGGATCGGCGCTCCGGAGGCAGCACTTCTTGCCGCGACAGGGGTCCGTGCGGTGAGTGTCCGTGCCCCGTTGAGAGTTGCCGTTGTTTCCACGGGCGAGGAACTGGTGGAGCCCGGTGAGACCGCGCGCGACGGTCAGATTTTTGATGCGAACCGGCCCATGTTGCTGGATCTGGCCCGGCGGCTGGGGCATACGCCTGTTGATATGGGCCGTGTGCCGGATGACCGGGATGCGCTGCGGGCGCGCCTCGACGCGGCAGCACAGGATGCGGATGTTATCCTGACCAGTGGCGGCGCCTCCGCCGGTGATGAAGACCATGTGTCCGCGCTGCTGGACGAAACGGGCACGATGACGCTCTGGCGCATTGCGGTGAAACCGGGCCGGCCGCTCGCACTTGGCCTCTGGCAGGGGAAACCTGTTTTTGGCCTGCCAGGAAATCCAGTGGCCGCACTGGTCTGTGCCCTTGTCTTTGCACGCCCGCCGATGGCGGTACTTGCCGGGGAAACCTGGCCGGAGCCGCAGGGATTTGATGTGCCGGCGGCGTTCTCCAAAAACAAAAAAGCTGGCCGCACTGAGTTTTTGCGGGCGCGCGTGCGGGACGGTGCTGCGGAAGTTTTTCCGTCAGAAGGGTCCGGCCGTATCAGCGGTCTGTCCTGGGCCGAGGGCCTGGTGGAACTGCCGATGGAAGCGGCGGAGATCACACCCGGTACGATGGTACGCTTTATCCCCTACGGCAGCTTCGGTCTCTGACGCGTCAGTCGAACGTTCCGGCGACCCGGCCCAGCAGCATAAAGGCGCGCGCGGTGCGTGTCTCTGCAAGTGCCGAGATTTCCGCGTCCGAGGCATCCCGTTCGAACACGGCAAAGGTTTTGTCGAACAGCCGCAGAAAGTGATGCGCTGCATCGCGGAATATCGGGTCCTGCTTCATCCGCCCTGCGGTCAGCGCGAGCGAAGACCGGTCGCGGATCCCACCCAGTGCGGCAATCGGCCTGCCACGCAGACCATGGCCGAACTGGCGCCAGATTTCCGGCCGGGCGCGATCGGGGCGCAGATCGTCCATGTAAATGCCGTCCTGACTGAGCAGGGTCAGCACATCCTGTGCGGCCTGGATCAGCTGTGATGACGGCCTGTCGCGCAACGCGCGGCGCAGGGCAGCGAAACCCGCCTCGTCCTCAGCCGTCTCGGGGAAGTTCAGCGCGCGGATAAAATCGGCCTTGGCCAGAGGCGGTGCGATTTCCGCAGCCGCTGTGCCGAGGGCAAGCGCGGGCTGATCGTCCGGTGTTGCCATCGTCTGTGGCTGTGCCGGTGCCGGGGCCCCGCGTTCGGAATCCCGGCGCGAGGTGAAGGTCGCAAGCACTGTTTCGGTATTGCGTGTAGCGGCGGCGATCTCGTCGAGGCGGCGCGCAACGGACGCCGGTTCAGCGCCTGTGGCACCGGCCTGGTTCTGGGTGATATAGGCCTGGCGGATCGCGTCAATCGCAGTCTGCAGGCGCTGGCTTTCCTCGCGCATTACCCGGCTGGAACGTGCGGCGGTTGCTGCCACCCAGATCATGCCAACTGGCATGAAAATGGCCAGCATCACCATCACAAAACGCAGGCCGCCACCAATCGCGCCGGCTGAGGCGGGATCGGATGGGGCAAACAGGAAAAAGAGCGCTGCCGCGAGCAGCCAGACGCCCGACAGCGCAAGCGCAATCACCTCAATGCTGGTGAGCCCTTCCGTCCCGGGGCGGTCGTAAATGCCGAGCGGGGTAGGCCGGCTGTGTGCCGGGGCGTCATCTTCGGTGTCTGTTGCATCTGACATCACTGCTGATCCTGTCAGGCGTAAACGATTTTGAGAACCTCATAGGATTTCTCACCGCCGGGGGTGCGGACCTCGACGCTGTCGCCCTCATCCTTGCCGATCAGGGCGCGGGCGATGGGCGATTTGATGTTGAGCAGACCTTTTTCGATGCTGGCTTCGTGCTCACCAACAATCTGCCAGGTCTTTTCCTCATCAGTGTCTTCATCCACCAGTGTGACAGTCGCACCAAATTTGATGCTGCCGGACAGTTTTGCGGGGTCGATGACCTCCGCCAGCCCCAGAACCCCTTCGAGCTCCTTGATGCGGCCTTCGATGAAGGACTGTTTTTCCCGCGCGGAATGGTATTCGGCATTTTCGGACAGATCGCCGTGTTCGCGGGCCTCTGCAATCGCCTTGATGATTGCCGGACGCTCGACCGATTTCAGCTCTTTGAGCTCGGCTTCAAGATCCGCGTGGCCCTGGCGGGTCATTGGTATTTTGTCCATCTGCGCGTTCCACAAGATACTGCGGCCCGCCGGTCATCGCCGGGGGCCGCGTTTAAAGATTCTCATTACCTGACCCGAGGGCGGGGTAAAATGCAAGAGGACTCATCCTTGCAGCTGGGCGGACAGGCGGCAGAACGCTGCCGGCCCCTTGGTGTCAGTCGTACTGCACGATCTCGAATTCGATCCCGTCGCTGTCATTGAAATAGAACCGCCGGCCCGGTTCATAGTCTGCGTGGCTTTTGGGCTGAAAACCTGCGTCCCGGACCGCGTCTTCCATGGCGTCGATGTCAGTCACAGTCACGGCAAGGTGGTTGAGGCCGCCTGTGGTTTCATAGCTGGATGGGCCCGCACCGGTCTGGCGTGCCGGCTGATACAGGGCAAGATAAGAGGTGTCAGAGCCCACATGGATCGAGCGCCCACCGTCGATGGCAGGGCCATCCCAGCGGATTTTCCACCCGAAAAGACGTGTCATCCAGGCGGCTGTTTTATCGGCGTCTGATACGGTGACATTGGCGTGTTCGAGCTCGGTCGACATGATTTTTTCCTTTCAGTTTGCATCTGTCACCACTCAACGTAATTTCTCAACCTAACTTTAGGTCAAGGGAAAAATTATGGCAGTAAATGATGGTCTGAGTATTGGTGCTCTCGCGGAGAGAACCGGGCTGGCTGTATCCGCCATCCGCTACTATGAAACCCAGGGTCTGATCCGTCCCTGGCGCAATCCGGGCGGGCAAAGGCGGTTCCAGCGGTCCGACCTGCGCCGGCTCAGCTTTGTGATGATCGCCCAGCAGTTCGGGTTCACCCTGCCGGAAATCCGCGCTGAACTCGACAGGCTGCCGGGGGGCGCACACCAACCAAGTCCGATTGGACACGGATCAGCGCATCGTTCCGGGCGCGTCTTGATGACAAGATCAGCGCTCTGGAAAAGCTGCGCGACAACCTGGATGGCTGCATCGGTTGTGGTTGTCTGAGTCTGCCGGCCTGTGCGCTTTATAATCCGGTGGACCGGGCCGCAGAACGGGGGCAGGGGCCGCGGTATCTTATGGGTGACACGCCCGGTTGAGCATATCGTAAACAAACCTGTCGCGAAATGACGCAGAATTGTGGTTTTCGCCTGATTGTGACGCCCGGTTGTGATTGCATTGAGCAGGCGCGTGGTTTAGCCAGTCGCGAACGATTGTTGCGCCGGTGCAGCCACACCGGACACTTAAGGAACAGGGAGCTGACCGATGAGCGACACCCAACGTGAAGCAATGGAATATGACGTCGTTATCGTGGGCGCCGGGCCTGCGGGTCTGTCGGCAGCTATCCGGCTGAAGCAGCTGGACGCTGACTGTAATGTCGTCGTGCTGGAAAAGGGCTCGGAAGTCGGCGCACATATCCTGTCGGGCGCTGTGCTGGACCCCGTCGGTCTCGACGCGCTGATCCCGGACTGGAAAGAGAAAGGCGCGCCACTGAACGTTCCCGTGCGCGAAGACAACTTCTACATGCTCGGTGAGGCCGGCAAACTGCGCATACCGAACTTCCCGATGCCGCCGCTGATGAACAACCACGGCAACTACATCGTGTCGATGGGCAATGTCTGCCGGTGGATGGCCGAACAGGCCGAGGAAATGGGCGTCGAGATCTTTCCGGGCATGTCCTGCTCAGAGCTGGTTTATGGCGACAATGGTGAGGTCAAAGGCGTTGTTGCCGGTGAGTTCGGCAAGAACCCTGATGGCACGCATGGCGACAGCTATGAGCCCGGCATGGAGCTGCACGGCAAATACGTGTTCCTCAGCGAGGGCGTGCGCGGCAGCCTCTCCAAAGAGGTGATCGAAAAGTACGGCCTTTCTGACGGGCACGAGCCGCAAAAGTTTGGTATCGGAATGAAAGAAATCTGGGAGATCGACCCCGCCAAACACCGCGAAGGCACCGTTACGCACACGATGGGCTGGCCGCTGAACGGCAACGCAGGCGGTGGTTCGTTTATCTACCACCTTGAGAACAATCAGGTTTATGTGGGCTTCGTCGTCCACCTGAACTACAAAAACCCGCATCTCTTCCCATACATGGAATTCCAGCGCTTCAAGCATCACCCGATGGTGGCCGACCTGCTCGAAGGCGGCAAACGCGTGGCCTATGGTGCGCGGGCGATCAGCGAGGGCGGTTATCAGTCCATGCCGAAAATGGTGGCACCTGGTGTTGCGCTGCTGGGCTGCTCGGTGGGCATGGTCAATGTGCCGCGCATCAAAGGCAACCACAACGCGATGCTGTCGGGCAAGGCTGCGGCAGAGGCGGCGATTGCGGCCATGGCCGGTGGCCGTGCCAGCGATGAGCTTTCCGACTATGAAACCGAAGTGCGCAATGGTGCAATCGGCAATGACCTGAAAAAAGTGCGTAACGTCAAACCGCTGTGGTCGAAATATGGCCTGACAGCCAGCCTGATGCTGGGTGGGCTCGATATGTGGACGAACACAGCGGGCTTTTCGCTCTTTGGCACCGTGGGCCACGGCAAATCCGATGCCGAAGCGACAGAAGATGCCGCCGCGCATAAGCCGATTGATTACCCGAAACCGGACGGCAAACTGTCTTTCGACCGGCTGACCAATGTTGCGTTCTCGTTCACTAACCACGAAGAAAGCCAGCCTGCGCACCTGCAGCTGAAGAATGCGGACATCCCTGTGTCGACGAACCTGCCGAAGTACGCGGGGCCGTCCGCGCGTTATTGTCCGGCCGGGGTGTACGAATTTGTCGAGGAAGAGGGCAAGGACACGCGCTTTGTGATCAACTTCCAGAACTGCGTGCACTGCAAAACCTGTGACATCAAAGACCCGTCGCAGAACATCACATGGACCACGCCACAGGGTGGTGATGGTCCGAACTATCCCAACATGTGAGCAGGTGGGGCGCTTTCGGGCGCCCCTGACGGCTGTGGCATTGCGCCTGAACGCCAACCTGCTAGCCTGACGGGGCAGTCAAAAACAAAAAGGTTCGCACGCATGCGTCTTCTGTTCCGTCCATTGGCCGCTCTGGCCCTCAGCCTCGCAGTTGCCGCACCGGTTGCCGCGCAGTCAATCGCCGGTCCTTACCTGGCCGGGCGGTCCGCCGCGATGGACAGCGATTTCGAGCAGGCGGCGGCATACTATACCCGTGCTCTGGCGCGTGATCCGCGCAACACGCAATTGATGGCGAGCGCCGTTGTTGCGCAGATGGCGCTGGGCGAAGTGGACCGCGCCCTGCCCATCGCACAGGCCCTGCAGGCCGCTGGCGAAAGCAACCAGGTGGCCGAACTGGTCATCAAAATCGACATGATCCGCAAAGGTGCTTACGGCACCATGACCGCGCCGGTTGAAGAAGGGCGCGGCATCGGCCCGCTGGTTGACGGGCTGCTGCGGGCGTGGAGCTTTATGGGACAGGGCGAGGTCAGCAAAGCACTGGAAGCCTTCGAAGATGTGCGGAACCAGCCGGGCCTTGAAGGTTTCGCGCTGTATCATGAGGCCAACGCGCTGGCATCTGTTGGCGATTTCGAGGGTGCAGAGGCGATCTATGGCTCTGACAGTGCGCGCGCGGCACAACAGACCCGCCGGGGCGTCATGGCCCGGGTTGAGGTGCTGTCCCAGCTGGGCCGTTTCGACGAAGCGCTGGAGCTGTTGCAGACCATGTTCGCAGGGGCGACTGACCCGGAAATTGATGTCGTCATTGAAAACCTGCGCAACGAAACGGTTCTGCCTTTCAGCCACGTGACGTCGGTGCAGGATGGTTTTGCCGAAGTTTTTTATACGGTTGCAGACGCCCTGCGCGGCGAAGCGGGTGCTGAGTTTACGATTCTTTATGCCCAGGCGGCGCGGGTGCTGCGCCCGGATCATGTGGATGCTCTTCTGGCGACCGCTCAGCTCTTTGAAACACTTGGTCAGTTCGGTTCGGCAATTGAGGTCTACCGCGAGGTTCCGTCCGACGATCCGGCCTATCACGCGGCTGAACTCGGGCGCGCGGCAGCGCTGCGGCGGTCTGACCGGCCGGAAGCCTCCGTTGAGGTGCTTGAACAGCTTGCGCGCAGTCATGGCACGCTGGCCACTGTACAGTCCGCCCTGGGTGATGCCTACCGGCAGCAGGACCGCTTTGCTGAGGCTGTCGGGGCCTATAACGAAGCACTGGTTCTCGCAGAGGAGACAGGTGCCTCCAGCTGGTTCCTTCTTTATGCGCGGGCGATTTCCAACGAGCGGCTGGGGAACTGGGAGTTGGCCGAGGCGGATTTCCGGGCGGCACTGGAGATCAACCCGGGCCAGCCACAGGTGTTAAACTACCTCGGCTACTCGCTGGTCGAAAAACAGATCAAACTGGACGAAGCTCTTGGGATGATTGAGCGTGCAGTCGAGGCAAGCCCGGACAGTGGTTACATCATCGATTCTCTCGGCTGGGCCCTCTACCGCCTGCGCCGCTTTGAGGAAGCCGTTCCGCACATGGAGCGCGCGGTTGAGCTGATGCCCGTGGATCCTGTTGTGAATGATCATCTGGGCGATGTGTACTGGGCAGTCGGACGCTACCGCGAAGCAGAGTTCCAGTGGGCGCGCGCGCTGTCGTTTGTTGATCTCGAAAACGTCTCGGATGATGCGGATCCTGACCGCATCCGGCGCAAGCTGGAAGTCGGCCTGGATCAGGTGCTTGAGGAAGAGGGCGCGCAACCGCTGAAAGTTGCCAACGACGGATGAGCACGGACGCCGCAGTGCGCGTCTTTGCCCCGGCAAAGATAAATCTGACACTGCATGTGACCGGCCAGCAGAGTGACGGGTATCACCTGTTGGATTCGATGGTCGTTCTGGTCAGCACCGGTGACTGGCTGGAGTTGTCTGAAGCCCAGGAAACGACCCTGTCTGTGTCAGGACCAATGGCCCGGGGCGTGCCGTCGGACGCCTCCAACCTTGTTCTGCGTGCGGCGGAACTGATGCCGGTTACTGCCGATATCAGACTGGAAAAACACCTGCCTGCCGCAGCCGGGATCGGAGGCGGCTCATCGGATGCCGCGGCCTGTCTGAGAGGTCTAGCGCAATTGTCCGGTATGCCTTTGCCGGACCGCGAAGCGCTGTTGTCCTTAGGGGCCGACGTCCCTGTGTGTTTACATGCCGGTCTTACCAGAATGGGCGGTATCGGCGGCGACATAGCGTCCGCCGGTCCCGCACCGGCCTGGCCGATACTGCTGGTGAACCCGGGCATTTCCGTGCCGACACCCGCTGTTTTCAAAGGTCTCGCGTCAAAGAACAACGCTCCGATGCCTGATACGTACCCCAACCAGGCTTCCTTGGCTGATCAGGCGGCATGGATGGCACAGCAGCGCAATGATCTGGAGGCCCCAGCCATCCATCAGGCGCCGGTGATACGGGAGGTTCTGGACAGTCTGCGGGGCATGGACGGTTGTCTTCTGGCGCGCATGTCCGGCAGTGGCGCAACCTGTTTCGCCATCATGAACACGGCTGCTGCGCGGGATGCCGCACTGCGCCAGCTGCGCGAGGCCCGGCCCGGATGGTGGGCCGCAGCGGCCACACCGCTCAATGAGCCTGAATTCAGCTGATCCGTTCGACCACGTAGTCGGCCAGATCCGACAGCATCGTGCGGATATCGTGATCGGGCAGCGGCTCAAGTGCCGCACGTGCCTTGTTGGCCCACATGCGGGCTTGTTGCGCAGTATCTTCAAGACAGCCGTGTTTGTGCAACAGCGACAGCGCGGTTTCGAGATCCCCGTCTTCCTGGCGTCCCTTTTCGATCGTTCGCACCCAAAACGACCGCTCTTTTGCGTCAGCCTGCGCCACTGCTTTGATCAGTGGCAGCGTCAGTTTGCGTTCGCGGAAGTCGTCTCCGACATTTTTGCCCGTCGCACCGGTATCGCCCTGAAAGTCCAGCAGATCATCAACAATCTGAAAGGCGATGCCAAGGGCGTCGCCATAGCTGTAGAGTGCGCGCACATGGGCCTCGGGCGCATCAGCAATCACGCCGCCAACTTCGGTCGCTGCTGAAAATAACGCCGCCGTTTTGCCCCGTACAACCTGCAGATAGATCTCTTCGGTGGTTGCCAGATCCTGACTTGCGGTCAGCTGCAACACTTCGCCTTCGGCAATCGTCGCAGACGCATTCGACAGAATGTCCAGCACCCGCAGTGATCCGGTTTCGACCATCAACTGGAAACTGCGCGAGAACAGGTAGTCTCCCACCAGGACCGACGATTTGTTGTCCCACAACAGGTTCGCCGTGGGTCGTCCGCGCCGTTGCCCGCTTTCGTCCACGACATCATCATGCAGCAGCGTGGCGGTGTGAATGAACTCGACAGTGGCGGCGAGGTTGATGTGAAACGGACCTTCGTACCCGCACAGATGTGCTGCTGCCAGCGTCAGCATCGGACGCAGGCGTTTGCCGCCTGCATCGACCAGATGGGCGGTAACCTCGGGAATGCGCGGCGCATGCTCGGAGGCCATCCGGGTGCGGATCAGGGTATTGACCCGTTCCATATCCGCCGCCAGCCAGGCGGCCAGTCTGTCATGCGGTTTCTGCGAATTTTCGGTCTTTTGCATCACTTCCCCGGCGGCGAGCCTCGACACTGGCCGAAACTGTCCTTACATCCCTGATATGAAGGAACTTTTGCGCAGCACTGACCCGACGATCATCGCCTTTGCCACGGCCCTTCTTCAGGGTGAGGATATAGCTTGCTTTGAAATGGACGTAAACATGAGCGTGCTCGAGGGAGGCATAGGAATTTTCCCCCGCAGGCTCATGGTGCGCACAGATGATCACGATGCCGCGATACGGGTGATGCGGGACAATGAAATCCCGCTCGGGCTGTGACCGGCGAACTCACACATGATGCATTTCTGGGGGGCAGGCTCCACCTGTGGCAACCAGCGAGAGGATACCGCGCGGGCTTAGATCCGGTGCTGCTGGCTGCTAGTGTGCCGGCACGGGCCGGCGAAACAGTGCTTGAACTCGGCTGTGGCGTGGGAGCCGCGGCATTGTGCCTTGGCGCGCGCGTGCCCGGTCTGTCGCTGACCGGGGTCGAAGTGCAGGAGGAGTATGCCGGGCTTGCACGCCGTAACGCAGGCGACACGATGGACGTTTTCTGTGCCGATATAACGGACCTTCCCCCTGAAGTGAGGCAACGGCAGTTCCACCACGTAATTGCCAACCCGCCCTACTACGCCCGCGGGGCGCACAGGGCATCGGCGGATCATGGAAGACAGAAAGCGCGGGGCGAGGAAACACCACTTGAAGCCTGGATCAAGGTCGCAGGCAAAAGGCTGGCGCCCGGCGGCATGGCTCATTTCATTCATCGGTGTGAGCGACTGCCGGACATACTCGGGGCGCTGGAGCATGACATGGGCAGCGTCGAGGTTTTGCCACTGAGCGCGCGCGCGGACCGTGCGCCAGACCGCGTCATCGTCCGGGCGCGCAAATCGGGACGGGGTGCATTCCGGCTGTACGCACCACTGATTCTCCATGAAGGACCAAGGCACGAAAAAGACGGGGACAGTTATGTTCAACTTATACGTGCAGTGCTCAGAGACGGCGCTTCTTTGCCGTTCTGACCGAAATTAAGACATTTTTAACGGCTTTTGTGCCCATGCTGCGGGTGCGGCGTGACTTGTGCCACAGGGTGTGGTCCAATTTACAGCGTAGCAAATGGAGGACTGAATGAGCGTAGCAGCACATGTTGATCAGCTGAAAAAGAAACATGAAACTCTCAGTGAGGCCGTAGAGCAGGCCCAGCGCGCACCAGGCATCGACGCCCTTGAAGTTGCAGACCTCAAAAAACAGAAACTCAAACTAAAAGAAGAAATCAGCCGTCTGACAAACTAGACGCAGTGCGGGCGCCAGCGCACCAGTGCCGCGCCCGCTAATGACCGACCGTATCCAGGATCTTCATGGTGTCGGTGATGTATGTTGTCTTGTCAATTTCGGCGAGCATCCAGTCACGGAATGCTTTTACCTGAGGCCTGTTTTCGGTGCCCTCCGGGCAGAGAAACCTGAACCTCGCCCCCGTTGATATGGCTGTTCCATAAGGTGACACGAGCCGCCCCTCATCAATGTCTTTGACCACCAGTGCCCGCCGGCCCAGTACGACCCCGACACCAGCGAGGGCCGCGTCGACGGCGTGATCTGCCTGACTGAATCTCGGCCCGTGCACCGGTGCGAAATCAATGTCCATAGCGTGGAACCAGGCCGACCAGTCACAGGGCGGATCCCTGAGAAAGCTTATTGAATCGTCAAAAATCAGGGGCGCTTCGGTGAGGCTTTCGGCAGTAGGGTACTTTTCCGCAAGGGTCGGGGTCATCACCGGCGCAACCCATTC
Source organism: Roseobacter sp. S87 (assembly GCF_055693285.1). Next base: position 3,921,343 of record NZ_JBVFTR010000004.1, read on the forward strand.
CTCTGCCAGTGGCAGCGAGAAAACATCCGGGTCATCCTCTGCGCCGAAGCGGATCGCGACGTCGACGGCGTCTCGTGTCAGATCCACCTTTTTCAGAGATGCCGAGAACCGCAGTTCAATTTCCGGATGCGCCTGAGCGAATTCATAAAGGCGCGGCGCCAGCCATTTTGCTGTGAAGGCCGGCCCGGCAGTTACCGTCAGGGTCTGTTCGTCCTGCAGGCGCTGGGCAGAACGCCAACCGGCGGCCAGTGACGCGAAACCATCTGCCACGGCAGGTGCCAGAGCTGCTCCCGCTTCCGTCAGCTCAACCGCCCGGTTCAGGCGGCGGAATACGGGCGCTCCCAGGTGCTCTTCAAGAGACTTTATCTGGAAGCTCAGCGCAGCCGGCGTCACCGAAAGCTCCTCTGCCGCTTTGGCAAAAGACATATGTCGGGCAGCGGCATCAAATGCACGCATAGCTGTCAGTGGGGGCAGTCTGTTACTCATATCAGTTAAATATATCTTGTGTGATACGTTGAAAAGTCTCGTTTGTCGGTTTTGTTAGCGGATGCCATATAGGGTTCAGTTCAGAAACACTGGTCTCAACCGGAAAAGGAATTCAAAAATGTTTGAAGCAACCGCAAATCAGCAGGCCCGCTCGGCAATGCAACGTGCCCACGAAGAACGCGCGCAGGCAATGCGCGATGCGTGGCGCTGGCTGTTTGACTCTTCTTCCCGCTGATCGGCTGCAGCGTTCTTACGGGATGAACAAAGGGCCGGGCCTCAAACGAGACCCGGCCCTTATTGCTTTGCAGAACTGGCGTCAGACGAAGAACTGAGCGCCGTTCGCAGAAATGGTGGAGCCGTTGATGAAGCCCGCGTCGTCAGAGGCAAGGAAGGCCACACAGCGTGCAATCTCTTCCGGCTCACCCAGGCGCCCGGCCGGGATCTGCGCGATGATCGATTCGCGGACCTTCTCCGGGACGGCCATAACCATGTCCGTCGCGATGTAGCCCGGGCAGATGGCGTTGGCCGTGATACCTGCGCGCGCGCCTTCCTGTGCGAGAGATTTTACAATACCCAGATCGCCGGCTTTGGTCGCAGCATAGTTCACCTGAGCGAACTGACCCTTCTGACCGTTGATCGAGCTGATCACGATGATGCGGCCGAATTTACGTTCGCGCATGCCTGGCCAGACCGGGTGGATGGTGTTGAAGACGCCGGTCAGGTTCGTGTCGATGACGTCTTTCCACTGATCAGGTGTCATTTTGTGGAACGGTGCGTCACGGGTAATGCCCGCGTTGGCGACAACCACATCGATGGGCCCCAGATCGGCTTCGACGCTTTCAATACCTGCTTTGCTGGAATCGTAGTCAGCCACGTTCCACTTGTAGGTTTTGATGCCGGTTTCATCTGTGAATTTCGCGGCGGCTTCGTCGTTGCCGGCATAGGTTGCAGCGACGCTGTAGCCTGCGTCTTTCAGTGCTTTGGAAATGGCGGCGCCGATACCCCGGCTGCCTCCGGTGACAAGTGCGACTCGCGACATTGTTGTATTCTCCTGTGTTCGTTGTCAGCTGCCCGGCGGGCAGGTCTGATGGGGCGGGCTGATGTCGTCAGGCGCCGCCCCGGTTGGTTCAGGGACGCTCGAGGCACATGGCGACACCCATGCCGCCGCCGATGCAGAGCGTTGCGAGGCCTTTTTTGGCGTCGCGGCGTTTCATTTCGAACAGCAGAGTGTTCAGGATGCGTGCACCGGACGCGCCAATCGGGTGGCCGATCGCAATCGCACCGCCGTTGACGTTCACAACAGCCGGATCCCAGCCCATGTCCTTGTTGACGGCACAAGCCTGTGCGGCGAAGGCCTCGTTGGCTTCTACCAGATCCAGATCCTCGGCCTTCCAGCCTGCTTTTTCCAGCGCCTTGCGGCTCGCATAGATGGGCCCCGCGCCCATGATGGACGGGTCAAGGCCAACGGTCGCATAGCTTGCAATGCGTGCCAGCGGCTCGATCCCGCGCTTCTCAGCTTCATCTGCGGACATCAGCAGAGCACCAGCCGCGCCATCGTTCAGCCCGGAAGCGTTGGCCGCAGTGACCGAGCCGTCGCGGGTGAACGCAGGGCGCAGTTTCTGCATGGCCTCGATTGTGGCGCCATGGCGGATATATTCATCCTTGTTGACCTCAATATCGCCTTTGCGGGTTTTTACCGTGTAGGTAAAAACCTCATCATCGAATTTGCCGGCTTTCTGGGCTGCTTCGGCTTTGTTTTGCGAAGCGACGGCGAATTCGTCCTGCTGATCACGGCTGATCTGCCACTTTTCGGCAACGTTTTCTGCGGTCTGGCCCATGTGATAGCCGTTAAAGGCATCCCAGAGACCGTCACGGATCATTGTATCGATGTAGGTCATGTCGCCCATCTTGTGGCCGGCGCGCAAAGGAGCGGCATGCGGCGAGAGCGTCATGTTTTCCTGCCCACCGGCAGCCACAATGTCTGCGTCCCCAAGCTGGATATGCTGTGCAGCCAGTGCGACAGAGCGCAGGCCGGATCCACAGACCTGGTTGATCGTCCAGGCCGAGCTTGCCTGGGGCAGACCGGCATTGATGTGCGCCTGACGGGCCGGGTTCTGGCCCTGCGCGGCCGTCAGTACCTGGCCGAGAATGGTTTCGGAAACTTCTGATGCGTCAACACCGGCGCGCGCGACGATCTCCTGCAGCATTGCAGCGCCGAGATCGTGGGCGGGTGTATTTGCGAAAGACCCGCCAAAGCTGCCCACGGCAGTCCTGGCAGCCGATGCGATTACGACGTTCGTCATTGTGTTCTGGTCCTTTGCCTATTGTCCTGTCGGGCCCTGTCAGACAAGCCTGCGCAAGCAGCCGTGGACCCTCCACTTCCATACGGGGGTGCATACAGAATGACAAATAAGCGGACAACATGACGTCCGGTCGCACCGCCTGGTCAGCCGGTTTGCGCCAGGCGCATGGCTTTTCAGGCGGTCACACAGCCTTCTTCATTGCGCGGTCTTCGAGCCAGTGCGGGCGTGTTGTGGCGGCACCGAAATGGTACCCTTGGAGGCAATCAACGCCCAGGCTGACGAGCATGTCAGCGTCCTCCTGATTCTCCACGAACTCGGCAACCGTCAGCATATCGAAGTGCCGGGCAATCGATACCAGCGCTGCGGTCATTACCTGATTGTCCGGATCCTGCGCGATGCCCTGAACGAACTGGCCATCGATCTTAACGATGTCGAAACAGAAGTCCTTGAAATACCGCAAGGCGGTGTAGCCGGCACCGAAATCGTCCATCGCAAAGCTGATGCCTCGGAGCTGGAGACGGTCCATGAAATCAACGACCAGTTCCGGCACCATGATCGTGGAGGATTCGGTGATTTCCAGAACGAGACGTTCCGCAATAAGTTCGTTCCGCGACAGCCACCGGTCCAGCGTACGGTTCCACGCACGGTACCCGATGGATTTGGCTGACATGTTTATGGACAGCCGCAGAGACGGGTTCTCGTGCAGGGCGCGCAGCCCCAGGCCCAGTGCCAGCGTATCAAGCTGGCGCCCAAGCTCGGTATTCTCAATCGCGCCCATGAACTCACCCGCAGGGATGACGCGGCCGGTTTCGTCCAGCACACGGATCAGCCCTTCATAGAGCGCCACTTTGCTCTGGTCCCGCGATTGCATGATTGGCTGATAGGCCAGCAGAACCTGCTTGTGACGGATCGCCTGGGCAACCATGTCCAGCGCGTGACGATCGCGTCTTGAGACCGCGAAGTTGAGCGGATTATCCTCGCCCGGTGGCAGGTCAGCAACGGCTGTTTTTTCTTCGCGGTGCATCTGTCGTCTCCCTGACTATTGCAGCGTCAGATTTGCACCACACACCTTAATTCCCCGTAAATTTTCTCATTTTGTTCTATTTTTATCTGTGTTCTGTTCAAATGCACGGAACAGATACCGAAGGGGATATTTCATGGAGCGCTGCGGCTGGGCCGGACCCGAACAGATCTATCTTGAGTACCATGATACTGACTGGGGTGTGCCCGAATATGACAGCCGGGCGCTGTGGGAAAAACTGATCCTGGATGGGTTTCAGGCCGGGCTCAGCTGGATCACCATTCTGAAAAAGCGTGAGAACTTCCGGGAAGCCTTTGCCGGGTTTGACCCGAACATTATCGCTGCATGGGGACCTGCAGAGGTGGAGAAACTGCTGGGTAATCCGGGAATCATCCGGCATCGCGGTAAAATCGAGGCAACGATCTCGAACGCGAAGGTCTGGCAGACGATCGAAGCGCGCGAGGGTTTTGACCGGTTCCTGTGGAATTATGTCGACGGCGCCCCCCTGCAGAACAGATGGAAGACTTCTGAAGAAGTCCCTGCCTTTACGCCGTTGTCGGAACAGATCTCCAAAGATCTGAAGAAAGAAGGTTTCCGGTTCTGTGGCCCGACCATTGTATATGCCTTCATGCAGGCGGTGGGCATGGTCAATGACCATCTGGTCAGCTGTCACGCCCATGAAAAATGCGCCCGGCTCGCGCAAAGATAAGAGCAGGTCAAATCCGGTGTTACCGTACTGACAGGGATCGGGATGACCGGCCGCTCCTGATCGCGCTTCCGGCATTGACAAGCAAACCTGCGCGGATATAAGCGCGGCTTCATTGGTGTTGGTGGCCTCCGCAAGGGGTTCCCTGTCAGCCCGGCCAAATCCGGGCAGAGGACAACGCCCTCTTAAAACCTGAAAGAGGAGATCAGCCGTGACCAAACGCACGTCTGCCAAGTACAAAATCGATCGCCGCATGGGCGAAAACATCTGGGGTCGCCCCAAATCCCCCGTAAATCGCCGCGAATATGGCCCCGGCCAGCACGGTCAGCGCCGCAAAGGAAAGCTGTCTGATTTCGGCATCCAGCTGCGCGCCAAGCAGAAGCTCAAAGGCTACTATGGCGACCTGACGGAAAAGCAGTTCCGCCGCATCTATGCCGAAGCTGAGCGTGTAAAAGGCGACACAGGTGAAAACCTGATTGGTCTGCTGGAGCGCCGCCTCGACGCCGTTGTATACCGCGCCAAATTCGTGCCGACCGTTTTCGCCGCCCGTCAGTTCGTGAACCACAAGCACGTGCGTGTGAACGGCCAGATCGTGAACATCCCGTCCTACCGCGTGAAAGAAGGCGACGTGATCGAAGTACGTGACCGTTCCAAACAGATGGCCGCGCTGATCGAAGCGACACAGCTGCCTGAGCGTGATGTGCCTGACTACATCGAAGCGGACCACTCCAAAATGTCCGCGCGGTTCGTGCGCACCCCGACACTGGGCGATGTGCCTTACCCGGTCATGATGGAACCGAACCTCGTGGTCGAATTCTACGCGAAGAACTGATTTTCTTCGCAGACCGCCAGAAATTCAGAACCGCGCAGCCTGCTGCGCGGTTTTTTCGTGGGCGGGGCAGGTCCGCCTTTGCGCCCGCCCCCGTTTTCGCTAAGCAATCCATATGACGGACAACCGCATCACAAATATTGCCAGCCTGACGGTCGTGGCCTCAGGTATCCTGTGGGGGTTCTACTGGCTGCCGGTCCGGGCGCTGGAAGAGCAGGGTCTGTCCGGGGCCTGGGGCACTGTTGCGATCACGCTGGCAGCACTCCTTGTCACAACGCCCGTTGTTTTTCTGCGCGGGTTCAGATTGCGGCACGCATCCGGGGCAGGTCTTTGCTGGATCATGCTGGGCGGGGCCGCATTCGCGCTCTATTCCATAGGGTTCGTCTACGGCCGCGTTGCGATCATTATTCTCCTGTTTTTCCTGACACCGGTCTGGAGCACGCTGATTGCACGTTTTGTGATGGGCTGGCACACGCCGGTCCTGCGGCTCTTCGCCATTGCGCTGGGACTGATTGGTCTTGGCATCATGCTCGGCGCGGATGGCCAGTTGCCCTGGCCGCGATCTGTTGGAGAATGGCTGGCACTGATTTCCGGTCTGATGTGGTCTGTTGCGACAACGGGCATGCGGGTCACGCCGGCCCCCGCGCCACCGGAAGCGGTCTTCGTCTTTGCATTCGGGGCCTGTGCCGCCTCGCTCACGCTCGCCTTCGTGCTGGCGCCCTGGCCGGGTGCGGAACTGACCGGGGCGCTGGCAGGCATTGCTGCGCTGGCGCTTGGGACCGGCGCGGTCTGGTGGGGTATCTTCATGGCCGCGCTGATGTGGGCGACGGTGCGGCTTGAACCGGCACGGATGGGCATCCTGCTGATGTCCGAAGTGCTGGTAGGTGCCGCATCGGCGGCGTGGTTTGCCGGTGAATACCTCAGTCCGGCAGAACTGGCCGGTGGGGCGCTCGTGCTCGTTGCGGGTGTGCTGGAGGTCTGGCCCGTACGGCGCGCCGGCACCAACGGCCCACATGGCGCAAAAGACCGCGGTTTTCCGCAGAGTTGACGGTGGCGCTCCTCAACGCAGCCCGGTAGTGTCCGCGCGACAGGAGATGACGAGATGACCACCATGCCACGACCGCAACCCGGCATTATGGATATCGCCCTTTATCAGGGCGGGGCCTCAAAAATCGAGGGCCAGAAAGATCCGCTCAAGCTGAGCTCGAATGAAAACCCGTTCGGCTGCAGCCCGCTCGCCAGTGCGGCAGTCAGTGCGGCGGCTCTGGGCATGCATCGTTATCCCTCCACCGATCATGCGGACCTGCGCGCGGCCATCGCTGGGGTGCATGGCCTGGCCGCTGAACGGATTATCTGCGGTGTGGGTTCAGACGAGCTGCTGACCCTCCTGGCGATGGCCTTTGCCGGGCCGGGTGACGAGGTTCTTTATCCCGAACATGGGTTCTCCATGTACCGGATTTTCGCGCTTTCTGCCGGTGCGACGCCCGTGACCGCACCGGAAAAAGACCGGCGTGTGGACGTAGACGCGCTCATTGCACGCATCACCGACCGGACGCGCCTGATCTATATTGCCAATCCGGCCAATCCCACAGGGACCGCGCTGGAAAGTGACGACCTTGCCCGGCTCGCCGCAGAGGTGCCGTCTGAATGCCTGCTGGTGCTGGATGGTGCCTATGCGGAATTTTCCGAGGGCTATGACGGTGGCGCGGCACTTGTGGATCGCCACCCGAATGTGGTGATGACGCGGACCTTCTCCAAACTCTATGGTCTGGGCGGTCTGCGTGTGGGCTGGGCCTATGCTGCGCAGGATGTGATCGACGTGCTGAACCGGGTGCGCGGACCCTTCAACCTCTCGACCGTAGCCATTGCCGGCGCAAAGGCCGCCATGCTTGACCGCGCCTTTGCTCAGCAGTGCATTCAGGACAACGCCGAACAGCGGGTGCGGCTCACCGGCGGTCTGCGGCAGCTGGGCATTGCCTGCGATGACAGTGCCGCAAATTTCGTGCTGGCCCGGTTCGCGGATGAAGATGAAGCGCTCGCAGCGGATGCGCATCTGAAATCCAGCGGGATCCTCGTACGCCTCGTCAAAGGCTACGGGTTTCCGGAAGCGCTGCGCATCACCGTGGGCAGCGCAGAGGATGTCACGCGTGTGCTCGCGGCACTGGCCGCATTCCGGGGGGCGGTATGAGCGTCATTTACAACCGTGTGGCTCTGATTGGCCTGGGCCTGATCGCCTCCTCGATGTTCTGGGCCACGAAACGCGCGGGCCTCGCCGGAGAGGCCACCGGGTATGCCCGCAGCAGTGCCACCCGCGACACCGCGCGCCGGATCGGTCTGTGTGACCGGGTCTGTGACACCATGGCCGAAGCCGTTGCCGATGCAGATCTGGTCGTCCTTGCGGTGCCCGTTGGCGTTATGGGGGATGTTGCCGCGGAAATCGCCGGTGCGCTGAAGCCCGGTGCCACAGTCACGGATGTGGGCTCGGTCAAACGTGAGGTGATCAACGCAGTGGGGCCGCACCTGCCACCGGGCGTGCATTTTGTGCCGGGCCACCCCCTCGCGGGCACGGAACATTCGGGGCCGGAATCCGGTTTCGCCGAACTTTTCGACGGGCGCTGGTGCCTGCTGGTCCCGCCAGAGGGGACCGATCGCGACGCTGTTGACCGCCTGCGCCACTACTGGGAAGGCTTGGGCAGCAACGTCGAGGAGATGGAAGCGGACCATCATGATCTGGTTCTTGCGGTGACCAGCCATGCACCTCACCTGATCGCCTACACGATGGTTGGTGTGGCCGATGATCTGCGGCGCGTCACCGACAGCGAGGTGATCAAATATTCTGCCGCCGGATTCCGGGACTTTACGCGGATTGCGGCCAGCGACCCGACCATGTGGCGCGATGTGTTCCTGTCCAACCGGGATGCAACCCTGGAAATCCTGGGCCGCTTTACCGAGGAACTGTTTGCCCTGCAGCGAGCGATCCGCACAGGTGACGGAGACCATCTGCACGAATATTTCACGCGCACCCGGGCCATCCGCCGCGGCATCATCGAGGCTGGCCAGGATACGGATGCGCCGGATTTCGGCCGGGGCGCGAAAAAGCCGTGAAGCACCTGCGTCTGTTGCTGTTGTGCTGCGGTATCGCCATGGCGCAGGCCGCCGTGGCTGCCGGGCCGGACACCTCCCTGCGCCCCCAGCTGCGTCCTGAGCAGACGGCCGCACCGCAGGCGCCTGTGGCGCGGTCCGGCGCAGTGTCGAGAGTTCTGCGTCCGGTTGAACGCCCGCAGTCAGTTTTGCGCCGGGGCCGTGAGGCCGCATTGCTGCGCGAACGGGGGGCCATTTGCGGTAACCCTGATGTGCAGGGCGTGAGCATTGGCCGGGTAAGTTCACCCACGCGTGGGTGCGGAATCCCGGAGGCCGTACGCGTCCGGGCTGTGTCCGGAATATCGCTGAGCCCGGCCGCAGTTATGGACTGCCGGACGGCTCTGACACTGAACCACTGGGTGCAGGAATCTGCGGTGCCGCGCCTGCGTGATACGGGGGGCGGGCTGAAGGCCATGCGCGTCATCGGTCACTATGCCTGCCGGACACGCAATAACCGGTCCGGTGCCCGTATTTCCGAGCACGGCAAGGGCAAGGCCATCGATATTTCCGGATTTCGTCTGAGGGATGATACGGAGCTTACGGTTCTGCGCGACTGGAATTCCAAACGCGGGTTTCTGCCGCTCAAGAGCATGCATCGCGACGCCTGTGGCATCTTTGGTACCGTGCTGGGCCCCGGGTCGGACCGTTTTCACCAGGACCATTTTCATTTTGATACGGCACGGCATTTCAACGGTGCTTACTGCCGCTGACGCCGATCAGTGATCTGCGTAAGGGTTCTGACTCAGCGCAGGATCAGACGCGGCGCGGGGCCCAGCGGGATGAACCCCAGCGAAATCAGCCCGCCCGACAGCGTCAGATCCAGATCGAGGGCATCAGTATTGCCGCTGAGACCCGCAAAGGTCTCAAGCGTCCGCGTGACCTGTGGCACCAGCGCGGGTGGCAGGGTGCCGGCCCGCTCGGCCAGCGCGATAATATCACGCCAGTTGCGGACCTGAACGCTCAGCTGGCCTTCGGGCACACCTTCGGCATCCACCGTCATGTCTGCGGCAAACCTGATCTGCAGATCGCCCCAGATGGCTTCCGCGCGTTCCAGCCGGACACGGCGCGGCTGCGGGCGGGCGTCCTCGACCGATGTGATGTCCCAGGCACGGTCGAATGCCACATCACCCGACAGCCGCAGGGCGTCAAAGGTGACGGGCCAGTCCGCCGGTACAAAAAGCGCATCGCGCAGCACCGAACCGGGCCGGACAGCACTGGCATCAAAATTCAGGGCATAGGCCTGCGGATCGTTCTGATCCTGAATCATCGACGCGGTCAGCGGGCCGCCGGAGAGCAGATCGCCTGCGTCCCCGGTGATGCCCCAGTTTTCCGCGTATGCCTGTAGGCGTTCAAGTTCCAGTGCAGTGCCCGGATGCAGGCGCAGACCGGCGATGGCGGCGGAAGTCGTCAGCTGTGCACGTCCTTCCGGACCGGCCAGCGCAATGCCGTCATCCGGCAGCGACAGCGTGATGTAGCCTGGCCACCATGTAGCCGCAGACAGCGTGAGCGCACTGGCCGAAAAGGCGACGCCGGTGCCGGGATCTGCCAGCGCGGGCGCCGCGATGTCAGCTGTCACATCGAGCGGCCAGCCGCTGAGGCCCACGTTTGCCAGCTCTGCCTGCCAGCCTTCCGTGCGCCGCTCTTCGAACCACGTGTAAATGCCCGTACGGATGCCGAAAGCTGTGATGCCCCACCAAGCTGACCACAGAATGCCCGCGATGAGCAATAACCAGACGATCCGCCGCATTCTGCCCCCTTTTCCTTTGGTGCAATTTAAGGTTTACGCAAAGCAGACAAGGAGAACCAGCACGATGACCATGTGGGTATTCGGATATGGCAGTTTGCTGTGGAACCCTGGCTTTGAGGTCGCCGAACAGGTGGTTGCGACCCTGCCGGGCTATGCACGCTCGTTCTGCATGCATTCCATCCACCACCGGGGCACCGAAGAGGCTCCCGGTCTCGTTCTGGCGCTTGATGAGGATCCTGCGCATGCCTGCGAGGGCGTGGCACTGGCGGTGGCGGAAGGGCGCGAAGAGACAACGCTGGCGTATCTGCGCGAGCGGGAGCTGATCTCGTCGGCCTATCTGGAACGTGAGCTGGAGATCGACCTGCATGACAACCGCCGCGTCACAGCGCTGGTCTATGTGATCAACCCGGATCATGTTCAGTATTGTGGCGGGATGCTGCTGGAGGAACAGGCGCAGATCATTGCGCGTGCACGCGGCGGCATGGGGCCGAACGACGAATACCTCTATAACACGGCTCAGCACCTGGCGGACATTGGCCTGCATGACCCGGACCTGGAATGGCTCAGCCATCGCGTCAGGGCGCTGGGCGCATAATTCCTTGGCGCTGCCCGATCTTTTCGGGTTAAATGCGCGCAGAGCAGCACAATAACGGTCAGGAGCGGAAGGCGCATGGCGTTACCGGACCAGGAAATAAGACCTGTATTCTCACAACCTGTCCGTCAGATCTCCCTGATGCTGATTGTGCTGGCGCTGTCGGGCTTTGGCGCCTTTCTTGCGTTGCCCCGTGTGCTGCCGGTGTTCGAGGCCAACCCCTACCTCAACGGGTTCATCCTGTTCGTCTTTGTGATCGGTGTCTTCGCCTGTTTCTATCAGGTGTTCCAGCTGATCGGCTCCGTGCGCTGGATCGAACGTTTTGCCACGGATACGCTGGATTCCAGCATCAAGGCCCCCCAGCTTCTGGCGCCGCTTGCGGCCCTTCTGCGCCAGCGTGGCGCTCGCATGCAGGTGAGTGCCACCTCCAGCCGTTCGATCCTTGAATCCGTCGCCACACGGATCGAGGAAGTCCGGGAAATCACCCGTTATATCGTTAACACGCTGATTTTCCTAGGTCTTCTGGGGACTTTCTATGGCCTTGCCACCACGGTCCCCGCTGTTGTCGACACGATCCGCAACCTCGCACCCGGCGATGGTGAAGGCGGCGTCGAAGTGTTCAACCGGCTCATGTCCGGCCTTGAGGCGCAGCTGGGTGGGATGGGCGTGGCCTTTGCCTCATCGCTTCTGGGGCTTGCGGGCTCGCTGATTGTGGGCCTGCTGGAGCTTTTTGCAGGGCATGGACAGAACCGCTTTTACCGCGAGCTTGAGGAATGGCTCAGCAGCATTACGCGGGTGGGCTTTTCGTCCGGTGACGAGGCGGCTGCGGACGGGAATACCATGGCAGTGGTCGTCGACCACATGGGGGAGCAGATGGAAGCGCTGCAGGCCATGTTCCTTGGTGCGGATGCGCGCAACACCGCAGTGGAACAACGGCTGGGCGAAGTTGTCGGGGCCATTGAGCACATGGCGCAGCGGATCGGTGGTGCTGATCCGACCAATGCTGCGCTTGAACGGGTTGCGGCGGGTCAGGAGCGGCTCATCAGCCTTATCGAGGCACAGGGTCAGGGCGGTGACGGCATCGATGCCGAAAGCCGCATGCGCCTGCGGTCCATCGACGTCCAGATGCTGCGCATCCTTGAGGAAATCTCAGCCGGTCGCCAGGAAAGCATGGCAGAGCTGCGCCGTGACATCGCGGGCCTGACCGAAGCTCTTAAAGCCCGGCGCGCGCGCCCCGCAGCCCCGCGGCGCCCTGACGGAGGCAGCTGAGCATGGCACTCGCCCGACGTACCGGTGCGCGGTTCCAGGCGTCGATCTGGCCGGGTTTCGTGGATGCGATGACGGGATTGCTGCTCGTTCTGATGTTCGTGCTGACGATTTTTATGATCGTGCAGTTTGTCCTCACCGAAAGGATCACAGGACAGGAAACCGAACTGGATCAGCTGGCAGGTGAGGTGGCCGCACTGGCCCAGGCGCTCGGTCTTGAGGAGCAGACCAGTGAAAACCTGCGGAACCGGGTTGGCGCGCTGGATGCCTCCCTGTCGGACGCGCAGGCGCAGATCGCAGCGCTCACGGCGACGCGGGACGCTCAGACCGCGGCCCTGGCTGCGGCGGAAACCCGCATCACCAGCTTTGAGGCACAGGTTGCGGCACTGATCGCGCAGCGTGACACCGCCCTGGGCGACATCGCAGCACTTGAGGAGGTGCGTGACGCTCTGGAGGCAGCGCAGGCGGATCTGCTCAGCGAGCAGGACGCGCTGACGCTGGCGCTCGCTGCGGCGCGCTCAGAAGTGGATGCCCAGGAAGAAGCAGCGCGGCTGGCGGCTGCGCAGCGTGAGGCACTGGATGCGCTTGTGGCGGACCTCCGGGCACAGAACGCAGCTGCGAATGAAGAGATTGGCCAGCTGACGGGGGCCCTCGATGACACCCGCGATGCTCTTTCTGCTGAAGAAGCCGCCCGGCTGGCGGAGGCGGCCGCTGCGGAAGCGCTGCGCGCGCGCCTTGAAAACGCCGATGCGGAGCTGACGGCCATGACGCTGGCGCTGGAGGCACAGCGCAAGGAGGCCGAGGATACGCTGACCCTGCTTGCTGCAGCGCGGGCGGCGGAGGCTGATCTGGACACGGCTCTCGCAGCGGCTCTGCTGCAGCTTGAGGGGTCGCAGGCGACAGGCGCAGAGACTGCACAGGAACTGACAACTGCCCGCGCAAAGATAGATGTACTGCGGGCCGAAACCGATGATCTGCGGACCCGGTTACAGGCCGCAGACGCGCAGCTGTCTGATGCGCAGGCTGCTGCGGCAGAGGAAGAAGCCGCGCGGCTGGCCGCCGAGGCCGCCCGCGTAGCGGCGGAGTCCGCTCTTGACGAAACACGGTCTCTGGCCGAAACGGACAGGGCCGACCTGCGGGCCCGCCTCGCCGAGGCCCTTGCGGCAAAGCTGGCGGCGGAAACGCTGGTGCAGGATACAAGCACAGATGCAGAGCGCCGCGCAGCACTTCTTGCCGAAGCCCGGCGTGCGCTGGCCGAAGAGGAAGCGGCAAGTGCCGAGGCGCAGCGTCAGACGGAGTTGCTGAACCAGCAGGTCGCGGCGTTACGCACGCAGCTGGGTGGGCTGCAGGCCCTGCTGGATGATGCAAAAGAACGGGACGCGGCGCAGCAGGTGCAACTGCAGTCTCTGGGGTCAGACCTGAACACCGCTCTGGCGCGGGTTGCCGCCGAAGAGCGCCGCCGTGCCGACCTGGAAGAAGCGGAAAGGCGCAGGCTGGAAGAAGAAGCGGCCCGTCTTGCTGCAGAAGCTGAGGATCTGGAGCTGTACCGCTCGGAATTTTTTGGCCGGCTGCGTGATGTGTTGGGCACCCAGGAGGGTGTGCGGATCGAGGGCGACCGGTTTGTCTTTTCCTCCGAGGTTCTGTTTGAGCCCGCACGCGCGAACCTGTCGCTGGAAGGTCAGTCTGAGGTTGCCAAGGTCGCGTCAATTCTCGCGGCGGTCGCGGATGAAATCCCGGACGGTATTGACTGGATCATCCGGGTGGATGGTCACACGGACAATCTGCCGCTGTCCGGTTTCGGCGCTTTTGCAGACAACTGGGAGCTGAGCCAGGCCCGTGCCCTGTCAGTGGTGCGGTATATGGTCGAAGCGCTGGGCATTCCGCCCAACCGGCTGGCGGCAAACGGGTTCGGGGAATTTCAGCCTGTGGCGCTGGGCGATACCGAGGAAGCCCGTGCGCAGAACCGCCGGATCGAACTGAAGTTCACGGAACGCTGACAGTCAGTGCGTTTCCCGCGCAGACAAGCCGATAGGACAGTTCAGAGACCAGTGTGTTTTACCAGACGCATGGGGGCAACTCTGGCAGCTGTGGAATAGCCGGCAGTCCCGGCTCACCTGCCGACGAAAAAAGCCCCGCTGTGAAGGGCGGGGCCTTGTTGTTTCTTATTCTGCTGTCAACAGCGGCGGCTTGTCGCCTGAGATACGCGGCTTGTCCGGTCCTTCGATCTTCAGGTCGATCTCGCCGGCCTTCACGCCCACGCGGACCACGCCACCCTTGGCGAGCTTGCCAAAGAGCAGATCTTCAGCCAGCGGCTTCTTGATATGCTCCTGGATCACGCGGCCCAGCGGGCGCGCGCCCATTTTGCTGTCATAGCCTCGTTCAGCCAGCCATTCGGCGGCAGGCTTGGTCAGTTCGATGGTGACGTTGCGGTCCATCAGCTGGGCCTCAAGCTGCAGCACGAACTTCTCAACCACGCGCAGGATGACTTCTTTGGGCAGCGGTGCAAAGCTGATCACTGCGTCCAGACGGTTGCGGAACTCTGGCGTGAACGTCCGTTCAATCGCGGCAGTATCCTCACCCTCGCGGCGGTCGCGCCCAAAGCCGATAGCTTCTTTTGCCTGCTCCGCTGCACCCGCGTTCGATGTCATGATCAGCACGACATTACGGAAATCCACTGTGCGTCCATTGTGATCGGTCAGCCTGCCATGGTCCATCACCTGCAACAGGATGTTATAGACATCCGGGTGCGCTTTCTCCATCTCATCGAGCAGGAGCACGCAATGCGGATGCTGATCGACACCGTCCGTCAGCATGCCGCCCTGATCAAAGCCCACATAGCCCGGAGGTGCACCGATAAGGCGCGATACGGCGTGTTTCTCCATGTATTCGGACATATCAAACCGCAGCAGCTCAACACCCAGCGTATCCGCCAGCTGTTTGGCCACCTCGGTTTTGCCGACCCCGGTCGGGCCCGCAAAGAGGTAGTTGCCGATCGGTTTTTCCGGCTCCCGCAGACCGGCACGCGCCAGCTTGATTGCCGATGAGAGGGCTTCAATGGCCTTGTCCTGGCCAAACACCACACGCTTCAGAGATCCTTCCAGATCCTTCAGCACTTCAGCATCGTCTTTGGACACGTTCTTGGGCGGAATGCGCGCGATTTTGGCAACCACGTTCTCGATCTCTTTTGTGCCGATCGTCTTACGACGCTTGGCTGCCACCACCAGATGCTGCGCGGCACCGGCCTCATCAATCACATCGATGGCACTGTCCGGCAATTTGCGGTCATTGATGTACCGTGATGCCAGCTCCACACTCGTCTTGATCGCATCAGCAGTGTACTTCACCGAATGGTGATCCTCAAAGTAAGGTTTCAGACCGCGCAGGATCTTCACCGCGTCCTCGACAGAAGGCTCGTTCACGTCGATCTTCTGGAACCGGCGGCTCAGCGCGCGGTCCTTTTCAAAGTGCTGGCGGAATTCCTTGTAGGTTGTTGACCCCATTGTGCGCAGCTTGCCGCCTGCAAGCGCGGGTTTCAGCAGGTTGGACGCATCCATTGCACCGCCGGATGTGGCACCCGCGCCGATCACTGTGTGGATCTCATCGATAAAGAGGACCGCATCCCGGTGATCCTCGAGTTCCGCGACCACTGCTTTGAGGCGTTCCTCAAAATCACCCCGGTACCGGGTACCGGCCAGCAATGCGCCCATGTCGAGCGAATAAATGGTTGTCTCGGCAAGAACCTCAGGCGTCTCGCCCGCAACGATCTTGCGTGCGAGCCCCTCCGCGATGGCGGTTTTGCCCACGCCCGGGTCGCCCACCAGCAGCGGGTTGTTCTTGCGGCGGCGGCACAGCACCTGAATGCAGCGTTCTACCTCGGCATCGCGGCCAATCAGCGGGTCAATATCGCCTTCACGCGACTTGGCATTGAGATCCACGCAGTACTTTTCGAGCGCGCTCTCTTTTTTCTCGCCCTCGGTCACGCCCTGGGCCTCTTCTTCGGCTTCGGGGGCGCCGGAAACGGGACGCTGCTCGCCATAGGCGGGGTCTTTGGCGACACCGTGTGCGATGAAATTCACCGCGTCATAACGGGTCATGTCCTGCTCCTGCAGGAAATAGGCCGCATTGCTCTCGCGCTCGGCGAAAATGGCCACCAGCACATTGGCGCCTGTGACTTCCGTGCGGCCCGAGGACTGCACATGGATCGCGGCGCGCTGGATGACCCGCTGGAATGCGGCTGTCGGTACGGCTTCGGAGCCGTCCACATCCGTTACAAGGTTGCTCAGATCCTCATCGACGAATTCCACCAGTGTGGCGCGCAGATCGTCAACATCGACGCTGCAGGCCTTCATCACGCGGGTCGCGTCGGGCTCGTCAATCAGGGCAAGAAGAAGATGCTCGAGGGTGGCAAACTCGTGCTGGCGTGCGTTGGCGAGCGCCAGGGCAGAGTGGATTGCCTGTTCCAGTGTGGTCGAGAATGAAGGCACGGCGCGTGCTCCTTCTGATCGGGGTCGGTGGGAGGGCTGATGAATGCCAGCCCCTCAGCCAACCATGGCCTCATAGTATTAGAGTTTGGTTGATCGCAGCCCGGCTTCAAGTTTTTCTTTGATCTGACGGTCACAAATTGTGTGAAGCCGTCATGCTGGTCACGATACAGGCGTCAGAATGCGTCCTTGCGGGCGCGGATTTCGGCAAAGACGTCCACGTCCGGCGCGTCGGTCAGATCAAGGCGCCTGCGGATGTCCGGGTCAGTAGCTCTCAGAAACGGGTTGGTCGCCAGTTCGAGGGCCAGAGTTGAAGGGACAGTAGGGATCCCGGAGGCCCGCGCCGCCGTGATCTGCTCACTGCGTGATATAAGTTGAGGATTATCCGGATCAATAGTTAACGCGAACTTAGCATTGCTTGCGGTGTATTCATGGCCCGAACAGACCAGCGTTTCGGATGGCAGCTGCATCAGGGCGGACAAAGACGCCCACATCTGCGCCGGCGTGCCTTCAAACAGCCGCCCGCATCCCAGTGCCATAAGACTGTCGGCGGTAAAGACGGCGCCTGCGGCCTCGCAATAAAAGGCAATGTGACCGTTCGTGTGCCCGGAAACATCCATCACGCGCACCCCGTGGCCTGCAAAATCAAAAAGATTTCCATCTGCTACCTGCCGGTCCAGCGCGGGCAGGCGGTGCGCGTCGGCGGCAGCGCCTGTAACCCGGGCTGGATGGGCGTTCAGAACAGCGCCCAGTCCCTGAACATGATCATCGTGATGATGTGTAATCCAGACCTCATCCAGCTGCCATCCGCGGTCCTCCAGGGCGGCCAGCACCGGGGCCGCTTCGGGTACATCCACGAGGGCCGTGCGTCCGGCTGCTGCGTCATGGATCAGAAAGGCGTAGTTATCGCTCAGGCAGGGTATTGTGACAATTTCTGGGGCCATGGTCATTCTCCGGCAGTTTTGCGACACTATATCCAGACACTGAACCAACACGGGACCGGCTGCAATGCACCTGGATGTGCAGGACCTGCGGAATTTCTATTATCGCTCCGCGCTTGGCCGTGCGGCTCAGGCGAGCCTGCGTGGCCGGATGCTGGAAATCTGGCCCGAAGCGCAGGGCCAGACGGTGGTGGGCTACGGCTTTGCGGCACCTCTGCTGCGCCCCTATCTGAAAGATGCCCGGCGGGTGATGGCCCTGATGCCGGGGCCGCAGGGTGTTATGCCCTGGCCTGCCGCAATGGAAAACGTGTCTGCTCTGATCGAAGAGACTCACTGGCCTATCGAAACCGGCCATGTGGACAAGCTGGTGCTGCTGCACGGGCTGGAAACCTCAGAGCGGGCCTTTGATCTGCTGGAAGAATGCTGGCGGGTGCTGGGACCGGGCGGGCGGGCGCTCTTTATTGTGCCGAACCGCGCGGGGCTCTGGGCGCGGCGCGACCGCACTCCCTTTGGTTTCGGACGGCCCTATTCGCCGGGCCAGCTGGAAACGCAGCTGCGCAAACACCAGTTCCTGCCGGAACGTCACCTGGGTGCGCTTTATCAGGTGCCATCGTCAAAACGCTGGTGGATGAAATCCGGCCCGGCCTTTGAGAATATCGGACGGCGCATGCCGACGATGATGGCCGGCGGTGCCTTTATGGTTGAGGCGACAAAACTGGTCTATCCGCCCAAGGGCAGGGTGTCACGCGCGCCCCGTGCCAGTGCGGTCGGTGTGCTGAAACCGGCGGCACCCGGTGCCTGAGCACCGATCACGGGTGAAAAGCAGCGAAATGCGCGAATTTGCAGCACGGGAATCGCACCGGGCACGGTATATTTCACCGTTTTTGTGAACTTTCTGACCTGCCAAACCGTCGCACCTGTGCCAAGGGTCTGAAAACATGGAAAAAGACCCCTCAGAGCCCGTTGCGATCATCTGTTGCGGGGTGTGGTAACGTCTGTTACATCACCGCTGATTTCGACGTCTTGACTTGATTCAAGCCGCGCCAACAACTCCGGTGACGCGTTCTTTTCGCATATCTGGGGCCAGAACATCGGAAGGGTGGACGTGTCAGAACCAGCTTCGATCTCCACAGGCATTGCCACGCGCTATGCCACCGCGGTCTTTGAGATCGCAAAAGAAGGCAAAGCCGTCAAAGCACTGGAATCAGACATTGCGGCACTGCAGGGCGCGATGAGCGACAGTGCAGATTTTGACGCGCTGATCCAATCGCCTGTCTACACACGAGACGAACAGGCCGGTGCTATTGCTGCTATCGCGCAGAAAATGGGCCTGTCGGACACAACCGCCAACACACTGGCGCTGATGGCGCAGAAACGACGCCTCTTTGTCCTGCCGCAGCTGCTGTCCACACTTGAGGACCTGATTGCCGCAGACAAAGGCGAGGTCACCGCCGAGGTGGTCTCCGCGAAAGCCCTTACAAAAACCCAGTCGGACAAGCTCGCAAAAACGCTGAAAGCCTCGACTGGCAAAGACGTGACACTCAAAGCATCCGTCGATGAAAGCCTCATCGGCGGTCTTGTTGTTAAAGTTGGTTCGCGCATGATCGACACGTCGATCCGCTCGAAACTGAATTCCCTCCAGAATGCAATGAAAGAGGTCGGATAAATGGGTATCCAAGCAGCAGAGATTTCTGCGATCCTGAAAGACCAGATCAAAAACTTCGGTCAGGAAGCCGAAGTGGCCGAAGTGGGCCGTGTGCTGTCCGTCGGTGACGGTATCGCGCGTGTGTACGGTCTGGACAACGTGCAGGCCGGTGAAATGGTCGAATTCCCCGGTGGTATCCAGGGTATGGCGCTGAACCTCGAATCCGACAACGTCGGTGTGGTTATCTTCGGCTCCGACCGCGACATTAAAGAAGGCGACACCGTCAAGCGCACGAACTCCATCGTGTCCGTGCCGGCCGGTGACGAACTGCTGGGCCGCGTTGTGGATGGCCTCGGCAACCCGATCGACGGCAAAGGCCCGATCAACGCCTCCAAATCGCTCGTTGCAGACGTGAAAGCGCCGGGCATCATCCCGCGTAAATCCGTGCACGAACCGATGGCGACAGGCCTCAAGGCCGTTGACTCCATGATCCCCATTGGCCGTGGCCAGCGCGAACTGATCATCGGCGACCGTCAGACCGGTAAAACCGCTGTGGCGCTCGACGCGATCCTGAACCAGAAATCCTACAACGACGCCGCCGGCGACGACGAGAGCAAGAAGCTCTACTGCGTCTACGTGGCGATCGGCCAGAAGCGTTCCACCGTGGCGCAGCTGGTGAAAAAGCTCGAAGAGACCGGCGCGATTGAATATTCAATCGTTGTGGCCGCGACAGCTTCTGAGCCTGCACCGATGCAGTTCCTGGCACCCTACGCCGCGACTGCGATGGCAGAGCACTTCCGCGACAACGGCCGCCACGCGCTGATCATCTATGATGACCTCTCCAAACAGGCCGTGTCTTACCGTCAGATGTCCCTGCTGCTGCGCCGTCCGCCCGGACGTGAAGCCTACCCGGGTGACGTTTTCTATCTCCACTCCCGCCTTCTGGAACGCTCCGCGAAGCTGGGTGATGACGCAGGCAACGGCTCGCTGACGGCTCTGCCGATCATCGAAACCCAGGGTGGTGACGTGTCCGCGTTTATTCCGACCAACGTGATCTCGATCACCGACGGGCAGATCTTCCTTGAAACCGAACTCTTCTACCAGGGTATCCGCCCGGCCGTGAACACCGGTCTGTCGGTCTCCCGCGTGGGGTCCTCGGCGCAGACCAAGGCGATGTCCTCTGTGGCGGGTCCTGTGAAACTGTCCCTCGCGCAGTACCGCGAAATGGCAGCCTTTGCGCAGTTCGGCTCCGACCTCGACGCCTCCACCCAGCAGCTGCTGGCCCGTGGCGCCCGTCTGACCGAGCTGATGAAGCAGGCACAGTATTCGCCGCTGACAAATGCTGAAATCGTCTGCGTCATCTTCGCAGGCACCAACGGTTTCCTCGACAAGGTCGACGTCAAAGACGTGGGTCGTTTTGAGGCCGGTCTGCTGGCGCACCTGCGTGCCAAGCATCAGGACCTGCTGGACGACATCACCAACAACGACCGTAAGGTGAAAGACGATCTGGCCGACGCGATCAAGGCTGCTCTGGACGGTTTCGCCGCCGACTTCGCTTGAAGCGGGAGATAGGCAATGCCAAGTCTTAAGGACCTGAAAAACAGGATCGAGTCGGTCAAATCGACCCGCAAGATCACCAAGGCCATGCAGATGGTTGCCGCGGCGAAACTTCGCCGCGCGCAGGAGGCTGCCGAACAGTCGCGCCCGTACACAGAGCGTTTCAATGCGGTCATGGCGAACCTTGCCGCGTCCGTGGGGGGCTCTGATTCCGCACCCAAACTGCTGTCGGGTACCGGCAGCGACAAGGTGCAGCTTCTGGTCGTGATGACCTCCGAGCGGGGTCTGTGCGGCGGCTTCAACTCGAACATCGCCAAGCTGGCGAAAACCCATGCAGCCAAACTGCAGGCCGAGGGCAAGGAAGTCAAAATCCTCACTGTCGGCAAAAAGGGCCGCGACCAGCTCAAGCGTGATTTCGGATCGTTCTTTATCGGTCACGTGGACCTCACCGAGGTCAAGCGGATCGGTTATGCGGATGCTCAGGGTATCGCCAAAGACGTGCTTGCGCGCTTTGACGGTGGCGAGTTTGACGTCGCCACGATCTTCTATGCGAAGTTCGTGAACGTGGTCAGCCAGATCCCGACAGCACAGCAGATCATCCCGGCCAGCTTCGAGCAGGCTGAAGGGGAAGAGGCGTCTACACTGTTCGACTACGAACCGGACGAAGAGGCGATCCTCGCCGATCTTCTGCCGCGCGGTGTGGCGACACAGATCTTCTCTGCTCTGCTGGAAAACGGCGCCTCCGAACAGGGTGCACGGATGTCCGCAATGGACAACGCGACCCGCAACGCAGGCGAAATGATCGACCAGCTGACCATCGAGTTCAACCGCTCGCGTCAGGCTGTCATCACCAACGAGCTGATCGAAATTATTTCCGGCGCGGAAGCGCTGTAGAACAAACCGGAGAAACGACATGGCAAATGCAGTCGGCAAACTTACACAGGTCATCGGCGCGGTCGTCGACGTCCAGTTCGAGGATCACCTGCCGGAGATTCTCAACGCGCTTGAAACAGACAACAACGGCAACCGCCTGGTTCTTGAGGTTGCGCAGCACCTTGGTGAGAACACCGTGCGCGCCATCGCGATGGACTCCACCGAAGGCCTCGTGCGCGGTCAGGACGTGACCGACACCGACGGTCCGATCTCCATCCCTGTTGGTAACGCCACACTGGGCCGCATCATGAACGTCGTGGGCGAGCCTGTGGACGAACAGGGCCCGGTGAACGCTGACGAAAAGCGCTCCATTCACCAGGACGCGCCGGAGTTCGCGGCACAGTCCACCACCTCCGAGGTGCTGGAAACCGGCATCAAGGTGATCGACCTTCTCGCCCCCTACGCCAAGGGTGGTAAGATCGGCCTCTTCGGCGGTGCGGGCGTTGGTAAAACCGTTCTCATCATGGAACTGATCAACAACATCGCCAAAGTGCACTCGGGCTACTCCGTATTCGCCGGTGTGGGGGAGCGGACCCGTGAGGGCAACGACCTCTACCACGAGATGATCGAATCCAACGTGATCGACCCCGAAAACCTGGAGAACTCGCAGGTGGCCCTCGTGTACGGTCAGATGAACGAGCCTCCCGGAGCGCGTATGCGTGTTGCTCTGACCGGTCTGACACTGGCCGAGCAGTTCCGTGACCAGTCCGGTACAGACGTTCTGTTCTTCGTGGACAACATCTTCCGCTTTACACAGGCGGGTTCCGAGGTGTCCGCTCTGCTGGGCCGTATTCCTTCCGCTGTGGGCTACCAGCCGACACTCGCGACCGACATGGGTGCGATGCAGGAACGGATTACATCGACCAAAGCAGGCTCCATTACATCGGTGCAGGCCGTTTACGTTCCGGCGGACGACCTTACCGACCCCGCGCCCGCGACATCCTTTGCGCACCTCGACGCGACAACGGTTCTTTCCCGTGCCATTTCCGAGCTGGGCATCTACCCGGCGGTTGACCCGCTCGATTCCACATCGCGTCTGATGGACCCGGCGGTTGTGGGCGAAGAGCACTACGCCGTTGCCCGTGACGTGCAGGGTATCCTGCAGCGCTACAAGTCGCTTCAGGACATCATCGCGATCCTCGGCATGGACGAACTCAGCGAAGAGGACAAGCTGACCGTTGCCCGTGCGCGTAAGATCCAGCGTTTCCTGTCGCAGCCGTTCGACGTGGCCAAGGTCTTCACCGGTTCTGACGGTGTGCAGGTGCCGCTTGCAGAGACCATCGAGTCCTTCAAGGCAGTTGTGGCCGGCGAATATGACCACCTCCCCGAAGGTGCCTTCTATATGGTTGGCGGCATCGAGGAAGTGAAAGCCAAAGCTGAGAAAATGGCGGCCGACGCCGCTTAAGGAGCCTGACCCATGGCAGATACAGTCCAGTTCGACCTCGTCTCACCGGAACGCCGCCTCGCCTCTGCGCAGGTGACCGCGGTGCAGATTCCGGGTGCCGACGGTGACATGACGGCGATGGCGGGCCACGCGCCCACCATCACCACACTGCGCCCGGGTGTGCTCAGCGCGGAAGGCCCCGACGGGACCACGGACTACGTGGTCACCGGCGGTTTTGCAGAGATCAGCGCCGAGGGTATCTCGGTGCTGGCCGAACGCGCGATCCCGAAGGCTGAGATGACCAAAGACGATCATGACGCGATGGTCAAAGAGGCCGAAGAAGCGCTGGCAAATGCCAAGGAGGTCTTTGCCAACGAACCGGGTCCGGTCGATGATGCCGCCAAGCTGCTCGCCGATATGGTGGCCGTGGGCGATCACATCAGCGTCTGAACCGCAGCACAGAAGTTTCCGGAAAGGCCCCCTCAGCGGGGCCTTTTCTGTGTCAGGCAGGTTGATCCTGTTTCTGCCGCCGCAGCCACTTCAGAAAGGTGGTCAGAGAGGGCGAGACGCGTCCGGGCACGGTCACAATGTGATACCCCACCCCCTGTTCCCGGAGCGCACAGACCGCCACCAGTTGCCCGCTGCGCAGCTCCCGCTCGACCAGGGAACGCGGCTGGAAGGTCACGCCGAGGCCCGATGCTGCCGCTGAGAGCGCCAGCTCGTTGGTGCTCAGCATCGTAACCTTCACCTTATCCAGGTCGACGCCCTCACGTTCGATGATGCGGCGGCGTTCCATCACATGGGAGTCCAGCAGCCAGGGCAGATCCAGCAGATCATCCAGGCAGTTGGCCTCGCGCCCGGCTATCAGGTCCGGATGTGCGAGGCCGAGGTATTCCGCCCGCGCCAGCAGTTCGGCGTCAAGGCCAGGCCAGCTGCCCTCTCCATAGCGAACGGCCACATCAAACCCTTCACGGCGCAGATCCACCACGTCAGAGCTGGGGTTAATGCTGATCTGTACCTCGGG
This sequence comes from Roseobacter sp. S87, assembly GCF_055693285.1. The sequence continues at coordinate 3,945,399 of NZ_JBVFTR010000004.1, forward strand.
ATGAGACGCCCAGAAATCCCCTATCCGCGGCATAAGCCAACCTGCAGCAAAGGCCGGTGTCACGCTGATGTTCACAGGTCTGTCCGCACCGCGCTGGCGCAATTCCATGACCACCTCGCTGATCCCGGCAAAACCCTCGGCCAGCCCGGCCGCCAGATGGCGCCCAGCGTCTGTAGCGGCGACGCCGCGTCCTTCGCGCACCAGCAGGCTTTCCCCGAACTCCTGTTCCAGCGTGCGTACATGCTGGGCAATAGCCGCATGTGTCACGTTCAGTTCGCGGGCCGCTGCGCTCAGGCTCTGATGCCGGGCGGCGGCCTCAAAGGCGCGCAGGGCGGCAAGAGATGGGATACGGTTCCAGTCCATACTGTAATTTCAACTTACATATTGGAAAGCGTATTGCTTTGCAGATCGGGGCATGCAGCAACTATGTTCAACTCCAGATGCAAAATCAAGGAGAGTAAAATGTTCGGAATACTTTCAAATACTCTGAAAACAGCAACCCGCGAGGAGGTGTGGGGCAACCGCAGCACGCTGCCAGAACAGGACGGTATGATGTCCGAGGTTGAACGGCGCACCGGCGGCGCCCGCAGACGCTGGCGCGCGCCGGAAAGCTGGGTTCGCCGCTGAAGGTCGCTGCCGCTCTCCCAGCCGTCGCTGGTGCTCTTGTCCTGTCGTGCCATTCCCCCTAATGACATCCGGGGACAGCGCGCAGGGGAGGGCGGCACATGCAGAAAACAGTCGTAAACAGCTGGAACGAATGGGACCCGCTGAAACATGTGATCGTAGGCCGTGCCGATGACTGTCACATCCCGCCGGAAGAGCCCGCGCTGGATGCCAAAGTGCCCGAAGACAGCGACATGCGCGGCCAGTGGGGCCGCCGTCCGCAGGAAACCATCGACCGCGCCAACGAGCTGCTGGACAATTTCGCGGGCCAGCTGCGCGCGCGGGGTATCCGTGTGGACCGGCCCACGTCGATCGACCACGCGCTGCCCGCCACAACACCGGATTTCCACACAGACAGCCAGTTTGGCTGTATGCCGCCACGTGATGTGCTGCTGACCGTTGGCAGCGAGATTCTGGAAGCGACAATGTCTTATCGCTGCCGGTGGTTTGAATACCTCAACTATCGCCCGCTGATGCAGCAGTACTGGGACGAAGACCCGAATTTCCGCCACGAGGCGGCCCCCAAGCCGCGCCTGACAGATGCGGATTATCACCCGGATTACCTGTCTGACAAAATCGGCGTGGAAAAGCGTCTGCAGTGGGCGGAGGAGAAGTTCTTTGTCACCACCGAGGAAGAGCCGCTTTTTGATGCCGCTGACGTGCTGCGCTTTGGCCGCGATCTGGTGGTCCAGCACGGGTTCACCACCAACCTGAAAGGCATTGAATGGCTGCGCCGCCATTTCCCGGAACACCGCTTGCATACGGTGAACTTCCCCGGCGACCCCTATCCGATTCACATCGACGCGACCTTTACGCCGCTGCGGCCGGGACTGATCCTGAACAACCCGCAGCGCCGTCTGCCTGAAGACCAGCGTGGCATGTTTGAAAAGAACGGCTGGGAGATTGTCGATGCGGCCCAGCCGGCACATAACGCGCCGCCGCCGCTGTGTTACTCTTCGACCTGGCTGAGCATGAACGTGCTGGTACTGGACCCGAAGACCGTCTGTGTTGAGAAATCAGAAGTCTGGCAGGCTGAACAGATGGACAAACTGGGCATGGAAGTGGTCGAGGTGGAACTGCGTGACGCCTATGCCTTTGGTGGCGGGCTGCACTGCTGCACCGCAGATGTGTACCGCGAAGGCGACTGCCAGGATTATTTCCCGAATATGTGAGGGCCCGATGAACAAGCGCAAATGGACGACGTTTTTTGAGGTGTTGGGCTCGGGGCTGGCCATTCTCTATGCCCTGCTGATCGCGTCCAATACGGGCAATGAGATCACCGGGTTTGCGCTGCTGCTGGCTTCTGCCCTGCTGTTTGCGGCCTGGGCGGTGATCGACAAACGCTGGGCCTTTCTGTTGCTGCAGTTTTTCTATGCAACCTCGGCCATAATCGGTCTGATCCGCTGGTCCTGACCGGGCGCGTGATCCGGCGGCCTGCCCCGCGCTGATGCGCGGGACAGACGCTATTCCCTGGGCGCGTGTGACCACGCGCCATGCGCCGCGGAACCGGTGGGCTGTGTCTGACGGGCGTGCGCTGCGGCAGCGATTTGTCAGGAAAACAGGTGTTTTCGGGTGGTCAGAATCCGGAACCGACGAAAACACCGACGTAATACCGACGTTAAACCGACATGATGCCGACGCCGGTTTTTCCCTTGTTAGAAAGGGTGTTATCAGCGTTCTGACCCGGGGCCCCGTTCAGAGTGCCAGCGTGTTGCGCATGCGCTGCGTTTACTCCGCGGCATACATCCCGTCATAGATCGGGCTCAGGGTTTCCGCCTCGAAAAGCGAAGAGACCGAGGTGCCGTTCCAGATGTTCAGGATGGCCTGGGCAAAAACCGGGGCGGTGGGTACGACACGGATGTTGTGCGCGGCCTGCACCGGTTTGGTCGGCGCGATGGTGTCGGTGATGACCAGGGACTTCATCACGGAGTTTGTAACCCGCTCGACCGCCGGGCCGGAGAGGACGCCGTGGGTGATATAGGAGTGCACCTCCTTGGCGCCTGCTTCGATCAGGACCTCCGCAGCCTTGCAGAGGGTGCCAGCCGTGTCGCAGATATCATCCACGATCAGGCAGGTTTTCCCCGTCACATCGCCGATGACTGTCATTTCTGCAATTTCGCCGGGCTTTTCGCGGCGTTTGTCCACAATGGCGAGCGGCGAGTTGATCCGTTTCGCCAGTTCGCGCGCGCGGGCCACGCCTCCCACGTCCGGTGACACGACCATCAGTTCGTCCATGCGGTCCCTGAATTCTGATTTGATATCAAGGGCAAAGATCGGCGAGGCATAAAGGTTGTCGACGGGGATGTCGAAGAATCCTCGGATCTGTGCCGCGTGCAGATCCATCGTCAGCACCCGCTCGATCCCGGTGCCGACGAGCATGTTAGCGACCAGTTTGGCCGTGATCGGGGTGCGGGCTTTGGTGCGGCGGTCCTGACGGGCATAGCCGAAATAGGGCAGGACGGCGGTGACCCGCGCGGCCGAAGAGCGGCGCAGGGCATCTGCCATGATCAGCAGTTCCATCAGGTTGTCGTTGGCAGGGTTCGAGGTGGACTGGAGAATGAACATATCCTCGCCGCGCACGTTCTCGAAAACCTCAACGAAGATCTCACCGTCGTTGAACCGCTCGACCCGCGCATCGACTAGCCCCACCTGCATGCCCCGGTGCATCGACATGCGCCGTGCAATGGCCTGGGCCAGCGGCATATTGGCATTGCCGGAGATCAGTTTGGGTTCTTGAAGCTGTGGCATGGGGGAGGGGTCCTGGAGCAGAGGCACGGAAATGTGACAGATTCGTGATGTTGACACCAGTTAACACGGCCTTACCAATCGGCAAAGAACCCAGACCCAGCAAGGAGCCGCAAAATGGCGCATATCGATCTGTTTTTCTCGACCATCTCTCCCTATGCCTACCTTGCCGGGAACCGTGCCGAGGAAGTCGCGCAAAAGCATGGCGCGACCATCACCTACAAACCGCTGGATATCATGGCGCTCTTTGCCCGCACGGGCGGGACGCCGCCCAAAGACCGGCACTTCAGCCGTGTGGACTACCGGGCGCAGGAACTGGTGCGTCAGGCGCGTAAACTGGACATGCCCTTCAATCTCAAACCGGCGCACTGGCCCACCAATCAGGCGCCTTCGGCCTACGCAGTGATTGCCGCTCAGAACGCGGGTGGTGGTGATATGGGCAAGCTCTGTGGGGGCCTTCTGCGGGCCGTGTGGGCCGAAGAAAAGGACATCGCGCAGGATGATGTGGTCCGCGCCTGTCTGGAGGCTGCCGGGTTTGATCCGTCACTGGCGGACAGCGGGATGCTGGTTGGGGCCGAAACTTATGCGGCCAACCTTGAGGAAGCGGTGGAGCGAGGCGTCTTTGGCTCTCCGTTCTACATCACCGACGGGGACCAGCGGTTCTGGGGTCAGGACCGGATTGAGGACCTAGACGCGCATCTGTCCGGTAATCTGTGACCGCAGATCCGGACACCCGGGTCTGGGGCAGCGGTCCGGCGCCGGCGCTGGCGATTCATTGCACGCTGGGTCATTCCGGTATGTGGCGCGGGGTCGGGCAACATCTGGCAGCCAGCACAACACTGACTGCCTTCGACCTGCCCGGACATGGGCGCGCGCCGGACTGGGATGGCACGGATGATCTGCATCGAGCCTGCTGTGATGCAGCCCAGCCATTCCTTGATCGGCCCGTGCATCTGATTGGTCATTCCTTTGGCGCGACCGTGGCTCTGCGCCTGGCGATCGAGCACCCCGAAAAAGTCCGCAGCCTGACCCTGATTGAACCCGTGTTCTTCGCCGCACTGCCTGAGGCCGAACCGGCGCAGGCCGACCATCTGGCCGAGGCGGCACCTTACATCGCGGCCCTGAACGACAGGGACTACGCCCTGGCGGCGCGGCTTTTCAACCGTCTTTGGGGGGATGGCACGCGCTGGCCGGACATTCCGGAGACGGCCCGTCAGTATATGTCGGACAGGATGTATCTGGTGCCGGGCCAGTCCCCTGCCATTATCGACGACAACGCTGGTCTGATGCGACCGGGTGTTCTGGAACGCGCGTCCATGCCCGTGCTGCTGATGCGCGGCGATCAGAGCCCGGAGATCACGCGACATATCAATGCCGCTCTCGCCCGGCGGTTGCCGGCGGCCACCCTGTGCTCGGTCGCGGGCGCGGGACATATGGCCCCCCTGACGCACGCCAGCGAGGTCGCAAGAGTTGTCAGGTCACTGATTGAAGTGGCCGAGGAAGGCGTCGATCTGCGCGGTGGTGACTGACCAGTCGCACACGAGGCGCGCCTCCAGCATCTCTTCCGGGTCATCTCCCTCCAGCGTGCCGGACCAGATGTAGTAGACCGCTCCGGCGTCATGCAGAGCCTGGTGGATGCGCCGCGGGAAGGAGGCGAAAATCATATTGGCCTGTGGCTCATGCACAAACTGCGCGCCAGCTTTGCGCAGGCCGGCGATCAGATGCGCGGCATTGGCATTGGCCTGCCGGGCCGAACTCACCCACAGATCGTTTTCCAGATAACCGGCCATCTGAGCCGAAAGATACCGGTGCTTGGAGAAAAGATGCGCACCGCGTTTGCGGCGCAATTCGAATTCCCAGGCTTTTTCCGGATCAAACAGAATGACAGCCTCAACGCCTAGGCAGCCGTTTTTGGTGCCGCCAAAGCTGACCACATCCACACCAGCATTCCAGGTCATTTCGGCGGGCGTGCACCCCAGTGCCACCATCGCATTGGCAAAGCGGGCACCGTCGAGGTGCACCGGCAGGTCGTACTTTCGGGCGACCGCTGTCAGCGCGTTCAACTCTTCAAGCGTGTAGACGCTGCCCCGTTCCGTCACCTGCGTGATCGACACCGGCCCGCGTTGCGGCCCGTGCACCCCGCGCGTGTTCTCCGACAGGATGGCTGTTTCCAGCGCATCCGCTGTCATTTTGTCGCCGCCGCGCACCAGAGTCAGCTTGGCTCCGGAATAGAACTCGGGCGCGTTGCATTCGTCCTCATGTACATGGGCCACTTCAGAACAGAAGGTCGTCTGCCAGGGCTGGCAGTAACAGGCCAGCGCCAGGCTGTTGGCTGCAGTGCCGGTGGCAACGAGGTACACAACGGCGTCGGGCGCCTCGAACACATCGCGGATTTTCTGACGCACACCTTCCATGATCGGATCGGCACCATAGGGCAGCGCAAAACCGGCGTTGGCGTCATTTACATGCTGCATTACCTGCGGGTGTGCTGCACCGGCGTTGTCAGAGGCAAAATACATCAGGTTGGTTCCTCGATTATGTGCTCTTCCCATTCGTCTTCCGGGACATCGAATTCGCTCAGTGTGGTGCCCCGCACAGAGATACCGGCATCGTGCACTGACTGTGGTGTGCCACTTATCAGCGGGTGCCAGTCGGGCAGGGGCTTGCCGAGCCAGAGCAGGCGGTATGCGCAGGTCTGCGGCATCCAGTAGGCGTGCGTGTCCAGGTTGCCCGGCTTCAGCACGATGCAATCGGGTACAAACTGGTGGCGTATGTCGTACTGCGCACAGCGGCAGGTATCATCGTCCAGCAACCGGCAGGCCACCCGCGTCAGGGCAACTTCGCCGCTGTCTTCGTCCTCAAGCTTGTTCAGGCAGCATTTGCCGCATCCGTCACACAGCGCTTCCCATTCCTGGTCACTCATGGCGGACAGCGCCTTGCGCTCCCAGAACCGGTGTCCGAGGCCTGCGCGGTTGATCGGATCTTTCATAGGGCTGCCAGTACGCTGCGGGCCCGGGCGCTGTCTGCGTCCATCTGCGTGATCAGCGCGTCGAGCCCGTCGAACTTTTCCTCGGGCCGCAGGTATTCAACGAGGCCAACTGACAGAGGGGTGCCGTAGAGGTCCCCCTGGAAATCAAAGATAAAAGTCTCCAGGTTGGGCCGGTTTTCACCGAACATCGGCCTGACCCCCATGGAGGCCACACCGTGATAGCTGCCCGCATGGTGGCCGCTGAGCACATCAACCAGCACCGCATAGACGCCAAAGGCAGGCGGGTGCAGCCCGTCGATGGACATATTTGCCGTGGGGTAGCCCAGTTCGCGCCCGCGCTGTTCGCCGCCGATGACGGGCCCTTCGATGCGGTGCCAGTGCCCGAGCATATCGGCCGCCTCTCCTGGCGCCCCATCGGACAGAGCGCGACGGATCGCTGTGGAAGAAACGGTCTTTGCCGACTGGGCGACCAGCGGTGCAACTGTGACGCCGAAACCCATCTTCCGGCCAAAGGCTTCAAGGTCCGCAGCAGTGCCGGCGCGACCTTTGCCGAAACAGAAATCTGACCCGACGATCACGTGGCGCAGTCCGAAGCCATCTGCGATCACCCGCTGGGCGAATTCGTCGGGCGACAGGGCCGCGAGTGTCGCGTTGAAGTTCAGTTCGCAGAGGACTTCGACCCCCAGTTTTTCCAGACGGCTCGCTCGGGCTTCGCGGCTCATCAGGCGGAATGGGGGGGCATCCGGGGCAAAAAAGGCGCGGGGGTGGGGCTCAAAGGTCAGCACACCGAGTGGCGCATCCGGGGCCGCATCACGCGCCAGCTGGATGACAGACTGGTGACCAATGTGCACCCCGTCGAAATTGCCGATGGCGGCCGTGGCACCGCGGTCATCAGGATCTACAAACTGGTAGTCGCGCAGGATCTTCATGCGTCCTGGTTAGCCGCAGCGACGCACCTGTGCAAGCGCAGAGGGCAGCAGGCCCCCGGCGGTGTCAGTCGAATTTGCGGGACGGTGCCAGCACGGTTGCCTCACCGACCAGAACCTTTTTACCGTCCACGGTGCACTGGCAGTCCATCCGCACGCGGCGTTTGGCGGGATCAATGTCCGTTACAGTGACCTCTGCATGTACCAGATCGCCGGGACGAACGGGCGCCAGAAACTTCAGCGACTGCCCCATATAGACTGTTCCGTGCCCGGGCAGCTGCTCGCCGATCACAGCGGAAATCAGGCCCGCTGTGAGCATGCCGTGCGCGATACGGCCTTCAAAGATCGTGTCCCGGGCGTAATCATCGTCCAGATGCACCGGATTCCGGTCTGTAGAGATCTGTGCGAACATCTCGATGTCCTCGTCGGTCACCACCTTCTGAAGGTAGCGGGACATGCCCATTTCGATGTCCTCGATACAGATCGTGCCGCGGGGCAGATTGTCCAACATGATGACCCTTCCGGTAATTTTCTGACAACTAAGTCACATAAGTTGAAACTTAATTACTTTGCGCGCGCAGAAAATCAAGGGAAAAGAGGGTCAGCGAAGATGACCTATTGTGTAGGTGGGGCTTGATTTTTCCTTTTCCAGGTAGCCACTTAACGCATTGGCGTCTGGTTGATCGATGGTTTTTGTTTCCTCCGCCGCAAGGCCACCGGAAATAAACAACGAATCGATGTCTTCGCCCATGGCACCGGCGATATCCGTCAGAACACCGTCACCGATGGCCAGAATCCGGTCATCTGCGACCTGTGGCCCGAGTTCAGCAAGCCTCCGCCGTGCCAGATCATAGATGGGCGGGTGCGGTTTTCCGAAATAGAGGCTCTCTCCGCCCATTTCGGTATACAGCGCGGCCAGTGCGCCGGCACACCACTCCCGAACGTCACCCCGGTCGACAACGATGTCAGGGTTGGCGCAGAGCAGTTTCAGCCCGCGCTGCTTGGCCAGCAGAAACTCCGGGCGCATGACGGACGGGTCCGCCATCGGGTCCCGTGGCCCCGTGCACACGATCCCCTCGGCCTCGTCCAGCGGAACAGATGCAACGTCGACCGGGTCCCGCACGACACCGATGGGTTCAAAGAAACGTTCATCACCCGGATATCCGATATGCCAGACCTTCTGGCCCACCACGCCGCGGAACATCGCTGATCGCGCGCTGTCGCCGGATGTGGCAATGGTGTCCCAGGCATCGTCCGGCACACCGAAATGCACCAGCTGTTTTGTCACACCGGCACGTGGGCGGGGGGAATTGGTGACCAGCACAACCTTCCCGCCGCCCGCGCGGTACGCCTGCAGAGCAGAGACAGCACCTGGCAGGGCATGCACGCCGTTGTGCACGCAGCCCCAGAGATCGACAAACAGTGCGTCATACTGCGCAGAGATTTCTGAGAGAGAGCTGATAATCCGGGTCATGCTGAACGGCTTCCTGAACTGACATTTTGCGTCGTTCTATGCAGGACTGACCGGATATGCGCCAGAAAAAAGCAGAATTCAGTTGCTGACGCTCTGGAAAAACCGGGGCGTGTTCCGTTCATTCTGACCGCCAAACCCGGAGAATTCGAACGCCTCAAGATGTGGCAGCGCCAATGGCACGGCAATTGCTGCCGCCCAGACAAGCGGCACAGCATTCAGCACGAAACCGAACGGTTGTTTTCTGGTTTTGTGTCGGAACCGGCGTTGGGCCAGTTTCGCCGCAGGCCAGCCGCCACAAAAGGAGAGGGTCAGCAGCGTGGCTTCCGGTATCCGGCGCGCTTCCGCAAGTGCACGGTGTTTGTCCGCCCGGAAGGCCATCCAGGTCAGCGCATTGAGTGGTACGAGATATAAGAGCAGAACCGTCGTGAACATGTCGCCTGCATGGAATGACAAAACGGCGCCAATGCGGCGCCGTTCGGAAAAATCATGGCATTTATGGTCGTGTCAGACCGCGAGGTTCGGAATGATCTGCTTTTTCCGGCTCATGATGCCGGGCAGAACAACCGTGTCACCACCCACTGCCGCGTCAAAGCTCTTCTCGGCCACGGTTTTCACAGTGTCGTTGGGCACGAGCAGTGTCGCCTCTTCGTTCAGGATATCGACAACAAACAGGAGCACTTCGTCTGCGCCGTCTTCTTTCGCGACGCCCGGCATGGCGGCCATCAGTGCGTCTTTGCGCTCAAGGACCTGAGCAGGTGACGTTGTTTCCAGAACCGAGACGCGGAACTGCTTGCCTCCCACGGCGTATTCCTTGCTGTCCATACGGAGCAGTTCAGCTTCGGAGAATGCGGAAACATCGGATTTCGCCGCGAACATTTCGGCGGCATATCCGGCAATATCAACGCCCAGGTCTTTGGCGAGGTCATGCGCAATGGCTTTGTCTTCCTGTGTGGTGGTCGGGCTGCGGAATTCGAGCGTATCGGACAGAATGCACGACAGCATCGCGCCTTTGATGCCTTCGGGCATCTGCGCCATGTCCTTGCCGATCATTTTCCACATGATCGTGGCTGTGCAGGCCAGCGGCTCGATCCGGATGTCGATGGGCCCTTTGGTTTCCAACCCGCCGACGAGTTTGTGGTGATCAATGATCTGGCGGATGTCCGCGTCGTTGATGTTGTCCGGGAGCTCCGCGGGGTTGTTGGTGTCAACGATGACAACCGGAGCGTTGTCATCCAGCTTTCCAAGCACGCGCGGCATGGTCAGGCCCCAGCGTTCCACGACAAACTTCGCCTCGGTGTTTGTGTCGCCCAGCAGGACAGCCTCGGCTTTCTCGCCTTTGATCTGGTTGAGGTACCATGCCCAGATGATGGGCGACCCGGTGCTGTCTGTGTCTGGGGATTTGTGGCCGAAAACGAGCGTGGTCATGTTTCTTTTCCTGATCGTACAACTGAATTTTCGCGCCTTATAACACGGTGTCCTGACATGTCACCCCGTGGATGCTGCGTTGCGGCATTATGGTTTACATGGGCGCAGTGTTGCACTTGCTGTCCGGTTCCGGGCAGAGTCCTCCGGACCGGATCCGGGGCAGCAGTTGTGACGAAATCGAGCGAAACAGAACTCTATCCGCCTGTAAAATGCTTTCTGGAAGAGCAGGGCTATGTTGTGAAGTCAGAGGTTGGTGCTGCGGATGTTGTCGCGGTGCGGGGGGCGAGTCACCGGTCGTTGTGGAGCTGAAGCTCGGATTTTCACTCACATTGTTTCATCAGTGCATAGCGCGCCAGTCCGTGACGGACGATGTGTACCTTGCTGTTGCGCGTCAGCCCGGCAAACGGTTCGCCAGAGCGCTGAAAGACAACACTGCCATGGCACGCCGGCTCGGTCTTGGTCTGATGACCGTCCGACTTTCTGACAACCTGGTCGAGGTACATTGCGACCCCGGACCCTATCGCCCGCGGAAGTCGGCAAAACGTCAGGGTGCTCTGCTGCGGGAGTTCGCCCGGCGTCAGGGCGATCCGAATGAGGGCGGCCAGACGCGCCGCGGTCTGGTGACCGCCTACCGTCAGGATGCACTGAAACTTGCGCTTTATCTGTTCGAAGCAGGCGCCAGTAAGGGCGCAGATGTGGCGCGCGAAACGGGTGTTCCCCGTGCAACACGGATGATGGCGGATGACCACTACGGCTGGTTTGAGCGTGTTGAAACAGGAATTTACGGGCTGACCCCGGCTGGCGCGGCGGCGGCGGAGGCCTCTGCTGACGTTCTGGGGTCCGGCTGAAACCTGCTGGAAAGATTCATAAAAATTTTGCGATGCCTCTGGTTGACACCCCGGGGAGGCTTCCTTAGCTATGCGCCGTTAGCACTCACCGTAAGAGAGTGATAACGGGCTACCGCTGAAATGGTGCGGTGGCTCTGAATGGGAGAAACTTTGAGCCTCAAGGAGCTGCAAAGATGGCATTGAAACCGCTTCATGACCGCGTGCTGGTACGCCGCACGGAAAGCGAAGAGAAAACTGCTGGCGGACTGATCATCCCCGACAGCGCGAAAGAAAAGCCCTCCGAGGGCGAAGTGGTGGCTTGCGGTGCAGGCGCCCGTAAAGACAGCGGCGAGCTGATCGAAATGGCTGTGAAGCCCGGCGACAAAATTCTGTTCGGCAAATGGTCCGGCACAGAAGTCACGCTCGACGGCGAAGAACTGCTGATGATGAAAGAAAGCGACATCATGGGGATCATCGAGTAAGCGCATCCGCTGCTCTGATCCTTCGCTGATTTCAAACTGATATTTCCCAAGAGGAGAAAACAAGATGGCAAAAGACGTCAAATTCGACACAGATGCCCGTAACCGTATGCTGAGCGGCGTGAACGTTCTGGCAGACGCGGTCAAAGTGACCCTCGGCCCGAAAGGCCGCAACGTGGTACTGGACAAATCCTTTGGCGCACCGCGCATCACCAAAGACGGTGTTTCCGTGGCCAAAGAGATCGATCTCGAGGACAAGTTCGAGAACATGGGTGCACAGATGGTCAAGGAAGTGGCCAGCCGCACAAACGACGAAGCAGGCGACGGCACAACAACCGCGACTGTTCTGGCTCAGGCCATCGTCAAGGAAGGCATGAAGTCGGTTGCCGCAGGCATGAACCCGATGGATCTCAAGCGTGGTATCGATCTGGCGACATCCAAAGTTGTCGAAGCGATCAAATCCGCGTCCCGTGAAGTGAGCGACAGCGCCGAAGTGGCACAGGTCGGTACCATCTCCGCGAACGGTGAAGCTGAAATCGGCCAGCAGATCGCAGACGCGATGCAGAAAGTCGGCAACGAGGGTGTGATCACCGTCGAGGAAAACAAAGGTCTGGAAACAGAGACAGACGTCGTCGAAGGCATGCAGTTCGACCGCGGTTATCTGAGCCCCTACTTTGTCACCAACGCAGACAAAATGACCACAGAGCTGGAAGACTGCATCGTGCTGCTGCACGAAAAGAAACTGTCCTCGCTGCAGCCGATGGTGCCGCTGCTGGAGCAGGTCATCCAGTCGCAGAAACCACTGCTGATCATTGCAGAAGATGTTGAAGGCGAAGCGCTGGCAACTCTGGTTGTGAACAAACTGCGTGGCGGTCTGAAAATCGCAGCTGTCAAAGCACCGGGCTTCGGCGATCGCCGCAAAGCCATGCTGCAGGACATCGCGATCCTCACAGGCGGTCAGGTTATCTCCGAAGATCTGGGCATGAAGCTTGAGTCCGTGACAATGGACATGCTGGGTTCGGCCAAGAAAGTGCAGATCACCAAGGACGAGACAACAATCGTTGACGGTGCTGGCGAGAAAGCCGAGATCGAAGCACGTGTTGCTCAGATCCGCACTCAGATCGAAGAAACCACATCCGACTACGACCGTGAGAAACTGCAGGAACGCGTTGCCAAACTGGCTGGCGGTGTTGCCGTGATCCGCGTTGGCGGCATGACGGAAGTCGAAGTGAAAGAGCGCAAGGACCGCGTGGACGATGCTCTGAACGCCACGCGTGCTGCTGTTCAGGAAGGCGTCGTTGTCGGCGGTGGTGTTGCTCTGGTTCAGGCCGGCAAATCACTGGACGGCGTTGAAGGCATCAACAACGACCAGAACGTCGGCATCAACATCGTGCGCAAGGCCATCGAAGCGCCTCTGCGTCAGATCGCTGAGAACGCTGGTGTCGACGGTGCGGTTGTTGCGGGCAAAGTCCGTGAGAGCTCTGACGTGACCTACGGTTTCAACGCCCAGACCGAAGAGTACGGCGACATGTTTGCCTTTGGTGTGATCGACCCTGCCAAGGTTGTGCGGACTGCACTGCAGGATGCGGCATCTGTTGCAGGTCTGCTGATCACAACAGAAGCGATGGTTGCTGACAAGCCGGCGAAAGAAGGTGCTGCACCCGCAGGCGGTATGCCCGACATGGGCGGCATGGGCGGCATGATGTAAGCCAGCCAGGCAAACAGACTATTACGGGGCCCGCCTTTTTGGTGGGCCCTTTTTGATTGTGTCTGCCGGTTCTGGTTCAGGCAATTGCCTGTTGGGAAGCAGGCCCGCCGCCGAGTTTGCTCAGAGCTGCGAACAGGCTTTCACGCGGGTTGTCCTTGCACAGATGTCCGGCGACATGTGGGCGATAAGGCGCCAGCGCGTCACGGATTTTGCCGTTGGAAGCAAACGGGAAAACGACAATGTTCTTCAGTTCGGGCTTCCTGCGCAGGGCGTCAAGAAACTCGATCCCGTTCATCCGCGGCATGTTGATATCAAGAGCCACAATAAACGGAGGCAGTGATCCGCCGGCTGAATCTGCCTCGGTCTCCAGAATATCGAGGGCTTCCTGCCCGTCGTGAGCAACAAGAGTGCGGTTGGCAATTGCAAGTTTACGCATTGCCCGCTGAAGCGAAAGGATGCTGATCTGGTCATCGTCGACCAGCAGAAAAGTCGCGTCATCCAGTTGTTCGCTCATCAGTTTTCCTCCGTTCTTTGCAGCGATCTGCTGTCCGATCCGGTGCCGTGAGGATCAGACATGAGCCTGATCCGTTTAAGGCCATCAGGTTTACGGAGCGTTGCCTGCGCAGGATTTTTGTCATGAGGCCTGCGTTAACCTGGTATTCAAAGCTGACTGGTACCACCACCCGCGCAGTACACTTAAAGGTCCAGTCCATGCATAATCCTGATCCGGTTTCTGACAGTGGGGGCAAAGCGATGCCTGAAGTCGGTCCGCCGACATCCCGTGAGTTTGAAGACTTCGTCTATCTGATCAGCCATGATGTGCGGAACTCTGTCAGGGCCCTGATTGAACTGCCCCAGTGGATTGAAGAAGATCTGTCAGAAGCGGGCGTGAAAATGGATGGCCCGGTTGGCAGAAACATCGAACTGATGAACCGTCACACCGGCCGGCTGGACCGTATGCTGGTTGATCTGCTCGCTTTTTCGCGCGTCGGCCGCATGCAGGAGATGGTTCATGCAGACCTGGCGGCAGTGCTGGACGAAGTGCTGGATGAAGTCATCCTGCCCGCAGGTTTCCGGCTTGTACGCGCGTTTGACTGTACGCATCTGCACATCGGTGAACGGGACATTCTCACTTTGCTCACTGCGCTGATATCCAATGCAGTCAAGCATCACGATCGCGCGGCGGGCAAAATCATCGTCTCGGCACACAGGGAAAAAGCAAACGTTGTGCTTTCCGTTACAGACGATGGGCCTGGAATTCCCGAAAACTTCCGCGGTCAGGTTATGGATGCGATGACAACACTGCGCCCCCGTGATGAAGTCGAAGGCAGTGGTATGGGGCTGGCGATCGCGCGAAAGATTGCCCTGCGCTACGGCGGTTCCATCTCTCTGAGCGCACCCTCAGATGATCGCGGAACGCGGGTGCAGGTCGTTCTGCCGCAATAAAATCCATAGAATATCTTCAATTTCGCGGCACCGCTGATGCCGCTTCGTTAAATCCGCTTGGCCACAGGTGCGCGAGCCGCTAATGGGGGCTATGCGCCTCTGTCTGCTGACCATGATCACCATGGTGGCCTTTGCCTCCAATTCCCTGCTGACACGGCTCGCAGTCGACACCGGTGCATCCGACCCCTACAGCTTTGCGCTTCTGCGGGTGTTCGCCGGTGCCGCCGTTCTGTCAGTGATCCTGAAAGTCAGCGGAAAGCCAGTGACCTTCAGCCCACGACAACGGGCAACCGGTGCCCTCAGCCTCGCGGTTTATATGATCGGGTTTTCGCTGGCTTATCTGACCCTTGATGCGGGTCTTGGCGCGCTGATCCTGTTTGGCGTCGTGCAAATTGCAATGTTTGCACACAGCGCGGTCACCGGCCGGCAGCCGACGGGGCGACAGATGACAGGTGCCGCAATTGCCTTCGGGGGGCTGTTTCTGGTTTTGTGGCCTGCAGGCGGAGCATCCACCGATGTGGCGGGAGCCATTTTCATGGTCCTCGCAGGGCTGGGGTGGGCCGTGTATACGATATCAGGCCGGGCCGCTTCCGATCCGGTCGCCATGACCGGTGCAAATTTCCTGCTCTGCCTGCCGGTCATGCTGGTTTTTCTGCTGGCGCCGGACAGAAACGTGACCGCGGGCGGTTATCTTCTCGCGCTTATCTGTGGCGGGCTGACCTCCGGGCTGGGATATGCGCTCTGGTACCGGGTCCTGCCGGACCTCCAACAGACCGCCGCCGCGGTGGTTCAGCTCAGCGTGCCGGTCATCGCGATCATCGGAGGTGCGCTTGTGCTTGGGGAACCGGTCTCCGGTAAGGTGGCCGTGGCTGCAATGCTGGTCCTTGGCGGCATCGCGTTCGCGGTCACATCACGATCGTCTCAAGCGGGTCGTAGGTGACGGCGCCAGGCTGCGCGAAAGCAATTGCCTTCAGGCCATCCGGTTTCACCCGTACCGTTTCCGACCCCGCTTCAGTCACCCAGATGTGGCGGTCAACTATTTTCTCGGGGTCACGCCACTCGCTGCTGATGTTCGCATTGCCCGCAATGCTGCACCGGAAAAATATCTCCACCTGGTGGAAGCCGATACGCGGATCGTGGAATTCATTGACCATGCACGGCGCGCCCACCTCAATACGCAGGCCGGTCTCCTCGTACACTTCGCGGGCCAGGTTCTCGGGCAGGCTGCTGCCCGTCTCCACGCCGCCGCCCGGGGCACACATCAGATCACTTTTCCCGTCCGGCCAGGCGTTCACCAAAAGCAGATGACCGTCATGAACGATGATGGCGCGGACAGCGACGCGTGGTGATTTTGAGGGCATTCCGGCTATACTCCGCACTTTAGCGTTACGTCATTCTTTTGTACTGAAGCGAATGCACCTATCTCAATGGCCATGAAACACCTGAGTGTTCTTTTGATTGCTGTATCGCTGTTCTGGGGCCTGGCTGCACCGGTGCAGGCGCGCTGCGTGGTGCTTTTACATGGCCTTGCGCGGACAGAACTCTCATTCGCGCTGATGGAGACGGCGCTGGCCGCAGAAGGGTACGAGGTTGTCAGGCCCGGATATCCTTCGACCACTGCAGAGGTCGAAGAACTGGTGCAGCGCACGGTCCCGGATGCCGTGTCAGCCTGCGGGCCGCGCAATACTGTGGACTTTGTGACCCATTCCATGGGCGGCATTCTGGTACGGCAGTGGGCGAAGGCCAATCCGGACGCCGCAATCGGCCGCGTTGTCATGCTGGCGCCCCCCAACCAGGGAAGCGAGCTTGTCGACGCACTGGATGACATCGATGCATTTGACTGGATCAACGGCCCTGCTGGAGCCCAGCTGGGCACCGGGCCGGACTCGCTGCCGCGCAGTCTGCCACCTGTGAATTTTCCGCTCGGCGTGATTGCCGGGGATCAGTCTCTCAATCCATATTTTTCCTCCCTTTTGCCAGGGCGCGATGACGGGAAGGTGTCGGTTGCTTCCACAAGGGTGTCCGGCATGCGGGATCACATCGTTCTGCCGGTCACGCATACCTTCATGATGAACAACCCGCGCGTCATTGCGCAGACCGTTGCATTTCTGAGCACAGGCGAATTTGATCATTCTCTAAGCTGGCTCGATGCTGTACTGGGACAGCTCGGCTGCCCCGATGGCAGCTGCGTGCCGGGGGTGGGAACAGTCATTGGTAAACCTTGATCTGAAAAACGCACAGGTGCTGCGGCCCCATGGTCTGGTGCGCGAAACCCTGTCCTTTGCCGACGGCGAAATCGTCAGCGAAACAACGGGCCGGGCCGCTGATCTGAGCGGTTTCACGGTTCTGCCCGGCATTATTGATCTGCATGGTGACGGTTTTGAACGCCATCTGGCGCCCCGCCGTGGTGCGATGAAGCAGATGTCCGAAGGTCTCGTGGCGACGGCAGCTGAGCTTGCGGCAAACGGGATCACGACAGGTGTTCTGGCGCAGTTTGTCAGCTGGGAGGGCGGCGTTCGCGGACCGGAGTACGCAGCCAATGTATTTGAGGCGATCAGGGATACAGCCCCCACGCTGGACACGGATATCCGCGCACAGCTGCGCCTCGAGATGCACCTGCTCGACCTTTATAATGACTTGCCGGACCGGATACGGGACTGGGGGATCGACTATGTGGTCTTTAATGATCACCTGCCGCATGACCGTCTGGCAGAAGGCCGCAGACCGCCGCGCCTGACCGGCC
Organism: Roseobacter sp. S87; assembly: GCF_055693285.1. The sequence goes on from NZ_JBVFTR010000004.1 coordinate 3,962,824, forward strand.
AGGCTCTGAAGGCCGGGCGCAATCCGGATGATCATTTTGAAATGCTGCTAGCCCTGCATGCCCGCAGGGATGAAGTGCCTGCAGCGCTGGACCGCCTCTGCCCCAGGCTTGCGGCGATGAATGTCCGGATGGGCAGCCACGATGATAACACTGCTGCGGGCCGCGATACCTGGCACAATCGGGGGGCCACGCTTGCTGAATTCCCGGAAACGGTGGAGGCCGCCGAAGCAGCACAGTCCACCGGGGCGACGGTGGTCCTTGGGGCACCGAACGTTGTGCGAGGCGGATCACACAAAGGCAATGTCAGTGCAGTTGAACTGGTAACTATGGGGCTCTGTGATGCGCTGGCTTCGGACTACCATTATCCCAGCCCGCGTCGCGCCGCTTTGATGCTGGCGGACACCGGGATGACGGACCTTGCCGGTGCCTGGTCGCTTGTCTCCGAAGGGCCCGCACGGGCACTTGGCCTTGAGGACAGGGGCAGCCTTGTTGCCGGAAAACGCGCCGACATCGTCATTCTGGACGATAAATCCCGCAGGGTTGCCGCCACAATTGCCAGCGGGCGGTTTACCTATCTGTCAGGCGAACTTGGCGCGCGTCTGCTGAACTGAGGCCGGTACTGTCAGGCAGAGATACGGTTGACGTGGCCCATCTTCCGGCCCGCTTTGACTTCGGCCTTACCATAAAGGTGCAGTGCTGCTGATGGCTCGCGGGCGATCTGCGGTACCTTGTCCATGTCGTCACCGATCAGGTTCTCCATCACGACGTCGGAGTGCCGCATCCCATCCCCGAGGGCCATCCGGCCACGGCGCGGATGTGCTGTTCGAACTGATCCACGGCACAGCCGTTTTGTGTCCAGTGACCGGAATTATGAACCCGCGGTGCGATCTCATTCACAATCAGACCACCGGGCGTCACAAAGAGCTCCACGCCCAGCACACCGACATAATCCAGCGCGTTCAGGATGCGTGCGGCCATCAGAACAGCATCTGTCCGTTGTGCCGCACTGAGGCGGGCAGGCACCGTTGTGGTGTGCAGAATGCCATCGCGGTGCACGTTTTCGCCAGGATCAAAACAGGCGACTTCACCGTCCGAACCACGGGCGGCAATCACTGAGACTTCGTGCGAAAAGTCGACGAACCCCTCCAGGATCGCCGGCTGTCCCGCCATGTCATTCCAGGCGTTGCCGGTATCTTCAGGCGACTTCAGGCGTGCCTGACCTTTGCCGTCATATCCAAACCGCCTTGTTTTCAGGATCGACGGTGTCCCGATGGCCGCCACGGCGTCGGCGAGGTTGTCGGGGCCTGTCACATCCGCGAAAGGGGCGACCTGGAGCCCCAGATCCTGCAGAAACGTCTTTTCTGTCAGCCGGTCCTGGCTGATGCGCAGGGCTTCTCGTCCGGGTCGGATCGGTACGATTTCTTCGATGATATCAAGGGCGTCTGTGGGAATGTTCTCGAACTCATAGGTAACCACACTGACGCTGGCGGCAAAGGCGCGCAGCGCGTCCGCGTCATCATAGGCGGCGGTCGTGACTGTTTCGGAGACGTGACCCGCAGGCGCACCTGCGCCAGGCTCAAAGATATGGGTGCGGAAGCCAAGGCGTGCCGCAGCTACAGACAGCATACGGCCCAGCTGGCCACCGCCCAGAATACCGATCACAGCACCCGTCGGCAGCGGTTCAGTCATCTGTCGGGACCTCCGGAATGGACGCCGACAGCGCGGCCCGCCAGTCGTCCAGCCGCCGGGCCAGGGCGTCATCGTGCAGGGCCAGAATACCAGCGGCCATCAGGCCAGCGTTCTTTGCCCCTGCGGCACCGATGGCCATCGTCGCAACAGGGTAGCCCCGCGGCATCTGCAGAATGGAATAGAGCGAATCGACACCCGAAAGTGCGCGTGTCTGCACCGGCACGCCAATGACGGGGACACGGGTTTTGGAGGCCATCATGCCCGGCAGATGCGCCGCACCGCCCGCACCTGCAATAATGACCTGCAGACCACGATCCACTGCTGTTTTGCCATAATCCCACAACCGGTCCGGTGTCCGGTGTGCTGAAACAATGCGCTTTTCGTAGGGGACACCCAGTTCGTCGAGAACGTCTGCGGCCTCCGACATTGTCGGCCAGTCCGACTGGCTGCCCATAATGATCCCGACAGAGACAGTTATCATGAAAAAGGCCCTTTCGCCCGTAACTTGCGAAGCGGCACTATAGCCAAAACCGGGGGTCAGGCAATGATGTCCGGCGTGAGTCTGTCCTCGATCTGCGCGATCAGGTCCTTGAGGCGGAGTTTGCGCTTTTTCAGGCGCTGCAGCGTGAGCTGATCGCTGACGCCTTTGTCCACAAGAGCGTGGATTGCCTCGTCCAGATCCCGGTGTTCGCGCCGGAAAACCTCGAGCTCCACGCGGAGCACCTCATCGGTTTTCATCGACAGATCAGAGGGCGCATTCATAAAGGTCTGATTCCAAAGCTGCGGTGCACATAACATAAGGTGTCAGGGGCGAACCGCCTAGCCCTTGCGTCATCCCGGCTTGCTCCCCATATTCTATGCAGGTGTCGCCGGAACGGGGCGCCTCACAGACTGTCGCTTGACCAAAAAGGACGTGTCGCATGACGAAAATGACGCTGGGATCCTATCCCCATATGCTCGGTTTCGAGCAGCTGGAGCGGCTGCTCGAACGCACCGCAAAGTCCGGGAACGAAGGCTACCCGCCTTTTAACATCGAACAGACCTCTGATTTTTCTTACCGCATCACACTGGCGGTTGCCGGTTTTGCGGAAGCAGACCTGTCTATCACCGTTGAAGACCGTCAGCTGGTCATCCGGGGTCGGCAGTCCGACGACAGTGAGGGCCGGGTGTTTCTGCACCGTGGAATCGCATCGCGCCAGTTTCAGCGCAGCTTTGTGCTCGCCGATGGCGTGGATGTCGGCGAGGCCGTTATGGAAAATGGTTTGCTGCACGTGGATCTGACCCGCGCGCGCCCGGAAAAAATTGTTCAGACGATCAGCATCAGGAAAGGGTAAGATATGACCGAAGCATTTGACGCGACACCCGAAGCAAGCCGCATCGTCTATGTAAAGACGGTGGATGTGGCTGAACTGCCTGATGAAGTGCAGGGACAGGTTGAGGGCTTTGAGCATCTTTATGCGGTGCATGACGCAGAAGGTCAGCAACTGGCCCTCGTCGCGGATCGCAAGCTTGCCTTTCAGCTTGCGCGCCAGAACGATTATGCACCCGTTGCCGTGCATTGACGCGGGTGACAAAGCGATGAATTCTGAAAGGGCCGCAGTATTCTGCGGCCTTTTTTGACGGAGCGCAGCATGCAGTTTGATTTTGATTGGGTCGATGCCTTTTCGGAGGTGCCTTTCGGCGGCAACGGATGTGCAGTGGTGCATGAGGGCGCGGGACTGCCGGATGATATATGCATGGCCTATGTGCGTGAAACATCGCTTGTCGAGTGCACCTTCACCGGCCCGTCAGAGGTTGCAGATCTGCGTGTGCGCTATTTTCTGGCCAGCCGCGAGATCCCCTTTGCCGGCCATCCGACGGTTGCAACAGTTGTGGCGCTGCGCGCGCGCGGTCTGATCGGGGATGGCGATCTTGTGCTGGAAACGCTGGCAGGGAATGTGCCGGTTTCGGTGCAGGGAAACCGGGTGCGCATGACACAGATTGCACCGCAGTTCGGTGATAACGTCCCCGCAGATATTGTTGCGGATTTTGGCGGGATCGCACCGCAGGACATCATCGCGCCACCGCGCATCGTCTCAACCGGCCTGCCGTTCTGCATCACTCTGTTAAAGAACCGGGCTGTACTGGACAGTCTGCAGATGGATGCCGGAGCGCTGCGCCGTTTCGCGGATCATCTGGGCCAGCCGGGCGTGGATATGATGGAGCCATTCTGGGTCACGCTGCAGGACACACCGCCTGGCAGTGATACGATGAGCCGCCTGCTGATCGCGCCGCCCAGCCCGCCCGAGGACCCTTTCACGGGCTCAGCGACCGGTGCGATGGCGGCTTACCTCTGGGCGGGAGGTCATATACCAGGGCCGGAATTCACCGCTGCGCAGGGTGATGGCATGGGCCGCCCGGGCCGGGCGCAGGTCCGGGTGCTTGGCGAATCCACGGCCATTTCGGGTGTCGAGGTCAGTGGTTCCGGGGCTGTGGTGATGTCCGGGCAGGTGACTTTTCCGTCCACAGGTCAGGCTACCAGCCTGAGCTGAGCCTGCTGGCGCAGAACAACCGCCAGCCCGCCTTTCGGTTTCGGGATCGGCATCCGCTGCCATTCCGGCGCACCGTTGGGCAGTTCAAGCTGGTGGTCCCGCAGCAACGTCGCGATGAAAAGCTTCACCTGCATTCGGGCAAAGTGCATGCCGATACACTTGTGAGCACCGCCGCCAAACGGGGTCCAGGCGAACCGGTGCTTCTGGTCTTCGGCGCGCTCAGGCGAAAACCGGTCCGGGTCGAATTCGGTCGGATTGGTGTAGAGTTCGGGCGACAGCATCGTCACACCGGGGTTGAGCGCAAGCGATGTTCCGGCGGGAATGTCGTACCCATGCCAGTGGAAATCGCGCACAGCCTTGCGCGGAATAAAGGGCACGGGCGGCACCAGCCGCAATGCTTCACGGAACACTTTGTCCGTTTCGGTCATCGACTTCAGCGCGTCTTCGTCCAGCGGCCCGCTGCCGAGTGCTGCGACCTCACGCGACAGCCGCATCTGCCAGTCCGGATGGGTGCCGAGTGCCGCCATCATAACAGACAGTGACGTGGCGGTTGTATCATGCGCGGCCATGATCAGCAGGTTGAACTGGTTGAGGATCTCATCCTCGGTCCAGGATTTGCCGTCCTCATCCGTGGCATTGCACATCTGCGAAAAGAAGTCGTCGCCACCTTTCGCACGTCGCTCCGGGATCATCGTGCGGAAAGTTTCCCGCAGAAAATCACGCCCGCGCACGCCGTGCCACATCGGCGTAAAGGGGATCGCCTGACGGATCGGCGTTACCGAGGCACGGATTTCATCGGTGATCGCGCGGTTTATCTGTTTTGCCAGATCGCCGTCGAGCGGCAGCCCCATGAAAACAGCACCACCAACACGCAGGGTAAGGTCTTTGATCGCAGTGTAGAAACAGAACGGTGTGTCCTTGGGCCAGGTCGCCAGCAGTTCGGCCATTGTTTCGGCCATCCGTTCGCGGTAGTCGCGGATGGCGGATGCCCGGAATGCCGCATTCATAATCCGGCGGTTCTGCCGGTGGTGATCAAAGTCCTGCAGGATCAGTCCGCCCGGATAGATCCGTGCCAGCGCGTCCCATCCACCTTCGGAGGAGAAGTTTTTCTCCTGGTCCATCAGAACGTATTCGAGCGCGTCTGGCCCGCACAAATTGACCCGCCAGACGCCCAGCATCTTCGTTTTGTACACATCGCCATAGCGGCGGATGTATTCCTGCTGAGTGCCATAGCTGTCGCGCGCGATGGTCAGTGTGTGGCCGATCACGGGCGGAACCGGGGGGCCGGGAATGTGAGACAGGGCGGCACGGGTGGGCATGATGAACCTCGCAGCATTCAGAAAAGCAACGCGTCCGGGTGGACACGTTATGCTTTATCCCGCTGGAGGGTTGGGAGTGGCTTAACCCACCGTACGCACGCAACACCGGCGCGCCGGTAGTGAGGATTATTCCGCGGCGCTGTCGGTCAGAACGGCGGTTTCCCCGTTTTCGTTCTCGGCCAGAAAACGCTCTGCCTCAAGGGCCGCCATGCACCCCATACCGGCTGATGTCACAGCCTGACGGTATTTGTGGTCTGTCAGGTCTCCCGCTGCGAAAACACCAGGGATCGACGTCTCAGTGCTGTCCGGCTTGGTCACAACGTAGCCGCCCATATGGGTTTCCAGTACGTCTTTCACCAACTCGTTTGCAGGTGCGTGACCGATGGCGACAAAGACACCTTTGGCAGGAATTTCGGTGATTTCGCCGGTCTTTGTGTGCTTCACGCGCACAGATTCCACGCCAAGCGGCGCGTCCGTGCCGACCACTTCTTCGAGTTCATGGAACCACAGAGGTTCGATTTTGGGGTTTTTCATAAGCCGGTCGATGAGGATTTTTTCGGCACGCAGCTCATCACGACGGTGAATCAACGTCACTTTGGACGCAAAGTTGGTCAGGAAAAGCGCTTCCTCTACAGCGGTATTGCCGCCCCCGATGACAACAATTTCCTGGCCGCGATAGAAAAAGCCGTCGCAGGTCGCACAGGCCGAAACGCCAAAGCCCTTGAACTTTTCTTCGGACGGCAGCCCCAGCCATTTCGCGCGGGCGCCGGTCGCAAGGATCACGGCATCGGCCACGTATGTCGTGCCGCTGTCGCCGGTTGCCACAAAGGGGCGCTTGCTGAGATCCAGATCGTTGATGATATCGCCGATGATCTCTGTGCCCATCGCCGAGGCATGGGCTTCCATACGCACCATCAGGTCGGGGCCCTGAACTTCCGTGTCGCCGGGCCAGTTCTCCACCTCGGTGGTTGTGGTCAGTTGCCCGCCAGGCTCAATTCCCTGCACCAGAATGGGTTCCAGCATGGCGCGGCTGGCGTAAACGCCTGCTGTATAGCCGGCCGGACCTGATCCGATGATCAGAACGCGTGTCTTCCGTGTGTCGCCCATTGCATCCCCCGAGAATCTGACACTGTGTAGCAGACCCGATATACAGTTCACACGTCGGGTCTTAAACCCCTGCTGTCGTGACAACGGTCACAGCTTCGCTATGTGCCACGGCGGGTTTTGTGAAAGAATGTTGCGTGATTGCGAAACATTGTTGCGCGTGGCTTTGGGGCTGTTATAACTTCCGCAAAATAAAGCGGGGGACTCATGGCCGGAACACGTCTGGATCCGATTGATCGAAAAATTCTGGCAGAACTGCAGGCTGATGGTCGCATGACCAACGTTGAGCTGGCCAAACGTGTCGGCATATCTGCTCCTCCCTGTCTGCGTCGTGTGCGGACGCTTGAGGAAGCAGGATATATCCGCGGATATCACGCCGAGGTTGATGCGCGCGAACTGGGTTTTGAGGTTCAGGTATTTGCAATGGTCGGTCTGGCCAGCCAGGCGGAGGCTGATCTGTCCGCCTTTGAGGAACGCTGCCGGGCATGGCCGCTGGTGCGCGAGTGCCACATGCTCAACGGCGAGGTCGATTTCATCCTCAAGTGTGCAGCGCCCGATCTGTCGAGTTTTCAGAAATTTCTGACCGGCGAACTGCTGACCACACCAAACGTGGCCAGTGTGAAAACCTCACTGGTCATCCGCGGTGCCAAGGATGAGCCCGGCGTTCCGTTTGATGTACTCGAAGAGCGGCTCGCTTCCGGCGATTAGGCGGCTGTCAGGTCGCCGTTTTCATCCGGGACACGCATCAGGCGCAGCGGACCGAAATCGGTGAGCGTGCTGACATGCGGAAACAGGGACATGAAAACGCTGCTCAGTGTCGGAGACATATGCTGCAGCGGATTTTGGCCCGGGTGATAGCTCTCAACCTCAAGCCCGGCGGCAACAATCGCCGCATGCCGGCGCAGCCCGATATGAAAGAGGCGCACTGGTGTGGGCGGCGACATTTCGATGACATTGACCCCGTCAACAAAAGCGCTGGCCGGCGTCAGAACCTGCTGACCTTCGCGCGCACGCGCCATGCCGGGCTGTGACTGCAGAAGACGGGCTCCTCCACCGAGGCTGATGAAACTGTCCGGACGGCTGACGCCGAAGCTTCCCGCCATGATCCGTGTCAGCGGCATCCTGGCCATTCCCTGCGACGGAGAAAAGGATGCTGACCCGATCCATGTCACTTCTGTGTGCTGACCGTCCGAGGTCAGAACCCTGTCACCAGGATGCAGATCCTCAACCGCAGACTGCCCGTTTTCTGTCTGTATCAGTGTGCCCTGGGCAAACGCCGAAAAGGCTGCATCAAATACAGGATGAGAGGGGACGCGCCGCTGACCGATCACAGTGCTGCCGTCCTCGCGCAGGGCGGAAATATCGACAACGCGGGCACCGGGTGCGCTTTGCGTCAGATTGCCAGATGTGTGCCCCGGGGTAACAGAATGGGGGTCAGGGTCATGCGATCACCTTTTAACGGTTGGTCACATCCCGTGCCGGCCCCCACCGACGATCACGGAAAGGACAATTTACAGTTCTTTCGTGTACAGGGTGGCTTCAGAATGGGGTATCATCTCTCAATCTGTCAAAAATCAGCGTTAATTGTTCCTTGACGAATGTCAGTCCGGGCAGCGCAGGTGTTTTGTTTCCCGATCCCGGCAGGCGGCGTCACATTTGAGTGCGCATAAGAAAACCCTCCTGCGATTCGACGCAGGAGGGTTTCTGTCGACAGTAAAACCTCTGTTGGGGCAGAGGGGAGTTTCAGGCAGATACCCGCATCGGGGTCTGCTCTTGCTTGCGACGCGCGATGAAATCCGCCCGGCGGATGCCGCGGTGCCAGGGCATATCGGGGTCTGATGCCGATGTTGTCCTGACGACCGATTTAGTAAAACGTGCGTTTCTTTTCATCGTCGTGTCCTGCTCGATTATCTGCGATTGGGCCTTTTTGCCTCTTGTTGACCCTTAAATTGCCCGGTCAATCGGGCCGGAATTTGACTGGTGGTAAAAAAAATCAACAATAAATCAGATTGTTTCGCTGCAATTTAGAACGAATTGCCGCAATTATCAGAAAATACGTAGAAAATTGAATCTATTGAGAAATTTCAGTTCTGGTTAGCGGCGACAGGGACAATGGCAGGAAAATCATCCGATTGTTCAGGTGATCTGCGGCAATTTCCGGGCACGATATGCCAGATTGTTGCCCGGATCGGTGCTTTTTCAGAGCGTTATCGCGGCGATGAGCCGGCCGTAGTCTGCTTCTTTTGAATGCGTGCTGCGGCGGTATGAATAAAACCGGTCCGCATCTGCATAGGTGCAGTGGCGCGTCCATTCGGTTTCGCCAATACCTGCAGTGCGCAGGCGGTGCAGGCCATAGGCAGGCAGGTCAAACTGAAAACGGTCACCGGATCCCCCCGCGAAAAACCGTGCGTTTTCGTCACCCTCTGCCATGAAGGTATCAAAAAACTCCGGGCCGACCTCATAAGCTGCCTGCGAAATCGAGGGCCCTATGACGGCACGGATTGCTTCGCGTGTGGCGCCAAGACCGATCATTGCGTCAACGGTGGCTTCGAGAACGCCATCCAGCGCGCCACGCCAGCCTGCGTGTGCGGCCCCGATGACCCCGGCAGAAGGGTCCGCGAAAAGGACGGGCTGGCAGTCTGCGGTGAGAACGGAAAGCGCGATGCCCGGCGTCCGGGTGACCAGCCCGTCGGCACGGGGCCTGTCCGTCGTCGGTTCGGTTACAACGACAACATCTGCCGAGTGAACCTGATGCACCCCTGCCAGATGCTCCGGCGGCACCTGCATCGCACCGGCAACCCGGGCGCGGTTGATAGCCACAATTTCTGACTGATCCGAACTGCCTGTTCCACAGTTCAGACCGGAAAAAACGCCGGAAGATGCGCCACCACGGCGGGTGAAGAAACCGTGGCGCGTGTCGCCGAGAATGTCAGAGGTCAGTATTTCAAGCGTCATACGTCCAGTCCGGGCGGAGGGCTGCTGCCATGCGGGAAAAGGCCAAGAACCTTGAACAGGTTTCCCATTTCCGCCGGATGCGTCAAGCGGCGATGTGCGGCGATGTGCTGCTCCAGCGCGGCGCCGCTCAGCCCGGCGGCAAGCGCCTGCGCGCGGGCCGTGATCCCGAGGCGTTCCAGAAATACGCCCTGAGGCGTCAGTTTCGAGCAGGCACAGGGTGCGGCGGCAAACAGAGCTTCAAAGTCCACATGCGCGGTTAGGTCAGCTTTGCCGGGTGACGCAAGCGGGTCCGCCGGTTTCTGATCCTGCAGCGCCTGCAGTGTATCCCCCTGACTGCGCCAGTCGCCGTAGTCGATGATCAGCGCAGCACCGCCATGAGCTGTAATCCGTTGCCCGATCGCATCAACAGTGGGTGCGGCAGCAGGGCAGTATTCAACCAGGTTTCCCGATTCGGTATCGGCCAGCCGGTCTGCGAGCGCGGGCTGCGGCGTTTCAGGACCAAGGCCAAAACTGAGATCATTTTCACTCAGCCCGACCATACGCTCGTGCCAATGATGTTTGCCGCGCTGAAACTGGCGCACGGGCAGTGCATCGAAGAACTCGTTTGCCACCAGATAGAGCGGGGCGTCTGGCAAGTCATCCGGGGCGCTGATGAATATTGGCTCCACGCCGGGCAGCGTCTCGCGCTGAACCTGACGCAACCGCTCGGACGCCTCGATCAGCACGACCTGTGCTGCTGCGCCGAAGCCCGGCACCTGTCCGGTCGCCCGCAGGATGTCCGCCATCAGCGTGCCGCGTCCGGGGCCTGCCTCGGCCAGGGTAAAGGACGCGGGCTGTCCCTGATCCATCCACGTCTGAGCGAGGCACAGGCCGATCAGTTCCCCGAACATCTGGCTGATCTCCGGGGCCGTAATGAAATCGCCGTCTGTCCCGAAGGGTTCCTGCGTCGTGTAGTAGCCGGCGGTCGGGTGCAGCAGGCATTCCTGCATATACTCAGCCACGGTCATCGGCCCCTGCGCCGCGATCCGCGCCACCAGTGTTTCCCGCAGGCTCACCGGGCGCGCCTTGCGCGCAGGATCAGCCAAAGTCCGGCAAGGATCATGGGTGCGGACAGGATCTGGCCCATCGTCAGCCCCCAGCCGCCCACATGCCAGGCGAGCCCCAGCGGGTTGCCGGGTGCAACGAAGTGAGCATCCGGCTGACGCACGAATTCCACCAGGAAACGGGAGAGCCCGTAGCCGGCGAAAAAGACACCGGCTATGAGACCCGGCCGCCTGAGCGCGCCGGAACGCCACACAAGCCAGAGCAGCACAGCGCCTAGAAAAAGCCCCTCAAGACTTGCTTCATAGAGTTGCGAGGGATGACGTCCGCAGAGACCCGCAACATCCGGGCAATTCTGTGCATCCGGGCCTGGAAAGGCGACACCCCAGGGCAGATCCGTCGGCCTTCCCCAGAGCTCACCATTGATGAAGTTCGCCAGCCGGCCCAGCAGCAGACCTGGCGGCACCCCGATCGCAATTGCGTCCGCGAGGCTCAGGCGGGGCAGTGCATGTTTCCAGGCATAGAGAAAGGCGGCGGTGATCACGCCCAACAGCCCACCGTGAAAGGCCATGCCGCCCTGCCACACGGCGAGAATCTCGCCCGGGTGGGCGAGATAATAGTCGCGCTGGTAGAAGAAGACATATCCCAGCCTGCCGCCCAGAATGACGCCGATGATCACCCAGGTCAGTAGATCCTCGATCTGCCGGTCGGTCGCCGGTGGTGTCTCTTCGGGCCAGAGCGCAGGGCGCCGCACGGCGGAGACAACCAGACGCCAGCCGATGACGATGCCGACGATATACGCGAGCGCATACCAGCGCAGCGCGAAATCAAAGCCAAAAAGGCTGACGGAAAAAATCTCCGGCGAGATCTCCGGAAACGGGAGGACAGCTTGCATGACGCCCAATTGCCCGCGACGCGCCAGGGAAGTCAACCTTGCAGCGCAGGCCGATCAGGCCCATATAGGAGGCACACCGACACGGAGAGACACGATGCAGACGCGCAATAAAATGTTCGACGACATTTCTCAGCTGATGACCAACGCGATGGGCGTGGCGCAGGGCGCGCGCGAAGAAGCCGAAACCGCGATGAAAAGCCTCGTCGACCGCTGGCTCGCGGACCGTGATTTTGTGACACGCGAAGAGTTCGACGCGGTGCGCAGCATGGCGCAGAAAGCCCGCGAAGAGAACGAAGCACTGCGTGCGCGTCTCGACGCGCTTGAAGCCGGTAAGTAACGCCGGACGGCCCGAAACGTGCCCGGGCCGCGCTGATACGTAAACAAATCCTTTACCGCTTGTCCGTGTCTTAACAGATGCGGACAATTTGAGCCCTGTTTTGTGATATCCACAACTTATTGTGTTATCCCGCAAGAAAAGGGGTTGCCACAGAGCCTCATGCACAGCACCATATCATGTATGGGTCGAGGGGATCGCCCCGATCCATAGCGCAGGCACCTGGTTCCTGGGGGCCATCAGGCCACCATCGCCAGAGCGAAAAAAGAGGTGTACCTATGGCCCTGTCCGAGCAGTATCTGGAAGAAGACATTCACCCCATCGATATCGTTGAACATCTGGCTGCCCACCATGAGTGGGATTTTGACCGGATTTCCGACGAGCAGATTGCGATGGCCGTCGAAGGGCAGTGGCGCACCTATTCACTGACACTCGCCTGGTCGGCCTTTGATGAAACGCTGCGTATGATCTGCACGTTTGACATGGAACCACCCGAGGACAAGCTGGCGCAGACCTTCGAGCTGCTGAACCATATCAATGACCAGTGCTGGGCCGGGGCCTTTACATACTGGGAAGAACAGAAACTCATGGTGTACCGCTATGGCCTCGTGCTGTCCGGCGGCCATGTGGCGTCCGCAGATCAGATCGATACGATGATCCGGGCCGCTGTGATGAGCGCCGAGCGGTATTACCCGGCGATGCAGCTGCTGGCCTGGGGGGATCAGACGCCCGCCGAGGCCCTGCAGGTGGCCATTGCAGAGGCGTACGGCCGCGCGTAAACCTGACCCCCAGATCATTCGCGGGGGGACACATGGAAAACAGCCGGATTGCACAACAGGGACTGGTCCTGCTGGGCTGTGGAAAAATGGGCTCGGCCATGCTGGAAGGCTGGCTGAGCAGGGGCCTTCCGGCCGCTTCGGTCAGTGTGATCGATCCCTACCCATCTGACTGGCTGCAAAGCACCGGGGTGGCTCTGAACGGCGAACTGCCTCCGGCACCCGCGGTTGTCCTGGTCGCGGTCAAACCACAGATGATGGCGGATGCACTGCCCCGTCTGCAGGCGATGGGCGGCGGCAGTACCGTCTTTGTCAGTGTCGCCGCCGGGATCACGATCGACTACTTCGAGAGCATCCTCGGGGCTGACACGCCTGTTGTCCGCGCGATGCCAAACACGCCGGCGGCGATATCAAAAGGGATCACCGCCATTGCCGGCAATGGCGCAGCAGGCGAAGCGTCACTGTCCGAGGCTGAAGAGCTGCTGTCTGCTGTTGGCGAAGTTGTGCGCGTCGAAACGGAGGCGGATATTGATGCGGTGACAGGCGTCAGCGGGTCAGGCCCGGCCTATGTGTTCCATATGATCGAAACGCTGGCCGCGGCGGGTGCCGCCGAAGGCCTCCCGCCGGAGCTGGCGATGCGGCTGGCCACAGCCACGGTCGCGGGCGCCGGCGCGCTGGCCCAGGCTGCTGATGTCGGTCCGGATCGGCTGAGGATCAACGTCACCTCTCCAAACGGGACGACACAGGCGGCGCTCGAAGTGCTGATGGACGAAGAGAACGGCTTTCCCGCGCTGATGAAACGCGCGGTCCGGGCCGCAACGGAAAGATCAAGAGAACTGGCAAATGGCTGAGATCACATTCGATGACTTCATGGCGGTGGATATCCGCAAGGGGACGGTGCTGAGGGCGGAACCTTTCCCCGAAGCCCGCAAACCCGCAATCAAGGTCTGGATCGACTTTGGCCCGGAGATTGGCGAGAAGAAAACCTCTGCGCAGATCACGGCGCATTACACACCGGAAGCACTGGTGGGGCGCCAGGTTATGGGGGTGGTGAATTTTCCACCGCGCCAGATCGGCCCGTTTATGTCAGAAGTTCTGCTGCTTGGCGTGTCCGACAGCGAAGGTGGTATCGTACTGATCAGCCCGGATCACGACGTCCCGGACGGGGGACGGATGCATTGACCCGTGTTTTTATGAGCCGCCCGCTGCCTGAAACGGTACAGGCCGCCGCCCGCGCGCGGTTTGAGCTGACTGTCCGGCCGGAGACCGGCCCGCTCAGCCGCGACGAAATGCTGACCTCGCTCAGGGAGTATGACGCGGTGGTCCCGACCCTCGGTGATCTCTATGACGCGGAAATATTTGAGGCTGTGCCGGATGCGCGCTGCCGTCTGCTGGCGAACTTTGGTGTGGGCTACAACCATATCGACACGGATGCAGCAAAGGCGGCTGGCATTGCCGTATCCAATACGCCGGGTGCGGTTACGGATGCCACTGCAGACACCGCCATGACGCTGATGCTGATGAGCGCGCGCCGGGCAGGCGAAGGTGAACGGATTGTCCGCGCGGGCACCTGGGAAGGCTGGCATCCGACGCAGCTTCTGGGGATGCATCTCAGCGGTAAAACGGTTGGCATTGTCGGGATGGGTCGTATCGGTCAGGCGATTGCGCGGCGCTGTCATTTTGGTTTTGGCATGCAGGTCGCCTATCACAGCCGGTCGGAAAAACAGCTGGACTTTCCGGCGACCCGGGCGGACAGCCTGCTGGTGCTGGCAGGTCAGGTCGATGTTCTGGTCACGGCAGTGCCGGGCGGAGCGGAAACCAACCATCTGATCAACGCAGAGGTTCTGGCGGCCATGCAGCCGCATGCGCATCTGATCAATATTGCGCGTGGCAATGTGGTGCAGGAAAACGCCCTGATTGAGGCACTGCAGCAGCGGCGCATCGGCGGTGCGGGGCTGGATGTTTATGAATTTGAGCCTGAGGTCCCGGACGCGCTGAAAGCGCTGGAGAACGTGGTTCTGCTGCCCCATATCGGCACCGCAGCGCTGGAGGTGCGCGAGGACATGGGCCTCATGAGTGTGAACAACCTGATTGCGTTTTTCGACGGGAATCCACTGCCCAACGCGGTTTAGGCGCTGTCGCCGACCGCTTCGCGCCAGTGGCGGCGGCAGAGTGACACGTAGGTTTCATTGCCGCCGATCTGCACCTGCGCCCCGTCACGCAGTGCATTGCCGTCCGCGTCCTGGCGGACCACCATGGTGGCCTTCTTGCCGCAGTGGCAGATGGTGCGGACCTCGCGCATTTCGTCCGCCAGCGCCAGTAGCGTGGCTGAGCCGGGAAAAAGCTCGCCCCGGAAGTCAACGCGCAGCCCGAAACACATCACCGGAATATGCAGGTCATCAACGGCCCGTGCGAGCTGCCACACCTGATCCTTGCTGAGAAACTGTGCCTCATCCACAAAGGCGCAGGCGACCGGGCCCGCATCAAGACGCTGCGCGATCAGATTAAACAGATTGTCTTCTGGCCCAAATGTGTCCGCCGGCTCTCCAATGCCGATCCGGGATGCGATTCTGCCCTTGCCGGCTCTGTTATCAAACCGCGCGGTCAGCAGGTATGTTTCCATGCCCCGTTCGCGGTAGTTGTGCGCGGCCTGCAGCAGCACGGTCGATTTACCGGCATTCATTGTGGAGTAGTGAAAGTACAGTTTGGCCATGCGGCTTGATAAGCCGCAGTATTACCGGTCGCAAGCGCCTCAGGGACGTTGAAGGGAGCGGCTGCGCAATATCCGGCGGGGGCCGGACTGTTTTCCCGTCACAACAGAGCGCAGCGCGGCTCCTACCAAAAAACCAGCTGCGGGATCGCCGGCCACTCATTACCCCCCAAAACACGCGGGTGTGCTTTTATAAATGACATTTCCCTGACATCCGATTAATGGGAGAACGCAAGTATCTATCCGGCATCTGAACCACGTGACCGGCCACGGGAGAAGACTCAATGACTGCGATCGGGCGCTACCTGAAAAAACACACCGAAGCTCTGGTGAAAGACGTCGGTATCGAACAGGCGTGCCGTGTCACCGGCAAGTCCAAGGCGACACTGGGGCGGTACTATTCCGATCACGACGAACATGCGGACCGGTACATGCCCATCGAGACGGTTGCTCTGCTGGAGCAGGCCGCGCGGTACCCGCATGTGACAGGCGCGCTGGCGGAGCTGTCGGGGACATCTTTGCAGTACGATGAGCGCCGGCCCAATTCTGAACGTCCGGGTGGCGTGAACAGCGACGTGATCGCGCTCAGCCAGCGGTTTGCGATGCTCATGGGCGAGTATCAGCAGTCAATGGAAGACGGCAAAATCACCGTCAATGAAGCCAAGCGGCTGCTCAAGGAAACGACGCTGCTGCAACAGGTTCTGATCGATATGAAGCTGCACCTGGAACAGGATCACGGCGGCGCCTGAAGGAACCCGGTCAGGCGCGCCGGCGTACCAGCACGGAGCCCACTGAATACCCTGCACCGAACGAGCAGATCAGACCGGCGTCACCATCTGCCAGGTCATCCGAATACTTTGAAAAAGCGATGATCGAGCCCGCAGAGGACGTGTTGGCGTAGTCCTGCAGAATGTTGGGTTGCTCCTCGGGTGCGGGCGTCCGGCCCAGCACTTTGCGGCCAATAAAGTCGTTCATCGTTTTGTTGGCCTGGTGCAGCCAGAGACGTCTGAGATCGTCTGCTTCAACGCCGTTGCTCTGCATGTGTGCCGCAATATGCTCTGACACCATCGGCAGCACTTCCTTGAATACTTTGCGACCGTTCTGCATGAACTGCATGTCGCGGCGGTCCACCATGCCCGCCGGGCGTGACCGGCGCAGGTAGCCGTTGTTATTTCTGATATTATTGGAAAATTCTGTTGCGCACCGTGTCGAGAGGATTTCAAAATGTGCGCCCTGTGCGGCATCAGCGCGTTCGATCAGGGTTGCGGTTGCCACGTCGCCAAAGATGAAATGACAGTCCCTGTCGCGCCATTCCAGGTGCGCTGAACAGATCTCGGGGTTGATGACCAGCGCGCTGCGGATGCTGCCGGACCGTACCATATCGGCCGCAGCCTGGATGCCGAAGGTCGCCGAGGAACAGGCCACGTTCATGTCAAAGGCAAAGCCTTCGATCCCCAGGAGCTGCTGTATTTCAATGGCGACGGCCGGGTAGGCGCGCTCCATGTTGGAGGCAGCACAGATCACCAGATCAACATCCGCTGCCGTGCGCCCCGCCTGAGCCAGAGCTTTGGCTGCGGCATCCACGCCCATCTCAGCCATCAGAGACGGCTCATCATCCTCACGCTGGCGTAGCAACGGGTGCATCACGGATGGGTCCAGCACACCGGTTTTGTCGATCACATGACGCTGCTCAATGCCGGAGGCTTTGACGATGAACTCTTCGGAGGAATACTCTTTGGCCGCGACGGTGCCAGCCGAAATTGCCTCAGCATTTTTCGCGTTGAAGAGATCAACATAGGCGTTGAAAGCCGTCACCAGCTCGGCGTTGGTGATCACATTGTCCGGGGTGAAAACACCGGTTCCGGTGATGGCTGGTTTATACATGGGTCATGCCTCCGAGGGTGCAGTGTTCTCAGCCCATGTAGGCTGCTGCGTCAAGGGCAGGAAGGGCAAGTGACGCAGCGTCGGCCAGCGCGGTCGTGGCCTGACGGTGCGGCGTCGGTACCACGTCGGTTTAACGTCGGTATTACGTCGGTGCGCAGCGCGCGCACCTGCAGCGCTTTGTTAACGCACCGGCACCGAGTAAAGAATGTAGCCATCACGCTGTGCAACCTCGACAGCGCCTGTGTCGGTCACGAAGACGCCGAGGTTCTCTGCATCCGCCGGACAGGCGACGAGATCGGCGGCATCATCGAGGAACTGATTGGTGAAATCATCCTCTCCCACGCGGCGGCAGATGTCCCCTTTGAACCGGTAGCCGTCGCCGAAAAGCGGCAGGGATCCGGTCACGGGTTCGGGGGCCGGTGCGGGGGTGCAGGCGGAAACGAGGGCGGCAAATACAATGAGAGCGGAAAAGCGCATCGAAAAAACTCCTTTTGGAACTGCTGCCCGATGATGACACAAGCCAGGGCATTCGGGAACTGTGCCGCACAAGGCGGGCTCTGCCGTCGCAGTTTCCTGCCGGGCCGCCGTCGGACGCCCGCCCGTTTTTCTCCTGTTTGCGGTGGCATTATGGGGCCCGGATCCGGCGGATGAGACCGGGCGATTGTCCGGGCAGGTGACCGGGCAAAACAATTTTTGGTTGAACAGAAGCCCCTTTGAGAGCTAGCTTAAGGAATTGGTAACAATATTGTGAAGGGTAATTTTATGAAAATTCTCATCAGTTCATTTACAGCATCATTGCTGCTGGCCAGCGGCGTTATGGCCGCGCCGGTGGATCTGTCAGGATGGAGTGTCGAGCAGGGACCGGGGGCACAACCTGCCGGCAACTGGTCGCTGGCAGCTGACAATAACTCGGTCACTCAGACCGTGAACAGCCAGGTCTCGGTCTTTTACGATGGCGCGGCGTCATCTCAGGGAAAGGCGCTGAGCGGTACGATCCGCGTCAATACGTCCTTCGACGACGATTTCGTAGGATTTGTCCTCGGTATGGATGCCGGCGAAGTGGATGGCAGCGCCGGAACGGTCGATTACTGGCTGGTCGACTGGAAACAGGGCAACCAGACATACCTGGATACTCTGGGCGAAGCAGGCCTGAGCCTGAGTCATGTCACCGGTTCCACGCTGGCTGAACAGGATTTCTGGGGACACATCGGTGTTCTGTCCGAGAAGAAAACAGCAACAAACCTTGGCGCGACGGGCTGGAATGATTTACAGACCTACACCTTTGAACTGATCTTTACCGAAACACTGATCGAAGTGTCCGTCGATGGGGTCAAAGAGATAAGCTATACCTCGGCAGAGCATGGATCGCTGTTCAAGGATGGCGGGTTCGGGTTCTACAACTATTCGCAGGGTAATGTGACCTATGCGGGTATTGAGGAGGAACCAGCGCCGCCTTCAACGGTTCCGCTTCCTGCTGGAATGCCGCTGCTTCTGGCCGGTCTGGGTGGTCTGGGCCTGCTGCGCCGCAGGAAACGGTCGTAAACTGAGCCTTCGTTATGAACTTCAAAGGCGCCCGACACACCGGGCGCCTTTTTTCATTGCAGCGCATCCGCCCGCGTAACCGTTGTCGGTCCCGCTTGTTGCCCTTGCAGCGCTTTGACGCTTGAAGCCTTCGCTGCCTGCGCGCGCATGGCCAGCTCTGCGTGGCAGGAGCCGGAAGTACCGCTCAACCGTCGCCGGGACGCTGGTCCACCACAGACTGCACGACCGCTTCGCAGTCTCCGGGACTTTCGGGCAGGCATGCGTAATACAGGCTGCGCACCTTCACCTGGGACAACTCATACGGACCATTAACGCCCTGCACTGTACTGGTCCGGAACAGGTATTCTTCGCCGTTCACAGTGATCGTCGAATTCGTGACGTCAGACGTCGAAGCGCATCCGGCGACAACTGGCAGGCTGAATGCGATCGCGTATCTCAGGTGCACCGGCGTTTTTCCTCATCTTTGTGCAGGCGGGGATGCACCTGTTGTAGTACGCCATGGCTTCCTGACCAGGCGGGAAGGATGCTTTTGCGATGAACAGGTGCGGAAGCCTCCCGCACCGGGAGTGCTCTGAAACCTGCCATCGACGCTGATGTCAGACAGTCCGGATTGCCGACGGCCCGGGGCGCAAAACGGTTTTTTCTGCGCTGCATCCGCAGAACAATAAGCCGACGAGGCGTGAGCGGATGCTGCCGGATCAGGCCTGCAGCGCTTTGACGCCCACATCGTCCGCCGCCTGGGCCTGGATGGCCAGCGCTGCGGCGTAGGAGCCGGCGGCAGTGGTGAAATAGGGAATCCGGTCATAGAGCGCGATGGAGCGGATGGACTTGCTGTCCTCCACGGCCTGGGTGCCTTCGGTCGAGTTCATCACCAGCTGGATGCCTTCGTCCTTCATCATGTCGGTCACATCCGGGCGGCCCTCGTAGAC
Organism: Roseobacter sp. S87; assembly: GCF_055693285.1. Next base: position 3,982,533 of record NZ_JBVFTR010000004.1, read on the forward strand.
CTTGTTCACGGTGCCGCAGGTCAGGTCATGATCGTTCAGCCATTTTGCCGTGCCGCGCGTGGCCACAAGGGTAAAGCCCTGTTCCAGGAGAATTTTTGCGGCTGACAGCATGTCGTCCGTTTTGTCCGCGTCCTTGATCGAGATGAAGGCGCAGCCCGAGGTCGGCAGCGGGTTGCCCGCGCCCATCTGCGCCTTGAGGAAGGCGCGGGGGAAGTCGCGGTCCCAGCCCATCACTTCGCCGGTAGAGCGCATTTCCGGCCCGAGGATCGTGTCAACACCGGGGAAACGGGCGAAGGGCAGAACGGCCTCTTTGACAGAGAACCAGGGCATGTTCGGGTCAGCCAGGGTCATCGGATCGCCCAGCGGCAATACGGCATCGTATGCTGCGGTCTCGTCATAGGCGGGGCGCTGCGGGAAGTTCGAGAGCGGCTCACCGGCCATGATACGCGCGGCGATGGAGGCAATGGCGCTGTCGGTGGCTTTGGCGACAAAGGGCACGGTGCGCGAGGCGCGGGGGTTGACCTCGATGAGGTAGATTTCGCCGTCCTTGATCGCGAACTGGATGTTCATCAGGCCGACCACGTTGAGTGCCTTTGCGAGCGCGCGTGTCTGCTCTTCGACCTCGGCGATCACGTCGCGGGAGAGGGAGTAGGGCGGCAGGGAACAGGCGCTGTCGCCCGAGTGCACGCCGGCCTCTTCGATGTGCTGCATTATGCCCGCGACATGCACGTCCGTGCCATCACAGAGCGCGTCAACGTCCAGTTCCACCGCACCTGCGAGATAGCTGTCGAGCAGCACGGGGCTGTCGCCCGAGACGACCACGGCGGTGGTGATGTAGCGCTCCAGGCTCGCCTGATCGCGCACGATCTCCATGGCGCGGCCGCCCAGCACGTAGGAGGGGCGGATCACGAGCGGGAAGCCGATGTCTTTAGCTATCTCCAGCGCCTCGGTGTCGGAATGGGCGATGCCGTTGTTGGGCTGTTTCAGGCCCAGACCCTGCACCAGCTGCTGGAAGCGTTCGCGGTCCTCAGCCAGGTCAATCGCGTCGGGCGTTGTGCCCAGGATCGGAATGCCCGCCCCCTCAAGCGCGTTGGCCAGTTTCAGCGGCGTCTGGCCACCGAACTGTACGATCACGCCGTGCAGCGTGCCGTTTTCCTGCTCGACCCGCAGAATTTCCATGACGTGTTCAAAGGTCAGCGGCTCGAAATAGAGCCGGTCGGAGGTGTCATAGTCGGTCGAGACGGTTTCGGGGTTGCAGTTGACCATGATGGTCTCGTAGCCCGCGTCGGTCAGCGCGTAACAGGCGTGACAGCAGCAGTAATCGAACTCGATGCCCTGGCCGATCCGGTTCGGACCGCCACCAAGGATGACGACCTTCTTGCGGTCCGACGGGCGGGCCTCGCATTCCACTTCGCCGAAGACGGGCGATTCGTAGGTGGAATACATATAGGGCGTCTGGGCTTCGAATTCGGCGGCACAGGTGTCGATGCGTTTGAAGACGGCGGTGACACCCAGATCGGTGCGCGCGCGGCGCACGGCGGTTTCATCCTGGCCGGTGAGCTGGCCAAGCCGCGCATCGGTGAAGCCCATCATTTTGAGCTGGCGCAGAGCGGTTGCATCTTGGGGCAGGCCGCCCGCGCGCAGATCCCGTTCGGTGTCGATGATTTCGCGGATCCGCGCCAGGAACCACGGGTCGAACATCGTCACGCCGTGGATGTCATCATCGCTGAGCCCGTGCCGCATGGCCTGGGCGATGGTGCGCAGCCGGTCAGGTGTCTGCTGGCTGATCGCTTTGACAATCGCGGCCTCATTGGCGCCTTCGCTCTCCCAGTGGCCGACGCCGACACCGTCGATGTCGATCTCGTCAAAGCCGGTGAGGCCCTGTTCCATGGAGGCGAGCGCCTTCTGCATGCTCTCGTGGATCGTGCGGCCGATGGACATCGCCTCGCCCACGGATTTCATCGCAGTCGTCAGATCGGGCGTGGCGCCCGGGAATTTCTCAAAGGCGAATTTCGGGATCTTGGTGACGACATAGTCGATGGTCGGCTCAAAGCTCGCCGGTGTCACGCGGGTGATGTCATTGTCGAGCTCATCGAGCGTATAGCCCACCGCCAGTTTCGCGGCGATCTTGGCAATCGGGAAACCGGTGGCTTTGGAGGCGAGGGCAGAGGACCGCGACACCCGCGGGTTCATCTCGATCACAACCATGCGCCCGTCCGCCGGGTTCACGGCCCACTGCACGTTTGAGCCGCCGGTTTCGACCCCGATCTCGCGCAGCACGGCAATCGAGTGATTGCGCATGATCTGGTATTCTTTGTCGGTGAGCGTCAGCGCGGGGGCTACGGTGATGCTGTCGCCCGTGTGCACGCCCATCGGGTCCACGTTTTCGATGGAACAGACGATGATGGCGTTGTCAGCGGTGTCGCGTACCACCTCCATCTCGTATTCTTTCCAGCCCAGCAGCGATTCATCGACCAGAATCTGACCCACGGGGGAGGCGTCCATGCCGGAGCGGCAGATCGCCTCGTAATCGTCGCGGTTATAGGCCACGCCGCCCCCCGTTCCGCCCATGGTAAAGGCCGGGCGGATAATGGCGGGCAGGCCCACCTCTTCGAGGGTTTCAAGCGCCAGGCGCACGCCTTCGGCCAGGTCCTTGCGGCCGGTATCGTCCTTGGGAGCGGTGACAATCGCCGCCTTGGGGTTTTCGATGCCCAGACGGTCCATCGCCTCGCGGAAGAGCTTGCGGTCCTCGGCCATCTCGATGGCAGCACGCCGGGCGCCGATCATCTCGACGTTGTACTTGTCCAGAACGCCCATTTCCTCAAGCGCCAGCGAGGTGTTCAGGCCGGTCTGGCCGCCCATCGTCGGCAGCAGCGCGTCGGGGCGTTCCTTTTCGATGATCTTGGCGACCATTTCGGGGGTGATCGGTTCGATATAGGTGGCATCTGCGAGACCGGGGTCGGTCATGATGGTGGCAGGGTTCGAGTTCACCAGGATGACCCGGTATCCCTCTTCCTTGAGCGCCTTACAGGCCTGTGCGCCGGAGTAGTCGAATTCGCAGGCCTGGCCGATAACAATGGGCCCCGCGCCGATGATCATGATCGATTTGATATCGGTTCTCTTTGGCATGGCGCAGCCCCTTTTTGATCGGACACCCCCATGTGTCCAAATTGTCCTGCGTTATAGGCATGAGAGACCGCTGTGCAAGGGGGAATGGGAGAATAGCGCGGTGTTTGTGCCGGCCCGCCGCCGGGCGCGTACTCAGAGCCCGAGGAATGTGCGCACAGCCGCCTCAAACTCGCGTGGTTTTTCGGCATGCAGCCAGTGACCGGCGCCGGGCAGTTTGGCGAAATGCGACCGGGGAAACAGCCGTTTGATCTCTGGCCGGTCGTCGGGTTTCACATAGTCCGAGAGCGCGCCTGAGAGAAACAGGGTTTCGCCGGCAAACTGCCCGTCGACCTGCGGGAAGGCCAGGATCTTGTCCATCTCGCGTTCCAGCGTGTCGAGATTTATGCGCCAGGCCTTGCCGGGCACATCCAGCGACTGGGTGAAAAAGCTGCAGAGCGCGGGTTCCACGCCCAGTTCGGCCAGTTGCGCCTCGGCCTCGGACCGGCGGGTCACGCGGCTGAGGTCCACGGCGCGCATGGCGTGGATGTACTGCACCTGAGAATGGCCATAAGAGACGGGTGCGATGTCTGCCACCACCAGGCGGTCCACCAGGTCGGGACGGGTCAGGGCCAGCATCATGGAGGCCTTGCCCCCCATTGAATGACCGACCACATGCAGCGGTCCGCCGAGATGGTCGATCAGTTCCGCCAGATCGGTGGCCAGATCCGGGTAGCTGTGGGTTTCCGTGCGCGGGCTGGTGCCGTGATTGCGCATATCCACGGTGATCACACGCGTCGCGTCAGAAAGACGCTTGGCAATCACGCCCCAGTTCCGGCCGGAGCCGTAGAGCCCGTGCACGATGATCACACCCGGTGCGGCGGGGTCCCCGAAAACGCTGTGGTTCAACATGCCCAAGGGCTAGCGGATTTCACCGGGACGCGCCAGCCCGCAGCCCCGCAGGTAGTTGCGGGGTAAAGGTTTGTTAAGACTTTCGGGCGATGTAGCTGGTGGGGGCGCCAGAAGACATGGATGGCGCGAGGACCTGGCACAAGCATGAAAAAACTGTTTTCGGACGGCTGGGCGAGAGCCCGGAGCAGGAAGACCGTGACCTGTTCAAAACCTATGGCGGCCCGGTCGAGGTGGAAATTGTGCCCGGGTTTCACCGCTCGGGGCGGTACCTGTTTCTGGCGCGGGCCTTTTTCGAGACCGACAAGGAGATCGTCTGTGTTTTTTCCGGACGCCGGGCGCTGGATACGGGGCCTCTGGCACGCACGCTGCAGGCAATGGAGAGCGTGGCAGCACAACGTGCTGCTGCACAGCGCCGCCCGCCGCCCCCTAAGGATGCGGTGCGCCTGTCCGTGCAGATCAAGGGCGCCTGGCAGCACCAGTATTATTCCGACGATGACGGCGAAGAAGTGAAGATATTTCAGCTGGTTGTCGCAAGGTGGGGGTTCACTGACCTGCAGGGTCAGGCACATCAGTTCGGTGAATCCCCGGCGTTTGAGGTGCGCGCGCAGCGGCGGGTCAAATCACGTATTCTGCAGCATCGTGAGATTGATGCCGTGCCCCGGCAGCGGGCCGTGGGGCCGGCGGAAGGCTGATCCTGGTCAAAGGAAAAGCCCCGCAGAAGACTGCGGGGCTTTGCGCGATATTTTGTTTCCCGGAAGCTGCTCAGAGGTTCGGGTACATCGGGAAGCGGGCGCAGAGTTCGGCCACTTCGGCGCGGACTTTGGCCTCGACCGCGGCGTTGCCTTCCTCGCCATTGGCGGCAAGACCGTCGACCACTTCGATGATCCAGTCTGCGATCTGGCGGAATTCAGGCTCGCCGAATCCGCGTGTGGTGCCCGCAGGTGAGCCCAGACGGATGCCAGAGGTGACCATCGGTTTTTCCGGATCAAACGGTACACCGTTTTTGTTGCAGGTGATATGCGCGCGGCCGAGGGCCTTTTCCGTGGCGTTGCCTTTGACGCCTTTGGGGCGCAGATCCACCAGCACCACGTGGGTGTCGGTGCCGTGGGTCACCGTGTCGAGGCCGCCTTTGATCAGCTGATCGCTGAGGGCCTGGGCGTTGGTGATGACCTGGCTGATGTAGTTTTTGAACTCCGGGCGCAGGGCCTCGCCGAAGGCCACGGCCTTGGCGGCGATCACATGCATCAGCGGGCCGCCCTGGATGCCGGGGAAGATCGCGGAGTTGAATTTTTTCGCCAGCGCTTCGTCGTTGGTCAGGATCATGCCGCCGCGCGGGCCGCGCAGGGTTTTGTGCGTTGTCGTGGTGGCCACATGGGCGTGCGGGAAGGGCGAGGGGTGCTCGCCTGCCGCCACGAGGCCCGCGAAATGCGCCATATCCACATGCAGGTATGCGCCCACGCTGTCGGCGATTTCACGCATCTTTGCAAAGTCGATCTGGCGCGGGATGGCCGAGCCACCGGCGATGATCAGTTTCGGCTGGTGCTCTTTTGCCAGGGCGGCAACCTGGTCGTAGTCCAGCATGTTGTCCTCGCGGCGCACACCGTATTGTACCGCGTTGAACCATTTACCCGACTGGTTCGGGCGCGCGCCGTGTGTCAGGTGGCCGCCGGCGTCGAGCGACATGCCGAGGATTGTGTCACCGGGCTGCAGCAGCGCCTGGAACACACCCTGGTTGGCCTGGCTGCCGGAGTTCGGCTGCACGTTGGCAAATTCACAGCCAAACAGTTTGCACGCCCGTTCGATGGCCAGGTTCTCTGCCACATCCACGTGCTGGCATCCGCCATAATACCGGCGGCCCGGGTAGCCTTCGGCGTATTTGTTGGTCATCACCGAACCCTGCGCCTCGAGCACAGCCGCGGAGACGATGTTCTCGGAGGCGATCAGTTCGATCTCGTCGCGCTGGCGGCCCAGTTCATCGGTAATGGAGCCGAAAAGCTCCGGGTCACGGTCGGCGAGTGTCTCGGTGAAGAAACCGGGCGTGCGGTGCGGGGCATTCATGGGGCAGTCTCCCTGGCAAAAAGCAGATATGCGCGCCTCATAGCCTAAACGGAACACCTGCAAAAGGCGGTAAAGCGACGCCCCGCCGCTTTGGCGCGGCATTGCGCTGCGCGTATCGGAAACCTGTGGCGCCTGCCTTTTGGCACGGCTCTGGTCATGGCGGGTCATATGTGCTTGTTTTGGGATAAATAAACCGGAACAGCACCGCATCATGCCTGACAAAATTGCCTTTACTGCCAGCCGCGCCGAGGTCGCACAAACGGCCCGTGCAGCACTTATCACGCGCTATGGCAATGTGGCTCCGGAAGAGGCAGAAGTCATTGTGGCGCTGGGCGGTGATGGTTTCATGCTGCAGACGCTGCACGCCTGTCAGCATCTGCAGGCACCGGTTTACGGCATGAACCGCGGCACCATCGGGTTTCTGATGAATGCCTATTCCGAGACGGACCTGGCCGACCGGCTGGCGGCGGCGGAAGAGGCGGTGATCAATCCGCTGAGCATGAAAGCCACGCAGGCAGATGGTACCGAGGTTGAGGCGCTGGCCATCAACGAGGTGTCGCTGCTGCGGGCGGGGCCGCAGGCGGCCAAGCTGAAGATCACGATTGACGACCGGCTGCGTATGGCCGAGCTGGTCTGTGATGGTGCGCTGGTGAGCACACCAGCGGGCTCGACCGCCTATAACTACTCTGCGCACGGCCCCATTCTGCCCATCGGCTCTGAGGTGCTGGCGCTGACGGCGATGAGTGCCTTCCGGCCCAGGCGCTGGCGGGGGCGCTGCTGCCCAAGGATGCCACCGTGCGGTTTGACGTGCTTGAGCCTGAGAAACGCCCGGTGATGGCCGAGGCGGATGCCAAATCGGTCACCGGCGTGGTTACGGTGGAAATCAGGTCGGAACCGGCGGTGGCGCACCACATCCTTTTTGACCCGGGACATGGTCTCGAAGAACGCCTGATCAACGAGCAGTTCACGTGATCATCACGCCCGATCTGTCGGAGCCAGCGCCGCGCGGGCTCTGCACCGATTGTGGCCTGTCCCGCATGAAAAACGCGAAAGACTGCGGCCGGGCCTGTCAGTTTATCGTGCCCGATTATCCGGCGATGGAACGCCAGGTGCATGGCCGGGTGCGCGGGCCGGGAGATGAGCAGTTTTTCGGCCCCGTTCAGGCGATGTACCGCGCCCGGCTTGCACCGGCTGCAGAAGGCGCGCAATGGACGGGCATCACAACGGCGCTGGGCGCGCAGCTGCTGGAAGACGGTGCCGTGGATGCGGTGCTGACCATGGTGCCCGATGCGCAGGACCGGTGGCGCCCGGTGCCCGCTCTGATCACAGAGCCCGGTGACATGGCGCGCGCGCGGGGCATGCGCATGGGCTATGCGCCGCTGCTTGCCCTGTTGGAGGACGCGCAGAAGCGCGGTTTCACGCGGCTGGCCGTCATTGGCATCCCCTGTCAGATCTATGCGTTGCGCCGGCTGGAGGCGCAGCTGGGTCTGGAGGCGCTCTATGTCATAGGCACGCCCTGTTCGGACAATACGACAACAGAAAACTTCCATGAATTTCTGGCGCTGCTGGACGAGGAGCCGGGCAGTATCACCTATCTGGAGTTCCGCGCGGATTACCGGGTCGAGCTGCGGTATGCGGACGGGCGGCAGCGGTTGATCCCGTTCCTGGCCCTGCCGATTTCCGATCTGGATCCTGATTTCTTTCCGCTGACCTGCCGCACCTGCGTCGATTACACGAATGTTCTGGCGGATATCACCGTGGGCTACATGGGCGGCGAGGGCGATCAGTGGCTTCTGGTGCGCAATGCGCGCGGGGCGGCACTGCTTGAAGCTCTTGGCGACCGGATCGTGCTGGATACCCCCGGATCAGCGGGCAAACGCGGTGGTGCCGTGAAAGGGTTCATCGCCAATACCGCGCGCGCGGCAGGCGGACTGCCGCTGCGGCGCATGCCTGACTGGCTGCGTCCGGTGGTAAGCTGGCTGCAGCCACGCATGGGGCCGCGGGGCCTGGAATTCGCCCGTGCGCGCGTCGAGATGAAGGCAGCCGAGACCATTCTGCACCTGCGCCGCCAGATGCCAGCAAAAATGAAAAATATGGTGCCGGAACACGTCTGGCAGATCGCCGCGCCCTATGGCCTGGAGCCGGAACCAGGTGAGCGCCGGGGGATGGACGCCGATCAGGACCCGGTGTCGGGCGAGAGATAGGTCCGCACGATTTTCGCGGTGTCATCCACGTTCAGGATGGGCGGCAGCAATGTGAGCAGTTTGCCGTCGCCATCCAGCAGATGAACAAAGCTGCCATGGGAATAGATCCAGCCATATTCCGGGTCCATGAACAGCGGTTCGACCTCGACGGCAAAGGCCTCCCAGGCGTCCTGCAGAGCCTTTTCACCCCCGGTCAGGCCGATGAAATCCGCGTGGTATTTCGCCAGTGGCGCCCCCATTGTGTCCACCTTGTCCTGTTCCGGGGCCACGGTGATCATCACCGGCGTGACGGTGATCCCTTCTGCGGCCATGGCATCCACGACGCCCGCCATCTGGGGCAGGGCGGCGGTGCAGATATCAGGGCAGTTGGCATAGCCGAAAAACAGCAGCTGCGCGTGCCCGTCGGGGTCGGCTTCGGTCCCGGTCTGGCCATGCTGGTCCGTCAGCTCGTACGGGCCGCCGATGTCAAAGGGCAGGGGCGTGGTGCCCGCCAGCAGCGGGCCCGCTGCGATGCAGAGCACCGCCCCAAGGGCGCGGAGCCGCATCAGAAGTTGTCCTCGGCATAGGCGGCATCCGCCTCAGCCCCGAGCCCGAGATATCCTTCGTTGGCGATGATCTCTTTCACGCGCGGATCGCGGCGGAACCAGGGGCCTTTGCCTTTGGCTTCCGGATGCTTTTTCGCCCACTTTTTGGTCCAGGTATTGGCTTTGATCCAGTCAGCATCCCCGGCTTTGATCCGCTGAACCAGATAGACATTGTCCACGTTCAGATCGGGGTCGGTGATCATCAGGCCGTCCACCTCGATTACCTGTGCGCAGAAGGGCAGCAGCTCTTCGGCGGCACCGGTAAAGGCGGGCTGGCTGTTCTTGTTGGGAAAGACCAGTACATCATCGGCGGTGCGCAAAAGTCCCAGCTGACGTGCGCCGTCGCCGCAGTTGGCGGGGCAGTCGCCCGAAAGTTCGCACAGGATGTCGACGACTTTGGCCTCAAATCGCGCAGGCACCTCGGCGTAGAGGTTCCAGGACCGTGCTTCGGAGCCTTCAGAGAAGTCCTGGGCTGTGAGCGGGCTGGCCAGCAGGGCCAGGAGCGGGATCAGTTTTCTCATTTGTTCGGATCCGGGAATGAAAAGGGTGGAACGGTGCCGTAGTCTTCGTGCGTGGCGTTGACGATATCCATGTCGCTGACAACCTCGCTGACGACGAGGTAGTTCAGCCCGTCACGCTCGTAATGCATGCCGTCTGCGGTGACTGTGTGGGCGGCCAGGCTGAGCTGGGTGTCGCCGCTGGCAGAATTGGCGTCCTGCGCGATTTTCAGCACCATATAAACGGTGCCATCCTCGGCCAGCAGGCCAACCGGGATGCCGCCTGCCGAGCACCAGAGTGCGCAGGTATGGTGTGCGGAGCCCACCACGGCATCTGGGCCGCCCATGACGCCTGAGTAATAACACCACGTGTCGATAATCTCGCCCGTGACCTGGATACGTTCGCCTTCTGCGGCCGCCGCCGGCAGGGCGAGTGGCATCAGCATCGTGGCGAGGGCTGCCTTGAAAAATCCGCGCATATTTGTTCCTTTCTGACGCGGTCAGCCTGCCGGGCGCTCTGGCAGCGGTCAACAGAAATGGCGGGAACGGGCGATCACATTTTTCGCGCGCGGCTGTGAGGGCTGCGGTCTTCGCGCGGATCAGGTTCCTGTAATATCATGAAAGACAGAGATCTTTTTGGCCTTGGGGCCAGGCGTCAGGACAGCCCGGAGGGCAGACGCGATGCCGTACGAAAAAGGGGCGCTCAGGTCCGAAGCGCCCCTTCGTGTCTTCTGCAGCTCAGATCAGGTGTCGCTGCGCTTTTTCCGGCCCATTGCGCCGAGCCCGGCAACGCCGGCAATCAGCATCCACGCCGCGGCGGGCAGTGGTGTGGGGATCAGATCGGCGTTGATGTCGCCTTTCCCCGATGTGCGGATGTTCCACGCGGTTGCCGCAAAAGCGGATACCTGAGATTCCGGCGTGGAGATCAGCGTGTAGTCGTACCAGAGCGAAATACCCAGTGCGTCATCCAGCAGAAGGGCATTTGCGTTCACGCCCGCCTGCGGCTGGTGACCGCTGTTGTTCGCCAGAGACCAGACGTACCCGTCAAGAGCGCCGGTGCCGGTGATCGTTCCGCTGTCGAGGTTGAAATAGTCCCACGCGGAAATATCGAGATCGCCGTCATTGATCAGTCCCTGACTGAACGCGCTGTCACAACCCTGATCGATTTTGCCGCCGTCAAACTGGCAGTACGCCCCATTACTTCCGATCGGGGAGCGCGAGAAGTTCAGGCTGAAGTCGAATGTAAGCCCGGAACTGCCGGTGTTTGTGGCTGACCCGGTCATTTTGGCGGTATTGCCGGTTACTGCAAGGCGACTTTGGTGGTCTGCTGACCAGTGAATGCTGACGCCACTGCCGGTGACGTGGTTGCTGTAAAAGGTCCGTGGTTTGGTCGCGACGCCTTCGTTGTAATCTTTAACGAAATATACGTCATCTACCAGGCTGTTTACTGTCCCCGCGAAAGTCGCCACCGGCGCTGCAAAGAGCAGCGCTGCGGCAGTTATTATGTTCTTGTATCCCATTTTGTTTTCCTGACTTCGTCCCATTTTTGCCGTTTTTTTGTGAAGCAAGGAGACGCGAAGGCTGGGTGCGAAACAATACAAAAGTGTTAACGCCGCAACCGAACCGGCGTTTTACTACCCGTGCGGGTGGCCTGTGGAAACAATCCTCCGGATCGTTCCCGATTGGCGCGAGTCTCTGACCGGGAAACACGGTTTGCGGGCTGATTCGACCGGATTTGACCGGTGATGTTTCGTCAGTCTTCCTGCGCGTAGCCGATGGTTTTCAGGGCATCGCGGATTTCGTCGAGGATTACCGGATCATCAATCGTCGCAGGCATTTTGAAGGGTTGATTGTCTGCGATTTTCACGACCGTGCCACGCAGGATTTTGCCGGACCGCGTTTTCGGCAGCCGGTTCACAACGAGCGCATTGCGGAAGGCAGCAACAGGACCGATTTTCTCGCGCACGAGCTTGACGCATTCGGCTGTGATCTCGTCATGGGGTCGGTTCACGCCCGTTGTGAGGCAGAGCAGACCCAGCGGCGACTGCCCTTTAAGATCATCGGAAACACCGACGACGGCGCATTCGGCCACGTCCGGGTGACTGGCGAGCACTTCTTCCATGGCGCCGGTGGACAGGCGGTGCCCGGCCACGTTGATCACGTCATCGGTGCGGGCCATGATATAGAGGTACCCGTCCTCGTCGATCATGCCAGCGTCACCGGTCTCGTAGTAGCCCGGGAAAGTGGTCAGATAGCTTTTGCGGAACCGGTCGGTGGCGTTCCAGAGCGTGGGCAGCGTGCCCGGCGGCAGCGGCAGTTTCACCGCAATGGCCCCCAGCTCGCCCGGAGCGACAGGATGTCCGGCCTCGTCGAGGATCTGCACGTCATAGCCTGGCATTGCCACGGTCGGAGAGCCGATTTTCACAGGCAGTGCCTCAAGACCCGCAGGGTTGCCCGCGATGGTCCAGCCGGTTTCGGTCTGCCACCAGTGGTCATAGACCGGTACACCCAACAGATCGCCGGCCCATTCGATGGTGTCCGGATCGGCCCGTTCGCCCGCCAGGTACAGCGCACGCAGGCCCGACAGGTCGTATTTCTTCAGATATTCGCCTTTGGGGTCTTCGCGCTTGACGGCACGGATGGCCGTGGGCGCGGTAAAGAAGCTGCGCACGTTGTGTTCGGAGATCACGCGCCAGAAGGTGCCCGCGTCCGGCGTGCCAACGGGTTTGCCCTCAAAAACGATGGTGGTGTTGCCCGCGATCAGCGGCCCGTAGCAGATATAGCTGTGCCCCACGACCCAGCCTACATCGGAGGCGGCCCAGAACACATCGCCCGGATCCACGTTGTAGATGTTCTTCATCGTCCAGTGCAGCGCCACCAGATGCCCGCCGGTGGGCCGCACAACGCCCTTGGGCGCGCCGGTCGTGCCGGAGGTATAGAGGATATACGCGGGGTGATTGCCCTCGACCGGTACACAGTTGGCTGGTGTCACGCCTTCCTGCGCTGCGTGCCAGTCCAGATCGCGGCCCGGGATCAGCGCGGCAGGTTCCTGTTCGCGCTGCAGGATCAGGCAGACGTCGGGTTTGTGTTCGGCCAGTTCGATGGCGCCGTCCAGCAACGGCTTATATTTCACGATCCGCCCGGGCTCGACGCCACAGGAGGCGGCGAGAATGGCCTTGGGCGCGCAGTCGTCGATGCGCACGGCCAGTTCATTGGCCGCAAAGCCGCCGAACACCACCGAGTGTACCGCCCCAATCCGCGCGCAGGCCAGCATCGCCACCAGCGCCTCGGGCACCATCGGCATGTATATGATCACGCGGTCGCCCTTGGTGACACCCTGAGCCACCAGAGCGCCGGCCAGGCTTGCAGTCTGTGTCTGCAGTTCAGCAAAGGTTGTCGAGGATTTCGCGCCGGTAATCGGGCTGTCGTAAATGATCGCCTTCTGATCGCCGCGTCCGTTTTCGACATGGCGGTCGACCGCGTTCCAGCAGCCGTTGACCATGCCGTCAGCGAACCATTCATAAAGGTTGTCGCCGTGATCGGTTAGCGCTTTCTCGGGTTTGCGGTCCCAGTCGATGGCCTCTGCGGCGTTCATCCACCAGGATTCCGGGTCTTCGAGGCTCGCCTGATAGGTTTGCTTGTAATTCACGCTGTGCCTCCCCCGGTCGCTTCTGGCGCTATGGTTACGCCCTTGGACAGGGGAAGAGCAAGTCCTGCGTCAGTTGGTCACAACTCGGATGCCCGCCAGGCGGGGTGCGCATATTCCGGCAGGGGCAGAGCCGCTCAGAAGTTGATACTGCGGTCCTGTTTCGCAAGGCGCACGACGGCCTCACAGCTGCCCGGGCTCGCTGGCAAACACTGGCGCCACATGCCGCGGACGCGCACGCTGCTGGTATCGAAGGTTCGGTTGCCATTTGTGATGGTCTGCGTGCGCAGCGGGTAAACTTCGCCGTCCACGGTAAAGGTGGACAGTCGTTCATTGCTCACGGATGCACAGGCGGCGATTGCCGAAAAACTCAGGATGAGAAAAATTCTCACAAACATTGGATAAACTCCTTACCAGTTACCTATGTAACCGGAGATAGAGAGTATGTCTCCTCCGACAACCCCATCACGGGTCACACTTCGTGCACCGGCCCGTGACCGGCGCGGTGATGCCGCCGTCAGGATCAGCCGTAAACGTCTACCGGCGTTCCCGCGATCGCCGATACGTTCAGCAACCCGCGCGCGGTGATCGACTGGGATACGATGTGCGCCTTGTTGCCCATGCCCATGAGAATGGGGCCGACCTCGAGGCCGCCGCCTTTCATTTTGAGGATGTTGCGCACGCCCGAGGCGGCATCTGCATGGGCGAAGACCAGCACATTTGCCGCCCCTTCCATGCGGTTGCCCGGCAGGATGCGCGCGCGCAGGTCAGGATCGAGGGCAGTGTCGATGTTCATCTCGCCTTCGTAGCAGAAATCGTGCCCGCCCGCGTCGAGCAGGCCGATGGCGGCACGCAGACGCCCGCCTGTGCCCTCGCCCTTGTTGCCGAACTGAGACTGTGAACAGAAAGCGATGCGCGGCTCGATCCCGAAGCGGCGGACGTGCCGCGCGGCACCGATGGCGATTTCCGCGATCTGCTGCGGGTCAGGGTGCAGGTGTACCTGGGTGTCCGCCACAAAGAGCGGGCCGTCCTCGAGGATCATCATCGACAGTGCGCCCACCGGATGCAGGCCGTCTTTGCCCAGCACCTGGTTGATGTAATTCAGGTGCCACCCGAATTCGCCGAAGGTGCCGCAGATCAGGCTGTCGGCCTCTTCGCGGTGCACCATGACGGCGGCAATCGCAGTAGTATTGGTGCGCATGATCGCCCGGGCCAGATCGGGTGTGATGCCGCGGCGGGCCATCAGATGGTGATAGGTTTCCCAGTAGTCGCGGTAGCGCGGGTCGTTTTCCGGGTTCACCAGATCAACATGCTCGCCAAGCTCGATGGTCAGGCCCGCGCGCTCGATCCGGGCCTGGATCACATCGGGCCGGCCGATCAGGATGGGCCGTTCCACCGTTTCCTCAAGCACGGCCTGGGCCGCGCGCAGTACACGTTCGTCCTCTCCTTCGGCAAAAACGATGCGGCGTGTGGCGCCCCGGGCAGAGGCAAAAACGGGCCGCATAAAGAGCGCTGATTTGAAGACGGAACCGTCGAGTTTCTGGCGGTAAGCGTCCAGATCTTCGATCGGCCGGGTGGCAACGCCGGTTTCCATCGCGGCGCGGGCCACAGCAGAGGACACGACGCCTACAAGGCGGGGATCAAAGGGTTTGGGGATCAGATATTCCGCGCCGAAGGTCAGCTGTTCCCCCTGGTAGGCAGCGGCGGCCTCGGCAGAGGTGGTGGCGCGGGCCAGTTCCGCGATCCCGTCGATGCAGGCCAGCTGCATCTCGTCATTGATCGTCGTCGCGCCCACGTCCAGCGCGCCGCGAAAGATGAAGGGAAAGCACAGGACGTTGTTGACCTGGTTGGGGAAATCCGAGCGGCCGGTTGCGATGATGGCATCGGGTGCAACCTCGCGCGCCAGTTCCGGCAGGATTTCGGGTGTCGGGTTGGCGAGCGCAAAGATGATCGGCCGGTCCGCCATCTTTTTCACCATGTCCTGGCTGAGCACACCCGGGCCGGACAGCCCCAGAAAGAGGTCGGCGCCGGGGATCACATCATCCAGCGTGCGCAGGTCGGATTTCTGTGCGAATTCGGACTTGATGGGGTTCATGTCGACCTCGCGGCCTTCATAGACGAGGCCGTTGATGTCGCAGAGCCAGACGTTTTCGCGTTTCACGCCCATTTTGAGCAGCATATTGAGGCAGGCGATGCCCGCAGCACCGCCTCCGGTGGAGACGATTTTGATGTCTTCGAACTTTTTGCCGGCCACATGCAGCGCGTTTTTGGCTGCGGCGCCAACGACAATGGCGGTGCCGTGCTGGTCGTCGTGGAAGACGGGAATGTTCATGCGTTCGCGGCAGATCCGCTCGACCGTGAAGCAGTCGGGCGCTTTGATATCCTCCAGGTTGACCGCGCCGAAGGTAGGTTCGAGCGCGCAGACGATATCGGCGAGTTTCTCCGGATCGGTCTCATCCACCTCGACGTCAAAACAGTCGATGGCGGCGAATTTCTTGAAGAGGACGGCTTTGCCCTCCATCACGGGTTTGGAGGCGAGCGCACCGATGTTGCCAAGGCCCAGTACGGCAGTCCCGTTGGAGACGACAGCAACAAGATTGCCCCGCGCGGTAAACCGCGCCGCAGCGGCGGGGTCTTCGCGGATTTCGAGGCAGGCTTCGGCCACGCCGGGCGAATAGGCGCGAGCCAGATCACGTCCGTTGGCCAGCGGTTTTGTCGCGCGGATTTCCAGTTTTCCGGGCTTTGGAAATTCGTGATAGTCCAGCGCCGCCTGACGCAGATTTTTGGGTTCGCTCATGATCCGGGTGCCTCCTGCCGGGAATAGTTTAGCATTAAACCACTTGTTCTGCCGGGCCAAGGCGGTAATTGGCTGAGGGGCGCTGCCCCTCACACTCCCCGGGATATTTACGGCCAGAAGAAGACCCGCCGGTCTTGTCAAAGCGGCGGTCAGCACGCAGTCTGCGCGCAGAATTGTGAGGTGCGGATGACAGAGATCAGAGCAGAGGTGCGCCTGCCGACGCAGGAGCTGCGCGCGGATATTCCGTTTTTTACCAAAGTGCTCGGCATGCGGATGGACATGATTTACCCCGCAGATGATCCGTCTGTTGCGGTTTTTTCGGGGCATGGTCTGCGGGTCAGGGTGGAAAAAGGAGCCGCGGAGGCGCACTGGGACGCTGCGCATTCTGACGGAGGATCCGGACGGCTTTGCAGATGGGGCGCGGACCCTGACGGCCCCCAACGGCACACGGGTTGAGATCGCCCCGCTGCAGGAGCCACTGGTGATGCCCGAGACGGTGCACTCCTTTGTGGTGCGGCGCCTGGCGGATCAGGCGCCCTGGATCATCGGGCGGGCCGGCATGCATTACCGCGATCTGATCCCCGACCGGCTGGGCGGATCCATCATTGCCAGTCACATCCGCATTCCGGACGGCGGGCCGGTGCCGGACATGGTGCATTATCATACGGTCGGGTTTCAGCTGATTTTCTGTTACCGGGGCTGGGTTGATCTGGTGTACGAGGATCAGGGCGAGCCGTTCCGGCTGCATGCGGGAAACTGTGTGATCCAGCCGCCGGAAATCCGTCATCGGGTTCTGTTTGCCTCTGACAATATCGAGGTGATCGAGATCGGTGTGCCCGCCGAGCATGTGACGACCATTGATCACGAGATGGAACTGCCCAATGGTCCGGCCAGGCCGGATCGCGTTTTTCAGGGGCAGCGTTTTGTGCATCACAAGGCGGAGGAGGCAGACTGGGCACCGTTCCGCATCCCCGGGTTTCAGAGCCGCGATACAACCATTGCACAGCACACCGGCAATGTGGCGGGCGTTCATGTGGTCCGGCCCGGAGAGGGAGCCGCCGCGGTGACCCGTCACAACAGTGATATCCTGTTCACTTTTGTTATGGAGGGGCGCATGACGCTGACGGCAGAGGGGCGTGCAGCGCATGACCTGGAAGCGGGCGATGCCTTTGTGATTCCGCCGGATATGGCCGTGGGATATGAGAATGTTTCCGGTGATCTTGAGTTGCTGGAGGTTTCCTTGCCGGGTGTTTTTGAAACGACGGTGCAATCGTCGTAAAAACGGTGATGTGCACTTGCAAACTGCCCTGTGCGGCGACAGGCTGTTGGTTCGGTGCAGTTGAGAAAGCGATGTGATGAGTCTGCAGAAAGCGGCAACAGAAGTGCGTGAAAACGCCTATGCGCCCTATTCGGGTTTTCAGGTCGGGGCGGCTGTGCGCGGTGCGTCGGGCACCATTTATGCGGGCTGTAACGTGGAAAACGTGGCCTATCCGGAGGGCACCTGTGCCGAGGCGGGGGCGATTGCGGCGATGGTGGCGGCGGGCGAGACGCGCCTGACCGGTGTGTATGTGATCGCGGGGTCGCCGATGCCTGTGACCCCCTGTGGTGGCTGTCGTCAGAAGCTGGCGGAATTCGGGGCGCCGGATGTGGTTGTGACCATGGCGACGACCGGCGGTGTGGAGCAGGAAACAACCATTGGCGATCTGCTGCCGGGGGTATTCAGCGCCAGCCATATGGACGGGTGACATGACGGACGCGCGCAGCATTCTGGGCCGTTTGCGGCACGGCGCGACCCTGGGCGCAGAGGATCTGGCGTGGATGGCGCAGGGCCTGGCTGATGGTACGGTCAGTGATGCCCAGGCGGGTGCTTTTGCGATGGGCATCTGTGCGCATGGCCTGGATGAGGCGGGCCGGGTGGCCCTGACGCTGGCGATGCGTGACAGCGGTAAAGTGCTGGGCTGGAACCTTGGCGGGCCGGTGCTCGACAAGCATTCCACGGGTGGAGTCGGAGATTGCGTCTCGCTGCTGCTGGCCCCTGCGCTTGCCGCCTGCGGGGCCTGGGTGCCGATGATATCGGGCCGGGGGCTGGGGCATACGGGCGGCACGCTTGACAAGCTGGAGGCCATTCCGGGTCTGATCACTCAGCATGACGAGAGCAGGTTCCGCCAGATCGTGCACGAAGCCGGATGTGCGATCGTGGGGGCCAGTGCGGATATCGCGCCGGCGGACAAACGTCTTTACGCGGTGCGCGACGTGACCTCGACCGTGGACAGCCTTGATCTGATCACAGCGTCCATTCTGTCAAAGAAACTGGCCGGTGGGCTGGATGGTCTGGTCCTGGATGTCAAAACCGGCAGCGGTGCTTTTATGAAAGATGCAGACACTGCCCGCGCGCTGGCCCGCGCGCTTGTTGACACGGCAAACGCAGCAGGTTGCCCGACCACGGCGGTGATCAGTGATATGAGCCAGCCGCTGGCACCGGCCCTCGGGAATGCGCTGGAGGTGGCGGAGGTTGTGTGTGTGCTGAACGGTGAGATCCGTGGCCCGCTGGTGGAGATATCCGCAGCGCTGGGCGGTGTATTGCTGGCCAACGCGGGCCTGGCGGAGGATGTCCAGGCCGGTGCTGACGCGATTGATGACGCGATCCGTGACGGACGCGCTGCCGAGCGGTTCGGGCGTATGGTGGCCGCGATGGGCGGGCCTGTGCGGTTTCTGGAAAACAGCGCGCGGTTTCTTCCGGAGGCAAATGTGATCCGCGAGATCACGGCGCGCGAAAGTGGCTGGGTCGGTGCCATCGACGGAGAGGCGCTGGGCATGGCGGTTGTGTCACTGGGCGGGGGGCGCCGTGTAGAAAGCGACCGCGTTGATCCGGCGGTTGGTCTTGCCGGAGTTGTCCGCCTTGGCGAGCACGTTACCCGGGGACAGCCACTGGCAGTGGTGCATGCGGCGCGCTCTGAGGCTGCTGATGCCGCAGCTGCCGTGGTACGAAATGCGATCACACTGCAGGACAGTGCGCCAGTGGATCTTCCGGATCTGATCCTGGAAAGGATAGACTGATGCCCCGTGCGTTTCTGGTTGTGATGGATTCGGTCGGGATCGGTGGCGCGCCCGATGCGGACCTGTTTTTCAACGGGAATGTCCCCGATACCGGGTCAAATACCGTCGGTCATATCGCCGAGGCCTGTGCGCGCGGCGAGGCAAAAGTGGGCCGGCAGGGGCCGCTGATGCTGCCCAATCTGGACAACCTCGGTCTTGGCCGGGCGGTACATCTGGCGTGCGGGGTGGCGGCTCCGGGGCTGGGCCGTGAGCCGTTGGGGCTCTGGGGCGCGGCAACGGAGTTGTCACGGGGCAAGGACACGCCATCGGGACACTGGGAGCTTGCAGGATTGCCGGTGCCCTGGGACTGGCATTATTTCCCGGATGAGACGCCGGCATTTCCGGATGAGATCGTGGCCCGTGTCTGTGCGATATCCGGTGCAGACGGCATTCTGGGCAACTGTCACGCGTCGGGTACAGAGATCATCGCGCAACACGGCGCGGAGCATGTGCGGACAGGCCAGCCCATTTGTTATACCTCAGCAGACTCGGTGTTTCAGATCGCGGCGCATGAGGAACACTTTGGCCTTGAGGCGCTGCTGCATCTGTGTTCGGAGCTTGCACCGGATCTGCACGCGATGAAGGTGGGGCGGGTCATTGCGCGGCCTTTCACAGGCGACGCGGAAACCGGGTTCACGCGTACGCCTAACCGCCGTGATTATGCGATCCGGCCGCCGAAGAAACTGCTTACCAACTGGGTTCAGGACGCAGGCGGGCATGTCAGCGCCATTGGTAAGATCGGTGACATTTTTTCAATGACCGGCATTGATGACGTCAGAAAAGGCACGGATTCCGAGCTGATGCGGTACCTGAAGGATGCCGTGCGCACAGCCATTGACGGCAGCCTGACCTTTGCTAATTTCGTCGAATTTGACAGTCTCTATGGCCACCGGCGTGATGTATCGGGCTATGCCCGGGCGCTTGAATGGTTCGATACCGAGATCGGTGATGTGATCGCCGCACTGCGCCCCGGTGACCTGCTGGTGCTGACGGCGGATCACGGCAACGATCCGACCTGGAAGGGCACCGATCACACGCGCGAACGGGTTCCGGTTCTGGTCGCGGGCAAGGGCGGTGGTACGCTGGGGCAGATCGGCTTTACCGATGTGGCCGGACTTGTTGCGCATCATCTGGGGATCGATGCACCGGTCTGAGGCAGGCGTCTGAAACCACGCGGTGGAGCCTTGCGGGCCTGTGCGGATCGGGGCTAAACGGAATGAAACCTGCAAGGAAGAAATAATGTCTGAACATCTGACCGTCGTTGATCACCCGCTCGTGCAGCACAAACTGACCATCATGCGGGATCAGAAAACCCCGACGGCCGTGTTCCGGCAGCTGCTGCGCGAGATCAGCCAGTTGCTGGCCTATGAGGTGACGCGCGGTCTGCCGATGACCACAAAGCAGATTGAGACGCCGATGCAGACGATGGATGCGCCGACGCTCGACGGCAAGAAGCTTGCGCTGATCTCTATCCTGCGGGCCGGAAACGGGTTGCTGGACGGGGTTCTGGAGCTGATCCCTTCGGCGCGCGTGGGTTTCGTGGGGCTGTACCGCGATGAAGAAACGCTCAGACCCGTACAGTATTATTTCAAGGTGCCGGAAGCCCTGGAAGACCGGCTGGTGATTGCGGTTGATCCGATGCTGGCCACGGGTAATTCGTCGGTGGCGGCGATTGATCTGCTGAAAGAAGCCGGTGCGACGAATATCCGGTTCCTCTGTCTGCTTGCCGCACCCGAGGGAATCGCCCGCATGAAAGAAGCCCATCCGGACGTGCCGATTGTCACAGCTGCGGTCGACGAGCGCCTGAACGACATCGGATACATCGTGCCGGGCCTTGGCGATGCTGGCGACCGGATGTTTGGCACAAAATAATCCGCCTGCAGCCCCGCCAGGGCCGCTGCGGCGCTTGCCTTGGCGCGGTGGCTGAGGCATCGTCTCCATATCTTGTGGGGGCAATGATGATACTTACCAGAACTATTGCGGTTGTTGCGCTGGCTGCCGGCATGATGACCACGGTCGGCACCGTTTCGGCTCAGGACAGCCTGCGTCCGAGCGAGTTTCCTCCGGTGACATTCCGAGGCAAACAATATGTCGACAGTGCGGGGTGTGTCTTTACCCGCGTCGGCGTAGATGACGCTGTCCGCTGGGCACCGCGGGTTGACCGCAACCGCCAGCAGATCTGTGGCCGTGCACCTACGTTCGATACCCCGGCGCAACCCGGAAAGACGGCTCCGGTGCCGGTTCCTGCGGCGGGCGGGACAACCATCGCAGCCGCACCAGAGCCCGCGGCAGAGACTGTTGTGGCCGCGGCAACGCCCGCCGCAACCCCCCAAAAACCGCGCAGGAAAAAAACATCGTCCGCGCGCCGGGCACAGGTCCAGGGCACGCCCGCGCTTCAGAGTGTCGCTGGTATTGTCGTGACACCGGAGACGGCGCAGGCGCTCGGGATCAGCGGATCAGCACGTGTTCTGCCAAAGCATGTTTTCGAAGAACGCCGCGATTTCAAACCGGTGCGCGTGCCCAAAGGGTACCGCAAGGCGTGGAACGACGGGCGCATGAACCCGCGTCGGGCCGAACAGACGCTGGCGGGTCACGCTAGGATGCAGGAAACCTGGACGCTGACAACGCCTATGGTTGAGCCAGACCGCTGAGCAGCCGTCAGCCGCCGCAGATCCCCTGCAGGCGGAGCCAGTCCGCATCGCTGAGAAGTTCGGCAGGCTCTTTGCCGGACATCGGATCCCCCTCGATCAGCGGCAGAACCGTTTCCCCGGTGATATCGCGCGCATAGGCATAGGGCGTGCTGCGCACAGAGGCCGTGGCAAAGACATCCAGCAGTCCGCTCATCGCCGGTTGCGCCCGGGTTCCGGTCAGCAGGTGTTCGGCGTAGCGGTCCAGCGTGTCGCCTTCGAGCCGTCCGGTGGTGAGCAGCCGGAAACCGGACCAGGTGCCGGTGACCTCCAGCAGATCGCGCAGCGGATCTGACTGCCGGGCCATGGTGTGTGCTGCCAGGGCAAATCCGGCCACCACATCCGGTTCCTCATAGTCTTCGACCAGGGCACGGTCCATGACGATCCTGCCCCCGGGCAGATGCAGACTGGTGCCGATGATCCCGGGCACCATGCTGATCGGCCCTGTCCCCAGCCGTGCCCGCAGGTCGCGCAGCGCGCGGGTGCCTGCGGGATCAGAACAGGCGGGCCCGGTCATACGTTCGATGCGCACCATCAGCGCATCACCGATTTCGGCGCGTTTGACCTGGGGGACGACCGAGACGGTGTGGCTGATCAGAGCGCCGGGCAGCCAGAAGAGTGCCAGGGCTGCGACGAGTGCCAGCGACAGCAGCATCCCCGCCCAGCGCAGGCGACCGGGACGCGGGCGTGTCCGCTCTACGGCGCGGCGGAGTTTTTCGATGGCGTCAATCATCTGCGCCTCAGAGGCGTCCAGTTCCAGCGTTTCGCCGGTGTC
The DNA here is from genome assembly GCF_055693285.1 of Roseobacter sp. S87. The sequence goes on from NZ_JBVFTR010000004.1 coordinate 4,004,894, forward strand.
GCCGTCCGGGTGGAAGATGGCGGGGCGCTGTCCCGGGTTGGCCCTGCGGATCGCAGCCAGGGACCAGTGCGTAATCGGCTTGTCGCGCATGTCTGAGATGGTCAGCGTGGCTTCTCCGACGGAAATAACGACCTCGCGGCGCTGGTCCTGCGGCGACGCGCGCCACAACCCGCTCGCTTCGAGCCTTGCGTATTTCGTCAGAGCCGTCATTGCGGTGATGTCTGCCCGTTCCCTCTCGCGGGCAGTCTAACACCGGCAGACCCCGGACGAAACGGCAATGGCGGGTCGCGTCAGAGAGTTTTGGCCAGTTTGCGCAGCTCAAACTTCTGAATCTTGCCGGTCGATGTCTTGGGCAGTTCCCTGAACTCGACATGTTTCGGGGCTTTGAAGCCGGCAAGTGTCTGGCGCGAAAAGGCAATCAGTGCGGCCGCGTCTCCTGTGGCGCCCGGTTTCAGCTCGACAAAGGCACAGGGCACTTCGCCCCACTTTTCATCCGGTTTGGCCACCACTGCGGCGAGCAGGACATCGTCGTGTTCCATCAGCACGCCCTCAACCTCGACCGAGGAGATGTTTTCACCGCCCGAAATGATGATGTCTTTGGCCCGGTCCGCGATCTGCAGATAGCCGTCCGCGTGCTGGACAGCGATATCACCCGAATGAAAGTACCCGCCCTCAAAGCTTTCGCGGGTGGCTTCGGGGTTTTTGTAATACCCTTTCATCACCGCGTTCCCGCGGATCATGATCTCGCCCTGGGCTTCGCCGTCCATGGGGATCTGCTGCATATCCGCGTCCAGCGCCGTGATGTGTTCCATCATGGGGAAGGCCACACCCTGCCGCGCCTTGACTGCGGCGCGCTCCGGCTTGTCCAGATCATCCCAGTCGGCACCGCGCCAGAGGCATTCGGTCACGTGACCGTAGGTCTCGGTCAGCCCGTAGACCTGGGTCACATTGAACCCCAGCGCCTCAATCTTGGCGAGGGTCGCCGGAGCAGGGGGCGCGCCAGCCGTAAAGACCTCGACAAGGTGATCAAAATCCCGGCGCTCTGTCTCAGAGGCGTTCACGATCATATTCAGCACGATGGGGGCGCCACCGAAATGCGTGACGCCCTCGTCGGCGATGGCGTCATAAATATTGCCTGCAGTGATATCGCGGCAGCACACGATGGTCCCGCCCAGCACCGGCATCATCCATGTGTGGTTCCAGCCGTTGCAGTGAAAGAGCGGCACGATGGTCAGGTAGACCGGGTTCAGTGCCATGCGCCAGCTGATCACCGTGCCCATGGTCATCAGGTAGGCCCCCCGGTGATGATGAACCACGCCCTTGGGGCGCCCGGTCGTGCCGGAGGTGTAGCTGAGCGCGATGCTTTCCCATTCGTCTTCAGGCATGATCCAGTCAAAACCGGGATCGCCCTCGGACAGCAGCGTTTCATATTGCAGGTGGCGGCCGGTGGCGGGGTAGCCTGCGGCGGGGTCGGGCACTTCGATGAGGGTCGGTCCGGGGCCGTCCATTTCAGCGACAGCAGCCTCTGCGAGCTCAATGAACTGGGTGTCGACCAGGGCCAGGCGCGCTTCTCCATGCGCGAAGATGTAGCTGACAGTATCGACATCCAGACGGGTGTTGATGGTGTTCAGAACCGCACCGCAGGCGGGTACGCCAAAATGCGCTTCGGCCTGGGCGGGGATGTTCGGCAGGATCGTGGCAACGACGTCGCCGGATCCGATACCACGGGCAGACAGGCCCGAGGCCAGCCTGCTGCAACGGCCGTAGTATTCGGAATAGGTGACCCGGTGCGTTCCATAGATGACGGCAGGATGATCCGCAAAAACCTGTGAGGCCCGGCGCAGGTGCGACAGAGGCGTCAGCGCCACATGGTTTGCGGCGCATTTGTCCAGCCCCGTCTCGTCTCTCATCCAGCCCATTGTCTCTCTCCCCAGCCGATATGATCGCAGGCAGGTTCTGCCGCAGCGGTCACGATATTGTTTTTGTGGGGATTGAAAAGCCCGCGCGTGGCATTTCGGAGCCGTTCTCAGACCGGACAGGCCGGAAAATGCAAAAGGGGGCCGCGATGGCCCCCCTACTTTGTCGCATTTGGGTTTGCGGCGGTTCAGGCCGCGGCAGCCTGTGTCCCGAAGCGTCCGTAGAAGCTTTGGTTCTTTGACGCCATCTCGCGCAGCAGATCAGGGCAGGAGAAACGCGGGCCGAAAGCATCCGTCAGCTGATCACAGCGTTCGGCGGCATAGGAAGTGCCCAGCATATCCAGCCAGCTGAGCGGGCCACCGGACCACGGGGCAAAACCCCAGCCGAGGATCGCGCCCACGTCACCCTCGCGGATGTCCATCAGCACGCCTTCTTCCAGCGCGCGGACGGCCTCCAGCGTCTGCGCAAACAGAAGGCGGTGCTGCACGTCGATCAGGTCGGGCTGATCGTCACGCGGCGTATACCGGTCGCGCAGACCTTCCCACAGCCCCTGACGTTTGCCCTTTTCGTCGTAGGCATAGAACCCGGCGTTGGCTTTGCGCCCCAGACGGCCCGTCTCTTCCATCCAGAAGATCACCTCGTCGGCGAAGTCGTCATAGGCGTCGCCCATGCCCGCTTTGGTCGCACGGGCGATTTTGGCTCCTAGATCAATCGAGGTTTCGTCTGTGAGCTGCAGCGGTCCCAGGGGCATGCCCACCAGCTTGGCCGCATTTTCAATGAGTGCAGGCTCGACACCTTCCTTGAGCATCCGCACGCCTTCGTTGACATACGGCAGGATGCAGCGGTTGGCATAAAAGAACCGCGCGTCATTGACCACGATCGGGGTTTTGCGGATCTGGCGTACATAATCCAGCGCCTTGGCCACAGCCCTGTCACCGGTGCCTTTGCCCTTGATGATTTCCACCAGCAGCATCTTTTCGACGGGCGAGAAGAAGTGGATACCAATGAACTGTTCCGGGCGGCTTGATGCTTTGGCGAGACCGGTGATCGGCAGAGTGGAGGTATTGGAGGCAAAAATGCAGTCTTCGGGGATCACCGCCTCGACCTTCTGTGTCATTTCGGCCTTGACCTTCGGGTCCTCAAAGACCGCCTCGATGATCAGATCACAGTCTTTCAGCGCATTCAGATCGGTGGTGGCTGTGATCAGCGAGAGCAGCTGTTCCTTTTTCTCCGGCGTTGTTTTTTTCCGCGCAATGCCCTTATCGGCGAATGTCGCGGTGTAGTCCTTGCCGCGGTCTGCCGCTTCCTGGGTCTGGTCGATCAGCACAACCTCGATGCCGGCCTGCGCAGAGACCAGGGAGATGCCTGCTCCCATCATACCGGCACCAAGCACGCCCAGTTTTTTCACGCGCTGATCCGCGACATCTGCCGGGCGCACCGCACCTTTTTCCAGCGCTTCCTTGTTCACAAAGAGCGAGCGGATCATGTTGGACGACGACGGGTTCATCAGTACGTTGGTGAACCAGCGCGCCTCAATTTTCAGGGCGGTGTCAAACGGCACAAGTGCCCCTTCGTAGACCGCCGACAGCAGTGCTTTGGCCGCCGGGTAGACCCCTTGCGTTTTGCCGTTGACCATGGCCGAGGCCCCAACGAAGGTCATAAATCCAGCCGGATGATAGGGGGCGCCGCCGGGCATTTTGTATCCCTTTGCGTCCCAGGGCTTTACCAGGTCCGCGTCTTTGGCATTGAGCACCCAGTCACGCGCGGCCGCCATCGGATCATCGCTGACTTCATCAATCAGGCCCGCGCCCTTTGCTTTGGCCGGGTCCACCAGCTTGCCTTCGAGCAGGAAGGGTGAGGCCGCCATGGCCCCCATTTTGCGCGTCAGGCGGGTGGTGCCACCTGCGCCGGGGAAAATGCCGACCATGATCTCGGGCAGGCCGATTTTGGCCTTTGGATTGGTGGCGGCAAAAATGCGGTGCGTGGAGAGCGGAATTTCCAGACCAATGCCCAGAGCCGTGCCGGGCAGGACGGTCGCAATGGGCTTGCCGCCCTTCTGCGTTTTGGGGTCCATGCCCGCCAGTTCGATTTTGCGCATAATGCGGTGGGCGTTCATGATGCCGTCAAACAGACCTTTGGCCGGGTTGTCGCCCGCCATTTCCTTCATCCGCGCGATCACGTTGAGGTCCATGCCACCGGCAAAACTGTCCGGCTTGCCGGAGGTGATGATGATACCTTTGACCGCGTCGTCGCCGAGGCCTTCGTCGATCAGTGCTTCCAGATCGTCCCAGGCCTCCAGTGTCATCACGTTCATGGACTTCTGTTTCACATCCCAGGTGATGGTGGCGATGCCTTCGGCATCGGTGTTCATTGCGAAATCTGTCATGTTACCTATTCCCTCTTTTCGGGCTGTCTTTTGCTATGTCGATGATGTCGGCAGACGGCAGGCCACCGTGATCCAGATGATCCTGGGTGGTCCAGTTCAGGTGTCCCATGGCCTGCATGATCTTGGTGATGTACCAGAAGCCACCCTCGCGGCGGAACGTCATTGCGCCGGTCCAGGGCGGCACCACATAACGCGCTCCGCTGATCACGTGGGCGCGGTAGGTCGCCAGCATCAGGTTGTCGTCGAGTTTTTCGGCTGTCCGGATCGCACGGGTGATGTCCGTGACGCCGTGAATTTTGAACTCTTTGCGATAGATCGCAAAATCGTCCTTCAGGGTCTGCATGTCTTCGATGATCTGCTGGCCGTAGCGCGTTTCAACGACGAGGGGCAGCATGTAGCTGTCTTTCCATTCGTCGAAATCGCCGTGCAGCAGGGTGCTGTCTGCCTTGTCGAGCATGGTCTGCACGACACGGCGCAGGCGCTGCTCTTCGGTTGTGTCCTCGCGCTGAAACTGCGTGAAGTCACTGTGCGGCAGCAGCTGCCGGTCTTCGGCGCTGATGGTGCTCACATCCTTTGAAATCCGCCAGCGGCCGTTGTCCTGCAGATGCAGTACCCATTTGACCGTATACTCCGGCAGCGCCATACCGTCTGCCGTATACATGACCGTGTCATGATAGCCGGTGATCGTGTCCGGTTCCGACTGATAGGCAAAGCGGCAGATCTGGTCCATGCGAGCAACGTTTTTGCGTCGCAGGGCACCGACAAAATCAGCAAACCCCACCGCGACGTCACGCTCGTTTTCATGCACCAGCGTGCCTTCGGCGGTTGTCATCTGAAACGGTATCGCCATGATCGAGGACCACAGGCGATAATCGTTGTCGAAAACCGCCTTTGAGAGCCGGTCGAGTACAGACTGATATATAGCTTTGGCAGACTGCATGATCCGGTATCAGACCCGTTCGATGATGGTGGCGGCACCCATACCGGACGCGATGCAGAGCGTCGCAAGCCCGGTTTCCTTGTCCGCACGTTCCATTTCATCAAGCAGCGTGCCGATGATCATTGCGCCCGTGGCACCCAGCGGGTGACCCATGGCGATGGAGCCACCATTCACATTGACCCGGTCGTGATCCACATCGAAGGCCTGCATGAACCGAAGGACAACGGATGCAAAGGCTTCGTTGACCTCAAAGAGGTCGATGTCTTTGATATCCATGCCATTATCAGCAAGGATCTTTTGCGTCACGGGCACGGGGCCGGTCAGCATGATGGTCGGATCGGTACCAATTTTCGCCGTTGCGCGGATACGGGCGCGGGGTTTCAACCCATGCTTTTCGCCAAATTCCTTTGAGCCGATCAGCAGCGCCGCCGCGCCGTCCACAATGCCGCTGGAGTTGCCGGCGTGGTGGATGTGGTTGATTTTTTCCAGGTGCGGATATTTCATCAGCGCGACCTTATCAAAACCGGGCATGACCTCGCCCATCGCCTGGAACGCAGGGTTCAGGCCGCCAAGGCTCTGCATGTCGGTCTGCGGACGCATATATTCGTCGTGATCCAGGATCGGCAGGCCGTTCTGGTCGCGGATTTCGATTACCGATTTTGCGAAACGGCCGTCATCCCATGCGGCTTTGGCGCGACGCTGGGATTCAACCGCGAGTTGGTCCGCATCATCGCGGGTAAAGCCGTACTCGGTTGCAATGATGTCGGCGCTGATGCCCTGCGGTACGAAATACTGTTCCATCGCGATCGAAGGGTCCACCGCAATGGCCGCTCCGTCTGAGCCCATGGCCACGCGGCCCATCATTTCGACACCGCCGGCGATATAGCCGTCACCGGCACCGCCGCTGACCTGGTTTGCCGCCAGATTGACCGCTTCCATGCCAGAGGCGCAGAACCGGTTGATCGCCAGACCCGGGATGCGTTCATCAAGGTCCGAGGCCAGCACAGCAGAGCGCGCGAGGCAGCCGCCCTGTTCCATTACCTGGGTCACGTTGCCCCAGATCACGTCCTCGACCGCGTGCCCTTCGAGATTGTTGCGTTCTTTCACGGCGTTCAGCGTCTGCGCAGACAGGCGGAGGGCTGTCACCTCGTGCAGGCTGCCGTCCTTGCGGCCCTTGCCGCGCGGGGTGCGCAGCGCGTCATAGATATAGGCTTCGGTCATCTTCTTCTCCTATGGGTGCTCTGTGCACCCGTCTTGTCAGGCCCGGTCCGCAGGGGAGCCGGGCATCAGGTCGTAAGGGGCTTTCCACCCCGGTGTCTCAGAAATACGGGTGAGCCAGGCATCAATGTTGGGCCAGTCGGCCCGGTCAAAGCCAAAGGGCTCAGGGTAATAAAGGTAGCCGCAGCAGCTGATGTCAGCGTTGGTGATCCCGTCGCCCACAATCCAGTCGCGTCCCTGCAGATGGTCGTTCAGTACTGCATAGGCCGCCTTCAGACGGCCCTGCTGGAAGGCAATCACCTCCTGCGGGCGTTTGTCTTCGGGCAGAAAATTCATCAGGAACCGTGTCATCCCGGCGCCGGAACTGAGCTTGTGATTGTCCCACAGCACCCAGCGCAGGATCTCGCGGCGTTCATGCGCGTCTTTGCCACCGAATTTCCCTGACTTCTCAGATACGTAATCCTGGATCACGCCCGACTGGCTGAGCCGGATATCGCCGTCCACCAGCACTGGCGCCTCGCCCATTTTGTTAACGTCCCGGCGGTATTCCGGTGTGCGGGTCTCGCCTGCAAAAAAGTCGACCTTGACCGCTTCCCAGTCGAGACCGGAAAGCTCCAGCGCCAGAGCCGCTTTGTATGCATTACCGCTTTCGCCAAAACAGTGAAGTTTGATTGTCATGTCAGACGCCCCTCCCAAGGCATTCCGGTGTCAGAGCGACCGTGAAATCAGCTCTTTCATAATCTCATTGGTGCCACCGTAGATGCGTTGCACCCGCGCGTCTGCCCACATTTCCGCGACTGCGTATTCCTGCATAAAGCCGTAGCCGCCATGCAGCTGAACACATTCATCCAGCACCTCACCCTGGGTGTCCGTCAGCCAGTATTTGGCCATGGCCGCCTTTTCGACAGTCAGCTCACCGCGCAGGTGCTCGGTCATGCATTCATCCAGAAACGCGCGGGCCACAGCGGTTTTGGTTTTGCATTCCGCCAGTTTGAACCGTGTGTTCTGGAACTGTGTCAGCGGGCCGCCAAAGGCCTCACGTTCCTTGCAGTAGGAAATAGTGCGCTCGACCGCACCTTCCATCGCGCCAACAGCACCACAGGCAATGATCAGACGCTCCTGCGGTAGCTGCTGCATCATCTGGTAAAACCCCTGGCCCTCGGCACCGCCAAGGATGTTTTCCGGCGGGATTTCCACCCCGTCAAAAAACAGCTCAGAGGTATCGGCCGCGTGCAGTCCCACTTTCTCCAGGTTGCGCCCGCGCTGGAACCCGTCGGCCCCGTCGGTTTCAACAACGACGAGCGAGACGCCCTTTGAGCCCTCGGACGGGTCCGTTTTGGCCGCGACAATGATCAGATTGGCGTGCTGGCCATTGGTGATGAATGTCTTCTGGCCGGAGAGTTTGTACGCGTTCCCATCCCGGATCGCGCGGGTTTTGATGCTTTGCACATCTGATCCGGTGGAGGGTTCGGTCATGGCCAGAGCGCCCACCAACTCGCCGGAAGCCATTTTCGGCAGCCAGCGCTTTTTCTGGTCTTCGGTGCCATAGGCCAGCACGTAATGCGCGACGATCCCGGAATGGATGCCGTGCCCCCAGCTTGCCAGATTGGCCCGGCTTGCTTCGATCAGAATGGCGGCCTCGTGGCCGAAATCACCACCGGCGCCGCCGTATTCTTCGGGCACGGACGGGCACAACAGTCCCAGCTCCCCGGCCTCGGCCCATGTGCTGCGGTCCATTTCGCCCTGTTTGCGCCAGGTCTCAAACCGCGGCGCCCATTCGTTGGAGATGAACTGAGCCGTCATGTCCGCGATCATGCGGTGTTCGTCGGTCATCCAGGCAGTCGGGCTGGTATTCATGGTGCTCCCCCCGGGGTCCGTCAGGTCAGCGCTTGCGCGCATCAAGTTCCGCATTGAAGAGCCGCAGCCGGTGGCCAAAGGTCTCTTCGTTGATCACGCTGTCGAAGTTTTCGAACAGAAAGGACAGCGCTTCACCCTCATCAAGACCGGCCTCCGATGCAAATCGTTTCAGCCGCCGGTACCCGTCTTCCGTCATGGCAACGGGAAATCGGCGTGTCAGGCGGAAACGTTTCGGCATCCGGGTCTCCCGGTTCAGGTGTGGTCAGAGGCGCGGACAGGCCGCGCCCCCGCATCAGAAGTTTGCCGCATCCAGCGCCATCACCGTGTCCGCGCCGGTCTGGATACGCGACAGGTGCAGGGCAGTGCCGGGCAGCTGACGTGCCATATAGTAGCGGCCGGTGTTCAGCTTTGTCTCGTAAAACGCGACGTCGGAAGCACCGGAGGCGAGGGCATCCCGTGCCGCCTTGCCCATCTTTGCCCACATCAGGCCGAGGCAGACATGCCCGAACAGGTGCATGAAGTCATAGGAGCCCGACAGCGCGTTGTTGGGGTTTTTCATACCGTTCTGCATGAAATACATACCCGCGGCCTGCAGGTCCTTGGACGCGGATTTAAGCGGTTCTAGGAACTGCGCGTCAAACGCCTCGTCCTGACCTGCGTTCTCTTTGATGAAGCTTTTGACCAGCTCAAAGAAGGCCATCACGTGTTTGCCACCATCCTGTGCGAGTTTGCGGCCCACCAGATCCAGCGCCTGCACGCCGTTTGCGCCTTCGTAGATCATAGCGATCCGGGCATCGCGGGTGAACTGGGACATGCCCCATTCCTCGATATAGCCGTGGCCGCCATAGACCTGCTGTGCCTTGATGGTCATGTCGTAGCCCTGGTCAGTCAGGAAGCCTTTGATGACGGGGGTCAGCAGCGACACAAGGCCGTCCGCATCAGCGTCACCCGAACGGTGGGCTGCGTCGATCATCGTGGAGCCCCAGAGGATGAACGCACGTGCGGCTTCGGCAAAGCTCTTCTGATCCATCAGCGAACGGCGGATGTCCGGGTGCACGATCAGCGGATCGGCGGGACCGTCAGGATTTTTGGCGCCGGTCACGTCGCGGCCCTGCAGCCGGTCCTTGGCGTATTCCAGTGCGTTCTGATAGGCGACTTCGGCCTGGCTCAGACCCTGCATGCCCACACCGAGGCGCGCTTCGTTCATCATCGTGAACATCGCGCGCATGCCTTTGTGCTCTTCGCCGAGAAGGTACCCGGTTGCACCGTCATAGTTCATCACGCAGGTGGAGTTGCCGTGGATGCCCATCTTTTCTTCGATTTTACCCACGGCAACGCCGTTCCGCTCTCCCAGGGAACCGTCTTCGTTGACCAGGAACTTCGGCACGATGAACAGAGAGACACCTTTGATGCCCTCCGGTGCGCCGGAGATTTTAGCCAGCACCAGGTGGATGATGTTGTCGGACATGTCGTGCTCGCCAGCCGAGATAAAGATTTTCTGGCCGGTGATTTTGTAGCTGCCATCGTCCTGCGGTTCAGCCTTGGTGCGCATCAGACCCAGATCGGTCCCGCAGTGCGGTTCCGTCAGGTTCATCGTACCGGTCCAGTCGCAGGCGACCATCTTCGGCAGATACGTTTCTTTCTGCTGCTGGCTGCCGTGCGCAAGGATGGCAGAGGCCGCACCGTGGGTCAGGCCCTGGTACATCGTGAAGGCCATGTTTGCGGACGAGAACATCTCGCCCACTGCTGTGCCGATCACGCAGGGCATGTTCTGACCGCCGAATTCCTCGGGCATGTCGAGACCGGGCCAGCCGCCTTCCTTGACCTGTTCAAAGGCCGCTTTGAAACCGGTGGGCGTGCGGACCACGCCGTTCTCCAGGCGGCAGCCTTCGGTGTCGCCCACCACGTTGAGCGGCGCGAGCACTTCTGACGTCAGCTTGCCAGCTTCTTCCAGAATGGCCGACGTGAAATCGGCTTCCAGTTCGTCATAGCCGGGAATGGTCTGGCCGGTGACGTTGAGAACATCGTGCAGGATAAACTGCATGTCTTTGGTAGGTGGTGTGTAGCCGGGCATCGGTCTCTCCCTGATACGAAAACTGTCGTTTCTGTTTATTCGGCGGCTTTGGGCGCCTTGTTCATCGAGGCGAGCATCTGCTCGCCCCATTTCAGCTGATCTCTGAGCTCGTCGATGGCGTCGTTGAGGGCGTCGCGCTGTTCAACGAGGCTGGCCAGACGACGCTGTGCAACATCAAAGGTCGCCATCATCTGCGTGCGCTGCTGATCGCCTGCGTCGTAGAGGTCGAGAAGCTGGCGGATTTCCTCGAGGCTGAAGCCAAAACGCTTGCCGCGCAGGATGAGCTTCAGGCGCGCCCGGTCACGGCGGGTGAAAAGACGTTTCTGGCCCTCACGGACCGGGAACAGCAGCTCTTTGGATTCTGTAGAACCGCAACGTTCGCGGCGTGACATCAAAGGCGTCACACATCTCGCGGATTGTCATATAGGTCTCGGACATAAGCTTCACTCTAGTGGCGTCGGATTACGCCTCAGTTAAGGATTGGGTCCTCTGCTACAACACCGGTTCACGTTTACGTAACCCGAACGTTGCGTCACTTTGGAAGCGGACTTAACGGCACCCTGATATGTGGCATGTTTTTGCCTGTGTGCCCGACTGCCCGGGCTAGCGGTCTCTGTCCGGCATCGCCTGTGTGAAGCCTTCCGCCTGCGACATCAGCGTGGCAGGGCAATCGTTTCCGGGTGTCCGGCGAAGGCTGGCTGACATGCGGAGGCTTCGGGTGTGATTT